>NZ_JAVXUS010000015.1:0-90787 GCF_032334135.1 Halomonas sp. I1
CGTTTCAAGACGGCGATCCTGTTTCATTTCGGCGGGCTGGAAATGACACCTAACCCACTGAAATAGATGAAGAGCCATGAATCAACATATTAGGCCATCATCGGGGTATGCTTCTGGCGAATATGGCTAATTGCTTTGCAGCTTCCTTCCGTGCCTCATAGGCACACTCATACGACTCAGGGTGTACCCCTTGCGAGTGGTTCGCCCTTTCTTCAGACTCAGCAACGCTGACCAGCGCCTGGAGGTTATCTCGAAGGTGGTAGAGGCTGGTAAAGCCCTCTGGGGCAGGCAGGCTCTCTAGGGTTACGGTGTTCAGGATCTTGATTTTATCTCTAAGAGGGGGAGTTCCTGCACCTTCGTGGCGAAAGAATGTGTCATCTTTAAGCCTGTTAATAATGTCATCTGCATCTTTATCCGCCTGTTCCGCAATTGACAATATTGTCCTCCGGTAGCGTCGATCCTGTGCTTTTCGCATGGCGACATCTCGCCAGTGTTGCCACGCAGCTATTGCTGCAGCAGCTAGAATCGCGAGGATTGAGCCAATAGCTTGCACCCAGGCTGGATTGGCAATCACTTGCTCCAAGAATTTCCCCATAGGCTACCTCCTGTTGACTAGTGCCTCAGGCTACCTGCTGCACCGTGATGAACAAGGGCAGGTGGTCGCAGTTTGGTCGCAGATCGAGTGCGACCAATGCTGTATATGTAGCCAGTGTGATGCTGTAAGGCGTTGATATATCGGACGATAGCGGTAGCAAGCGCGGCCCGTGATTGCCTTGAAACGGATTCAAAATCCGCCGCTGTAACAGGCGTGTCGGTTCGAGTCCGACCACCGGCACCACTTTACATCAAGCGCTTACTTTCCCTTCCCCTTGCGTCTTGGTTCATTTGGAACTTCCTCCAGTGTCAACATCATGTCAATGGAGCTTTGGTGCGAACTTGAGTTGTGCCCATTCGAAGCCGGATATTCTGGTATCGGACGATAAGCCGACCCCCTTTCGTAGCTTTTAAGCTACAATAGCTCCATGATGGAGCTGACGCACTACCTGACCGCTGACGGCCATGATCCATTTCAGGCCTGGCTGGACGCGACCAAGATCAAGGATCGTCAGGCCGCCATGCGGGTGCTGACTCGCCTCAACCGGCTGGCCGCAGGCAATGCCGGCGATTCCAAGGCCGTGGGTAACGGGGTGCTCGAGCTGCGCATCGACTACGGGCCTGGCTATCGCGTTTACTACGCCAAGGTAGGCCAGCGCCTGGTGATGTTGTTGATCGGCGGTACGAAGAATCGCCAGCAAGCCGACATAGAGCAGGCAAAAGCGTTTCTGGCAGACCACCGAAGGAGAGCCCGCACATGAAAAGTCATGACGATGCTGTAACCCAAATGCTGCGCGATGATCCGGACATGGCGCTTGATTACCTGCGTACCGCCTTTGACGAGCTGGACGAGGAGGGCGGTGAATCGGCCTTCCTGATGGCGCTTCGCCATGTGGTGGAAGCGAGAGGCGGCATGGCGGAGGTGGCCGAGCGTGCCCAGGTGTCGCGCGAAAGCCTGTACCGGGCGCTGTCCCCCAAGGGGAATCCCACCCTGAGCACCATGACGGCTGTCATCAAGGCGACAGGTATTCACTTCCACGACCTGACGCACCATGCCCCCTGAGGGGCGTGGTGCCTTGGCGATAAGTCGCATCCGGAAGCATCCAAGCGCATTTCTGGTATTGGGACGGGTATTGGGTTTTTCGACAATACGTTACGCAACGCATTGATTTTTATGAGTGCGCGTCGGCTTCAAAATCCGCCGCCTTCACGGGTGTGTCGGTTCGAGTCCGACCACCGGCACCACTTTTCAACATGTGGTCAGTCAAGGAGTGCTCAGCGGCATTTCCCTTCTTCTCGCAGACCCCCTCCTCGCCGTCTCCTTCTGCCCGTTCTTCTCTTGCCAGGCTTCAGTGCCTGATTCGCTGCCGAGTGGCCTCGTTACTGTTTGGCCTCCTGTCTTCCGCGGGGCCGGCCGTTCGTCCCTGGCCAGCGGCTCTGGGTCAATAGCGCGCCGCCGACCACGGCGGCGGTGGCGATGAACAGCTCCTGGCTCAGGGTGCTCCAGCCGAGTGCCACCAGCAGCATTGCCGAGATGATCGGTACCAGATAGGTCATGACGCCGAGTAGCGTGGTCGGGCCGTTTTTCAGCGCATGGCCCCAGGTGATGAATGCCAGGCCATAGGGACCGATACCGATCAGGCAGGCGGCCAGCCAGTCCAGCGATGTGGTGGCAGTGGGTGTCGATTCGAACACCAGGTGTATTGCCAGGGCGATCACGCCAGCATGCAAGAACAGCCGTTGATAGCCGCGAGAGGATAGCCCGCCCGACTGACGAAGATGCAGGGAAAAGGCGATCCACGACAGGCCGGCGAGTGCACCGGCGAAATACGCCCAGGGCGATGTGGCGGTGCCCTGGTTGTCGCCCAGGATCAAGGGGACCATGCCGGCGAACGCCACGCTGGCACCGATCAGGGGCATCGGCCGTAGGCCCTTGCCGTCCAGGTGATCGGAAACGAGCACGAGGCCGAGCGGCCAGGTGTAGGTGATCAGGGTGACCTTGGCCGGGTCGCCGCCTTCGAGTGCCAGGAAATAGCCATACAGGGCCCCGACCAGTCCTCCGACGCCCATTGTCCAGTGACGGACGCCGAATCGTTCACGACCCAGTCGCTTCGTCGTCTTGACCATGCCGATGAGACGTGTGAAGCCGGCAGCACAGGCCATGGCGACTGCGGTGATGAGCATGGGAGGCAGGGAGGCCAGGTGCTTGAGGACCGGCAGGCTGCCCCAGAGGACGACCGTCAAAATACCGGCTGACAGACTGGTAAGCATTTTCCAATCGCGCATTTTCGCCTCTCCATTCATGACCTGCTTCACCTGTAGGGGAGGCGCAGTGTAGGCGCGAAGAGATGCATCAAGAAAACGAAGTATCTCGATAATAACATCACGAATCGTGATGGTATTCTGCAATGGATTACCTGGGCCCCTTGTCGGCCTGTCTTTCCTCGCGAGGATGGCGTATGGTGGCTTTGTGGACAGTCCTTCTCCTGCTAACGGGTGGAGGGCTGTTTTCGTTGGTCACCCCCCGTATGCCACATATCGGCAAGGAGGCTCATATGGCGGTGCGTCCCCCCTTGATCATCAATCGGCTCGATGCCGAGCGTTTGCAACGACTCATCGATGCGGCTGGCGACGATGCCGTGGCGCGTTCTCTGGAGGAGGAACTGGAGCGTGGTGAGGTGCTCGATCCGGAGGAGATCCCGATGGATGTGATCAGCATGAACAGCCAGGTGCGTTTCACCGATCTGACGCGCGAGCGTGAGATCGTGCGGACCCTGGTATACCCTCGTTCGCTGGACGCCACCGAGGATGGTGTCTCGGTCATGGCGCCGGTCGGTGCGGCACTGCTCGGTCTACGTGTCGGTGATGTCATCGAGTGGCCGCTACCCGGCGGGGAGCGGACGTCGCTTCGCGTCGACGCCATCCTCTGGCAGCCGGAACGAGAGGGGCAGTTCCACCGTTAAGCGCTGTTCCGCAACGCCTGCGCATTGGTGCCCCTTCCCGTGATCAAGCTCCATGGAGAATGCTCATGCCTCTTTCACTCTGGCTGTCGCTGGCGGCCGTCTGCGCCATGGGGGCCATGTCCCCCGGGCCTAGCCTGGCGCTGGTGCTGCGTCATACGCTCGGCGGCGGTCGCATGCCGGGCGTGGCAGCGGCCTTGTCTCATGCACTGGGCGTCGGGCTCTATGCGCTGCTGACTGTTTGGGGCCTGGGGGCGCTGATCGTGAGTTTCCCGACGTTGTTCCAGGCGATCACCTGGGCGGGCGCGGCCTATCTGGCCTGGCTGGGTATCAAGGCACTGCGTGCCGGACGAGCGGGTGCGCTCGAAGCGGATGCCATGGCTACTTCGGGCATGCAGGCGGCCCGCGAGGGGATGCTGGTGGCACTTGGCAACCCCAAGCTCATCCTGTTCTTCGTCGCCCTGCTCAGCCAGTTCGTGACGCCGGACATGAGCCTGACGGCTCGCGCGATCATCGTGTTCACGGCCATGATCATCGACGGTGGCTGGTATGTGCTGGTGGCCGTCGGGCTCTCCCATTCCCGGGTGTTGCCCTGGTTGCAGGCCCGCGCTCACTGGATCAATCGGGCCACCGGTGTATTGCTGCTGGCGTTGGCGTTGCGGGTCGCCCTGGGCCCCATTGGTGGGTGACAGCGAGGCCGTACGGCGTTCGAGACACGCAGGCGTCTCAAGGGGCGCCATGCAACAGGGCGTCACGCCTGAGACGCTGAATGGTTACCACATTGGTGATGAAGATCAGGGTCTCGGCAATGCTGCCGCCGATGGAGCCTGCCAGCAGGTTGCTGATGATCCAGCAGAAGGCGGCGCTGGCCAACAGGACACGCATGGCGATGCCGCGCAACATGAACATGCCATAGGTACCCAATAACCCCGCCGCCAGGGCCGGAATATCGCGTGGCCCGCTCCAGGTCAGGGCCGCGATGACCAGGGTCGCGATCAGCACCGCGACCATGATGCCGATATGGCTCGGGTAGCGTCGCGCCAGGATGATACGCAGCACGATCAGCGCGGAGATGCCGGAAGCCACCCAGCTTTGGAAGAGGGCAAACTGCGCGGCGAAGGCGACATTGGCGAAGACGAGGATCACGAACAGCCGGTCGTCGCGCTTGCTGGAAAAGGCGACGATGCACAGCGCCAGGGCGGTCAGGCTGACGGCCTGACCCAGGATCCATCTGAGGGTCCAGTCCTCCATGAGCGGCTCCGGTTGGCAGGGGCGAGAGGGCTTCCCAGGCTATCCTATCGTACATTCCGGGCGCTTCTCAGGCGTGAAGGCGATTCAGAATCGCATCTTCGGGCGCATCCGGCGGCAGGGCGCCGAAGACGGGGCTGGCGTCGACGAGTCGGGAACGACAGAAGGTCTCGCCGATCTCGGCTGGCGCGTGGCGCAGCAGCAGGGCTCCCTGGAGACACTGGGCCAGGCGCTGGGTCAGCCAGCGTGCCTGACGCTCCAGGGTATCCGGTGGCGCTTCGAGACGCGTGATGAGTTCCTGCACGGCGGCGTCCAATGCCGACGACCCGCCGCGCGCCGTGTCGAGTTCCTGGCGAAGTGCCGTCAGGGCTTCGGGGTGGCGAGCGAATACTCGCAGGACATCCAGGCAGATGACGTTGCCCGAGCCTTCCCAGATGGAGTTTACCGGCGCTTCGCGGTAGAGCCGCGCCAGCGGGGACTCTTCCACGTAACCGATGCCGCCGAGGCATTCCATGGCCTCGGCCAGGAAACCGGGCGCGCGCTTGTTGTGCCAGTACTTGGCCAGGGCCGGCAACAGCCGGGCCAGGGCGGTCTCGTGGGCGTCGCCTCGTGCGGCGCCGTCGAAGGCACGGGCGGTGCGCAGGGTCAAGGCGACGCCGGCCTCGACTTCCAGTGCCATGTCGGCGAGCAGAGTGCGCATCAAGGGCTGCTCGGCCAGGCGCCGGCCGAAGGCGTGTCGTACGCGCACGTGCCGCCAGGCTTCGTCCAGCGCCTGACGCATCATCGCTACCGGTGCGGTGGCGGCGTCCAACCGGGTCTGCTGGACCATCGAGAGAATGGTGGCAACGCCGCGTCCGGGCTCGCCCAGCGGCTCGGCCCAGGCATCACGGTATTCGATTTCCGCCGAGGCGTTGGCCCGGTTGCCGCACTTGTCCTTGAGCCGTTGCAGCTCGATGGCGTTGCGTTCGCCGTCCGGGGTGAAGCGCGGCACCAGAAAGCAGCCGAGGCCGTCCTCGGTCTGCGCCAGGGTCAGGAAGGCGTCCGACATGGGGGCGCTGCAGAACCACTTGTGGCCGATCAACCGCCAGCCGTTCGCGTCGGGGGTGGCGCGAGTGGTGTTGGCGCGAACGTCGCTGCCGCCCTGTTTTTCGGTCATCGCCATGCCGAAGGTCAGCGCCGTCTTGCGCACGGCGGGTAGCGCACGGGGGTCGTAGTCCCAGTGCAGCAGGCCGGGAGACCAGCGGGCATGAAGGGACGGCGAGTGGCGCAGCGCCGGCATGGCGGCATGGGTCATGGTCACCGGGCAGCAGAAGCCGGGCTCCGCCTGGGTGAGCAGGTAGAGGGCGGCTACGTGGGCCTGGTGGCCGCCACGGCCTTCTTCCTGCCAAGCGACCGCATGCCAGCCGGAGTCCATGGCCATGTGCATCAGCGCATGGTAGGCCGGGTGGTAGTCGACGGCATCCAGGCGTCGCCCGTAGCGGTCGAACAGTCGCAGTTCGGGCGGATGGCGGTTGGCCGCCTCGCCAAGAGCGCGGACGTGCTCGCTGCCGACCTCGCGTCCCAGCGGGGCCAGGCGTTCGGCAACCCAGCCGGGGGCTTCCCGCGCCAGTGCCTCGCGCATCGGCAGGTCACCCTCGAGGAGGTCGCGATCTGCGGGGGACGGGGGCTGGTTGACCACTTCATGGGTCGCCAGCCGGGCTCGTGGCGCGTGATCCTGCATGGGCAGCTCCGATGGCGGGCCTGTTCTGAGCATGGTGGCCCGTCGGTGTCTGGTCAACGCCTTGGACGGCGGTCAGATGGTGGTTCTCACGGACCAGAGTTCGGGGAAGAATTGCAGGTCGAGGGCCTTGACCAGATAGCTGACGCCACCCGTGCCGCCGGTGCCATGGCGATAGCCGATGATACGCTCGACGGTTTTCATGTGACTGAAGCGCCACTTCTGGAAGTTGTACTCCAGATCCACCAGCTTTTCGGCCAGCTCGTAAAGGTCCCAGTGGCTCTCGGTATCCCGGTAGATCTCGCGCCAGGCGGCCTCGACGCGGGCTGAGGGGACATAGGGTTCGGACCAGTCCCGCTCCAGGCGGTCAGCCGGGATGTCGAAGCCGCGCTGTCCCAATCGCTGCAGGGTGATGTCGTAGAGACTGGGTGCCTGCAGCACCTCGTGCAGTCGATCGTAGTGGCGAGGGTGGGCGCGGTGGGCCTCGATCATGCGGGCGTTCTTGTTGCCGAGCAGGAATTCCAGTTCCCGGTACTGATATGACTGGAAGCCGGAGCTCTGACCCAGTTCGTCGCGAAAGCTCAGGTAATCCGCCGGGGTCATGGTGACGAGGACCTCCCAGGCGTTGATGAGCTGCTCCTGGATGCGCGCGACCCGAGTCAGCATCTTGAAGGCAGGGCGCAGGTCGCCGTGATGAATGCGCTCGGCGGCGCCGTGCGCTTCGTGCAGGCAGAGGCGTATCCACAGTTCGGAGGCCTGGTGGATGACGATGAACAGCATCTCGTCATGCTCGCTCGATAGCGGGCGCTGGCAATCCAGGAGGGCGTCGAGGTTCAGGTACTGGCCGTAGCTCATCGTCTGATCCCAGTGGACGCCTCCTTCATCGTCGAGGCCTACCTGGCGTTTATCGGCATTCGCATCGGTGTCACGCATCGCTCGGCCCTTGTCATCATTGTCGGGAGGGGAGGAAGACTGTAACGCAGGCGCCGGCAAGGGACGAAGGAAACGCGGTGGTGGGTAACGGGGAGATGACGTGCCCGGGGTGAGCCGTTAGGCTGATCCTATTTCCCTGCAGGGAGTCTTCATGGCCACCGCCCCAGGTGCGTCGCCCGAGTCGGCGACGGTCCAGCGTATTTCCGACGAAAGCATCCAGTTGGTGGATGCGCGCAACCGGCCTTGCGGCAGCGCGCCGCGCGCCACCATGCGGCGCTACCACTTCTGGCATCGCGCTACCTATATCGTGGTGCGCAACACGCGGGGCGAGTTGTGTGTGCAGCGCCGCACCCGGAGCAAGGAGGTTTTTCCCGGTGGCATCGACCTGGCCGCCGGGGGCGTGGTCGGTGCCGGAGAGGCGGTGCATGTGGCGGCGCGGCGCGAACTGGCCGAGGAGCTCGGGATCGTCGGGGTGCCTCTGCGGCATATGCTGGAGTTCGTGCATGCCCGGGATGGTAACCACATCTTCGGCAGCGCCTACCTGGTCGACTATGATGGCCCCCTGGCCCTGCAGGCGGATGAAGTCGCCGAGGCTTTCTGGCTTTCCCCTGATCGGGCCCTGGCGCTCGATGAGGTGACGCCGGACACGCGTCAGGTGGTGGAGACGCTCGTCCGTGACGGCGCTCTTGTGGCACCTGGGTGAGCCGTTGGCGCAGGACTGGCGCCGAGGGAGCCGGCATGGCATCTTGATGGAATAGACAGCGAGCCCGAGCCATGAGCATCCATGATCATGATTGCCGCACCTATAGCGGCGAGCCCTTCAACCTTCGCGCGCTGCGCGGCCAGGCGCTCCTGGTCGTCAATGTGGCCAGCCGTTGTGGCTTTACATCTCAGCTCGGCGAACTCGAGCGTCTCTATCGTCGCCACCGTGATCGCGGCTTCACCGTACTGGCCTTCCCCTGCAATCAGTTCGGTCGACAGTCACCCGAGTCAGCCTCGTCTTTTTGCTCCTTCGGCGAGCAGACGTATGGCGTGACCTTTCCGCTGATGGAGAAGGTCCGCGTCAATGGGCGTCATGCCCATCCCCTGTTCGTCGAACTCAAGCGAGATGCACCGGGGGTGCTGGGTACAGGTGTCATCAAATGGAACTTCACCAAGTTCCTGGTGGCCCGGGATGGCCGCGTCGTGCGCCGATTCTCGCCGCGGGCGGGTATCGGCGAACTCAACGAGGCGCTGGAGAGGATCCTCGACGAGTCCTGAGGAGGGTGATCCTCAATCGGCGATCATGACAAGGTCTCGCCCCGCGCGATCAACACCCGTTCCATCAGTTCGTTCCAGCGGTGGCGAGCCATCATGGTGGTCAGGCCCGAGAACAGGGCCCAGGTCTTGCGCCGCCAGCCCTTGAGCCTCAGGTTATGGGCGACCAGCAGGCGCATCAGCTTGTGGTCGTCGAAGTGACGCCATTCGCTGGCCACGGACATCTGCTGACGAGAGAGCACCGGCGCCAGCTCCAGGCGGAAGACCCATTCCAGCTCCTGAACGCTGAGGTCGTGGCGCTGGATGACCTCGACCATGCGGGCATAATCGGTCTCCCTGGGTTCCCGCTCCAGCCACAGGGGCGCCAGTGCCAGCCATAATTCGCCACGCTCGTCGACGAGGGTCTGGGCATCCATTGGCGGTCTCCTGCTCATTCTGTCGAATATCGGGGTCACTATTCATGCTGCCCCAGCCGGTGGCTCTCGACAATATCTCGACCGGTGTCACGGCCTCGCGAGTCGATCAGGGCGGACAGTGCCGTCCAGTGTCGCTAGAATGTCGCCATTGGCAAAACAACTTTCCGGATGCCGCCCCGCGCGGCTCCTCGGTATTCAACGAAGAGGTCTGTCGTGATCATCAAGCCCAAGGTACGCGGTTTCATCTGCACCACCACTCACCCTGTCGGTTGCGAGAAGAACGTGCTCGAGCAGATCGAGGCGACGCGGGCGCGAGGCCTGGACAAGAGCACCGGCCCCAAAAAAGTGCTGGTGGTAGGCGCCTCCAGCGGTTATGGCCTGGCGGCACGCGTCACCGCGGCCTTTGGCTACGGTGCCGATACCCTCGGCGTGTTCTTCGAGAAGCCGGGTACGGAGAAGAGGCCCGGCACTGCCGGTTGGTACAACGCCGCTGCCTTCGACAAGTTCGCCAAGGCCGAAGGCCTCTACAGCAAGTCCATCAATGGCGATGCCTTTTCCCATGAGGCGCGCGAGAAGGCTATCGAGCTGATCAAGCAGGATCTCGGCCAGGTCGACCTGGTGGTCTACTCCCTGGCGTCTCCGGTGCGCAAGCTGCCCGACAGCGGCGAGCTCAAGCGCTCGAGCCTCAAGCCGATCGGCGAGACCTACCGCGCCACCGCCATCGATACCAACAAGGACGCCATCACCGAAGCCGAGGTCGAGCCGGCCTCCGAGCAGGAGATCGCCGACACCATCGATGTGATGGGCGGCGAGGACTGGGAGCTGTGGATCGACGCCCTGGATCGTGCCGGCGTGCTGGCGCCGGGGGCCAGGTCCGTGGCCTTCAGCTACATCGGCACCGAGATCACCTGGCCGATCTATTGGCACGGCGCCCTGGGTCGGGCCAAGGAAGACCTCGATCGTGCCGCCGGCGAGATCGACAAGCGCCTCGGCGCGCAGGGCGGTGGCGCCAATGTGGCGGTACTCAAGTCGGTGGTCACCCAGGCCAGCGCGGCGATCCCGGTGATGCCGCTGTATATCGCCATGGTCTACAAGGTGATGAAGGAGCAGGGACTCCACGAAGGCACCATCGACCAGCTCAACCGGCTGTTCGGCGAGCGCCTCTATCTCGATGAAGGGCATGCCGAGACCGATGACGCCGGCCGCCTGCGTCTCGACGACTGGGAGCTGCGCGACGACGTCCAGCAGGCCTGCAAGACGTTGTGGTCGGAGGTCACTACCGACAACCTGTTCGAGATCACCGACTACGCCGGCTACAAGCACGACTTCCTGAAGCTGTTCGGCTTCGAGCGGGACGATGTGGATTACGAGGCCGATGTCGACACGGTCGCGACCTTCGATGTTGTCGAGCTCTGAGAGAGGCGACATGATGCGTCGAACCCAACCGCTACCGCTCCATGCCTGGCTGGGGTCGGTTCTGATGCTGCTTTTGCTGACCGGTTGCCAGAGCGCCTACTATGGCGCTCTGGAGAAGGTTGGCATCCACAAGCGCGATCTGATGGTTGAGCGGGTCGAGGAAGGGCGCGACGCTCAGGTGGCGGCCGAGGAACAGTTCGTGTCGGCGCTGGAGCAGTTCCGAGCCGTGGTGCGGGTCCCCGACAGCGAGCTGTCGCAGACCTATGAGCGTCTCGATGAGGCCTACGAGCGCAGCGACGTCGCCGCCGATCGGGTCGAGGAACGCATCGACGACATCGAGTCAGTGGCCACTGCCTTGTTCGACGAGTGGGAGGACGAGCTCGATCTCTATCAGAGCGCCGAGTATCGACGCCTGTCCGAACAACGGCTGCGGCAGACACGTCAGCGTTATGCGCAGATGCGGGATGCCATGCAGAACGCCGCCGACAGCATGCATCCCGTGCTGCTGGCAATGCGCGACAATGTGCTGCTGTTGAAGCACAACCTCAACGCCCGGGCGATCGGCGCATTGCGTGGGGAAGTCGACGGACTGGAGCGTGATGTCGCCGCGCTGAGGACGCGCATGCAAGCGGCGATTTCCCGGTCCAATGCCTTCATCGATACCCTGCACGATGTCGATGATGGCCGCTGATGGCAAGGCCTCGCCGCTTTCCCCCGGTCTGACGCGCGACGTGGGCGTGGTGGTATTGCCCGGGTTCTCGATGCTGGCCCAGGCCTGTGCCACCGAGCCCTTGCATGTGGCCAACCGACTGGCCGGGCGCACGCTGTATCGCCTGTCGACCTTCGCCGTCGATGAGCGGCCCGTTGCCAGTGCCTCCGGCCAGGCCCTGTTGCCTCAGGCAACCGCAGGGGAAGCGGGGCCGTCCCTGGATCTGCTGCTGGTGTGCGCGCCGGGCCCTCTGACGGGCAGCGTGCCCCGGCCGCTGTCCGATTGGCTGCAGCGTCTGGCCGCCGCCCGGGTGGTGCTGGGCGGCATCGGTGGCGGCACCGAAGTGCTGGCGCGTACCGGGGTGCTGGACGGCTATCGTGCCACCTTGCCCTGGCCGCGCTTCGAAGCCTTCGCCCGGGCGTATCCCCGGGTCCGATTGTCCCAGCAGCTGTTCGAGATCGACCGCGACCGGCTGACCTGCGGGGGCGGTACCGCCGCCATGGACATGATGATGACCCTGGTCGGCAGCCATCATGGGGACGAACTGGCCGAGCGCATCTCCGAGCACTTCGTGCTCGAGCGTATCCGCATGGGCGACGAGCCCCAGCAGGTGCCACTGCGCACGCGGCTTGGTCACGCTCCCCAGAGCCTGGTGGACGCGGTGGCGCTGATGGAGTCGAACATCGAGGAGCCGCTGACGACTCACGAGCTGGCCGAGCACCTCGGCATCTCGCGGCGCCAGCTCGAGCGATTGTTCAAGAAGTATCTCCAGGCCGTGCCCAGCCGTTATTACCTCAACCTGCGCCTGCAGCAGGCGCGTCGATTGCTGCGTGACAGTGACCGTCCCGCCGGCGAGATCGCCCTGCAGACCGGCTTTTCCTCGGCGGCGCATTTCTCCACCGCCTATCGCAATCACTTCGGCATGACGCCCCGGGAGGAGCGGCTGGGCTGAGCCCCGGCCAGGATCATCAAGATGGCCGAAATGGTCCGCTCGTCGGCCGTTCGAGGGCGTCAACGGCTGCGCTCCGGCGCTAAGGTGGCCACTCCACTTGCCATGAGAGGCTTTCTCCATGAACACCGCCCTGCTGATGATCGACGTGCAAGCTTCCTTCCCGGCCCGTGACTATTGGGACGAAGCCCTGGCCGCGCCCTGGCGCGAGCGGCAACACGCCTTGCTGGAGCTGGCCCGGCAAGCCGGAATTCCCGTGGTGCGCATCTTTCACGAGGAACCGGGCAGTGCGACGCCCTTCGATCCCGTGAATGGCCTGATTCGTCCGCTCGAGGGGTTCGACGAACCGGCGGCGGCGACCTTCCACAAGCGGGCCCACAACGCCTTTACCGATACCGAGCTGCAGGGCTGGCTGCGCGAGCGAGACATCGGGCGATTGCTCATCAGCGGCATTCGTACGGAGCAGTGCTGCGAGACCACCACCCGTGTCGCCGCCGACCTCGGTTTCGAGGTGGACTTCGTCAGCGAAGCGACCCTGACCTTCCCCATGAGCCGGCTGGGCCGAACCTGGTCCGCCGAGGATATTCGCGCGCGTACCGAGCTGGTGCTGGAAGGTCGCTTCGCGCGCATCGTCGATGTCGCCGGCCTGGCGAAGGAATGGGAAGCGCATGTCGCGTGAGGCCACGTCGTCTCTGAGGGTCGGGGTGCTGATGCTCCCCGGCCAGGTCCCGCTCGACCTGGTGGGCCCGCTCCAGGTGCTGCACTGTGCGCAGCGCATGCAGAAAGGCCTGGAAATTCGCTATGTCGGCCCCAGCGAGAAACTCGACTGGCTGGGGCCGCTGGCGCTGAGCGGGATCGAACCCTTGCCAGGGACGCCGCAGGCCTGGGATCTGTTGTTGGTGCCCGGTCAGTATCGGCAGGGCATTGATCCGGCCCTTCAGCCACTCATTGTCGACTGGCTGCGTCATCATGCGCCGGCGGTCGGTACGGTCATGGGGGTCTGTTCGGGCTCGTTGCTGCTGGCCGAGGCCGGCCTGCTGGATGGGCGGCGCTGCACCACCCACCATACCTTGCTGTCGCGGCTGGAAGCGCTGGCGTCCGGGGCGCGTGTCCAGGGTGACTGCATCTTCATCGAGGATGGGCCCATTCTTACCAGCGCCGGGATCTCCACGGGAATCGACACCATGCTGCACTGGTTGACCCGGCGACGCGGGCATCGGCTGACCCTGGCGGTGGCGCGGGAGATGGTGCTCTACCTGCGCCGCAGCGGCCATGAGCCGCAACTGACCGGCTGGCTGGAAGGGCGCAATCATGTCGACGAGCGCATCCACCGACTGCAGGATGCCCTGTGCGCCCGCTTGGGGGACGTGTGGACGATGGTCGACATGGCACGGGTGGCGGTCATGAGCGAACGTCACCTGCGGCGGCGCTTCATGGCGGTCGCCGGGATGTCGCCGCACGACTATCTGCAGCGTCTGCGTCTGCAGCTTGCCCGACAGTTGATGGAAGAGACACCCTGGCGCCTGGCACGCATCGCCGAGGAGGTCGGGTTCGGCGACGACCGCCAGCTCAGGCGTGCCTGGCGTCGTTTCGAGGGCGATTCGCCACGTGCCTGGCGCGAACGTCGGTCGCCCGAGACCGGTTCGAGCTGATTCGGTTCGCTGCCTTCTTTCACAATTCGCCGTCCCATTGCTGAAAGCCCCTTCGGTCCGCGCTCCCTATACTCGAATGCATCGACTCGAAAGAACGATGATCCATCCTTCCGAGCCTTCTCGAGCAAAAGGAGCGTGACATGACCCAGACCCCGACCCGCAGCGACTTCGACCAGTACATGGTGCCCAACTATGCGCCCCAGAAGACCATTCCGGTGCGTGGCGAGGGCAGCCGTCTGTGGGACCAGCAGGGCAAGGAGTACATCGATTTCGCCGGGGGGATCGCGGTGAACGCCCTGGGTCATTGCCACCCGGTGCTGGTCGATGCCCTCAAGGATCAGGCCGACAAGCTGTGGCACCTGGCCAATGTCTATACCAACGAGCCGGCCCTGAAGCTGGCGCGCAGCCTGGTCGAGCGTACCTTCGCCGACAAGGTCTATCTGTGCAATTCCGGAGGCGAGGCCAACGAGGCGGCGCTCAAGCTGGCGCGTCGCTGGGCCTACGACAATCACGGCGAGCACAAGAGCCGCATCGTCTCCTTCGGTAAGTCCTTCCATGGTCGGACCTTCTTCACCGTCAGCGTCGGTGGTCAGCCGAAATATTCCCAGGGCTTCGGCCCGGTCCCCGGCGGCATCGTGCATGGCGACTTCAATGACCTCGAGAGCGTGCGCGACCTGATCGATGCCGACACCTGCGCGGTGATGGTCGAACCGATGCAGGGCGAGGGCGGCATCATTCCTGCCGACCCCGAGTTCCTCAAGGGGCTGCGCGAGCTTTGCGATGCCAACGATGCTTTGCTGATCTTCGACGAGGTGCAGACCGGCGTGGGCCGTACCGGCTCGCTGTTTGCCTACATGCAGTACGGCGTGACGCCGGACATCCTGACCTCCGCCAAGGCGCTCGGCGGCGGCTTCCCGGTAGGTGCCATGCTGACCACCGACCGCGTCGCACCGTCGCTAGGCCTGGGCACCCATGGTTCGACATACGGCGGCAACGCCCTGGCCTCTGCCGTGGCTCTGGCAGCGGTCGAGCATATCGACACCCCCGAGGTGCTGGAGGGTGTGGCCAAGCGTCACGACCTGTTCCGCGAGCATCTCGAGGCCATCAACCGCAAGCATGGCGTCTTCAAGGAAGTGCGCGGCATGGGGCTGTTGATCGGCGCCGAGATGCGTCCCGAGTACGAGGGACGCGCCAAGGACATCCTGCCGCTGGCCATCGAGGAAGGCCTGATGGCGCTGGTGGCCGGTCCCAATGTACTGCGCATGGCGCCGTCGCTGGTGATCCCCGAGGCGGACATCGCCGAAGGCATGGCGCGTCTCGAGCGTGCCGTCGCACGCCTGGTGGCCGACCAGTGAGTCGCGTCCCCACCATGCCGGAAGCCGAATCACGTGGAGGCCATGACATGTTGGTGGTACGTCCTGCCCGGCCGGCGGATCTGCCGGCCCTTGAGCGGCTGGCGGGCAGCGCCACGCCGCGCCTGACCAACCTGCCGGCGCACCGCGACCGACTGGAGGAGCGCATCGCGCGCTCACAGCGGGCCTTCGAGGCCGAGGTGGAGTTTCCCGGCGACGAGCACTATACCTTCGTGCTCGAGGACCTGGAGCGAGGGGAGGCGGTGGGTACCGCCACCATCCGCGCCCAGGCCGGTGCCCGGGAGGCCTACTACACCTACCGTCAGGAGACGCTGATTCACGCCTCGCAGCAGCTCGACGTACGTCGCGAAGTGCAGACGCTGTCGCTCTCTCATGAGGTCTCCGAAGCCAGCCTGTTATGTGCTTACTCGCTCGACGCTCACTACCGGGGCACCAGCGCCGAGAGCCTGCTGCGCCGTGCTCGCTTGATGTTCATCGCCCAGTACCCGGAGCGATTCGCCGAGATCCTGGCGATGGCCTTCCCCGGTTATCTGGACGACGAGCAGCAGTCGCCCTTCTGGAACAGCGTGGGGCGCCATTTCTTCGTGCGCGATTTCCAAGAGATCAACTATGTGGCCGGGGTGCGCTCGAAGAGCTTCATCGCCGAGGTGATGCCGCAGTTTCCGCTCTACCAGGCGCTGCTCACGCCCCAGGCACGGGCCGCCGTGGGCCGCGAGCATCCGGAGCACGAGTCGGCCATGAACGAGATGCTCGCCGAAGGCTTCCTGCGTTCGCGACATGTCGACATCTTCGATGCCGGCCCGGTAATCAAGGGCGAACGCGAGCGGCTCGAGAGTTTTCGCCATGCCGCCTGGCATCCGGTACGCATTCGTCCGCCCCATTCGTTGCCGGATGCCGAGCCGGCCATGGTGGCCAATCAGCGCCTCGACGATTTCCGCTGCGTGGTGGCGCGCTATGCCCTGTCACCCACCGGCCAGTTGATGCTGTCGCCGGAGCACGCCGAGTTGCTCGGCGTCGAGGAAGGCCGCGCCGTGCTTGCCGCGCCGCTGGCACTCGCCGGTGCCGAGCATGATCCGGGTTACGACGAGGGAGAGTTGTAATGCGCATCCGACCGATTGCCGAGTCCGACCTGGACGAACTGCGGGCAGTGGCCCGTGAAACGGGAGTGGGGTTCACCTCGCTGCCCGATAATGAGCCCTTCCTGGCCGCCAAGATCGCTTCGGCGGTGAGTGCCTTCAATGGCGAGACACCGGAAGACAGGCGCCTGTACTTCTTCGTGCTCGAGGACGAGGTCGAAGGCCGCCTCGCCGGCTGCTGCGCCATTGAGAGCCAGGTGGGACGCGAGATTCCCTTTTACCACTATCGCGTCGGCACCCTGGCGCATTCCTCGGTGCAGCTCGACTTGCACCGCACCATCGATACGCTCTTTCTGAGCTCGGACCATACCGGCGATGCCGAGGTGGCTTCGCTGTTCCTGCGCCCCGAGTATCGTGGTGCCGATCGCCGCCACGAACGCAACGGCGCGCTTCTGTCGATGATGCGCTGGCTGTTCATGGCTGAATTCCGCGATGGCTTTCCCGACAAGGTCCTGGCGGAGATGCGTGGCCTGTTCGATGAGTCGGGGCGTAGCCCCTTCTGGGAGTGCCTGGGCAGCCACTTCTTCCCCATGGACTTCAACGAGGCCGATCGGCTCACCGGGCTGGGCCAGAAGAGTTTCATCGGCGAGCTGATGCCCAAGTTCCCGATCTACACGCCCTTTCTCTCCGAAGAGGCACGCGCCTGCATCGGCCAGGTACACGAGCACACGCGCCCGGCGTTGGCGATGCTCAAGAAGGAAGGGCTGCGCTGGGAAGGCTTCATCGACATCTTCGATGGCGGGCCCACCGTGGAGGCCTATATCGACGACGTGCGCGGCGTGCGCCTGTCGCGGACCTGTCGGGTCGAAATCAAGGCCGGCGAGCTGGAACAGACACCGCGCCCGCGCTGGCTGGCTGCCAACACCATCATGGCCGACTTCCGCGCGGCCTGGGTGGGACGCGGTCCCGATACAGAGGGCGTGCTGACTCTGAGCGAGGCCGAAGCCGAGCGGCTCGAGGTCGGCTCGGGCGACACCCTGCGCATTCTGGATACCGACGAGGAGACATGATGAAGGCGACGCAACAGCTACTGATCGGCGGCCAATGGCAGTCCGGCGAGGCCGAGACATTCGCCAAGCATGACCCCGTTGGCGGCGAAGCGCTGTGGTCCGGCGGTGCCGCCAGCGAGGTTCAGGTGGGCGCGGCGGTGGAGGCCGCCCGGGCCGCCATGCCGGCCTGGGCGCGCACGCCCCTGGAGGAGCGCAAGGCCCTGGTGGAGCGCTTCCGCGAAGTGCTGGAAACCCACCGTGAATCGCTGGCCACGGCCATCGCCCACGAAACCGGCAAGCCGTTGTGGGAAGCGCGCACCGAGGTCGGTGCCATGATCGGCAAGGTGGCGATCTCGATTCGCGCCCAGCAGGAACGTGCCGGCGAGCGCGAGCGTGACCTGGGTGATGCCCGGGCGGTGCTGCGCCATCGTCCCCATGGCGTGATGGCGGTGTTCGGCCCCTACAACTTCCCGGGCCACCTGCCCAACGGCCATATCGTGCCTGCACTGCTGGCCGGCAACACGGTGGTCTTCAAGCCCAGCGAGCAGACGCCGCTGACCGCCGACCTGACCCTGCAATGCTGGCGCGAGGCCGGCCTGCCCGAAGGCGTCATCAACCTGGTGCAGGGCGCGGCGCCGGTGGGGCAGGCATTGTCACGGCATCCAGGCATCGATGGCCTGCTGTTCACTGGCAGCGCCAAGGTCGGCGGCCTGCTGCAGCGCCAGTTCGCCGAGCAGCTCGGCAAGATCCTGGCCCTGGAGCTCGGTGGCAACAACCCGCTGGTGGTCAAGGATGTGCCGGACCAGGACGCGGCCGTGCTGACCATCCTGCAGTCGGCCTTCCTGTCCGGTGGCCAGCGCTGCACCTGCGCGCGCCGCTTGATCGTTCCTCGCGGGCCGGTGGGGGATCGCCTGCTGGAGGCACTGAGCGAGGCCATCGACAAGCTGCGGGTGGCCGGCCAGTTCGCCGAGCCGGCTGGCTTCTATGGTGGCCTGGCGACCCTGGACGCGGCGGATGGGCTGCTCGACGCCCAGGCGGATCTGGAGGCTCGAGGCGGCACGGTACTGTCGCGCATGGCGCGCCTGGAGGAGGGGACCAGCCTGCTGTCGCCCGCGCTGATCGATGTCACCGGCCTGGACGTGCCCGATGAAGAGCATTTCGGCCCGCTGCTCAAGGTCTATCGCTACAGCGACTGGGACGAGGCGCTGCGGCTCGCCAACGACACCCGCTATGGCCTCTCCGCCGGCCTGATCGGTGGCGAACGGGGCGACTGGGATGACTTCCTGCTGCGCATCCGCGCCGGCATCGTCAACTGGAACCGCCAGACCACCGGTGCCTCCGGCGACGCGCCCTTCGGCGGCGTGGGCGACAGCGGCAACCATCGCCCCAGTGCCTACTATGCCGCCGACTACTGCGCCTACCCGGTGGCCTCCATGGAGAGCGAGGACCTGCACCTGCCCGACAAGCTGCCGCCGGGGGTGACGCTATGAGCGATGCCCGGCGAGACGGATTCGATGTTCGCGAAGTCAACTTCGATGGCCTGGTAGGGCCGACCCACAATTACTCGGGGCTGGCCCATGGTAATGTGGCCTCGATGACCCATCAGGGCCTGGTCGCCAACCCTCGCGAGGCGGCCCTCCAGGGGCTCGAGAAGATGAAGTCGCTGATGGACGCCGGTTATGCCCAGGGCGTGCTGCCACCCCAGCAGCGCCCGGACCTGGGCGCCCTGCGCGCCCTGGGGTTCGGCGGCGACGATGCCCGGGTGCTCTCCCGGGCCGCGCATGACGCGCCGCAGCTGTTGCGTGCGGTGTGTTCCGCTTCCAGCATGTGGACCGCCAATGCGGGGACGGTGACGCCGAGCGTCGACGCCGCCGACGGTCGGGTGCATTTCACGCCGGCCAACCTGCAGTCGAGCTTCCATCGTTACCTGGAACCGGCCACTACCGGCCGCGTCCTGGCTTCGATCTTCGCCGACGAGACGCGTTTCGCACACCATCCGGTGCTGCCCGCCACGCCGGCCTTTTCCGACGAGGGAGCGGCCAACCACACCCGGCTGTGCGCGGGGCACGGCGAGGCCGGGGTGCATCTCTACGTCTATGGTCGCCAGGCGTTCGGCGGCGATGGCGTCGAGCCGCGTCGCTATCCCGCTCGCCAGACTCTGGAAGCCAGTCAGGCGGTGGCGCGTCAGCACGGGCTCGGCGATGCGCAGACGGTGTTTGCCCAGCAGCATCCCGAGGCCATCGATGCCGGCGTCTTCCATAACGATGTCATCGCGGTGGGCAATGGCCCCGTGCTGCTCTATCATGAGATGGCCTTCCGCGATGAGGAGGGCACCCTGGAGGCGCTGCGTGCCAGGATGCCCGAGCCGCTGATCCCGGTGCGAGTGCCGCGCGAGGCGGTCGGTCTCGACGATGCCGTGGCGTCGTATCTGTTCAACTCCCAGCTGCTCAGCAATCCCGATGGCACCATGACCCTGGTGGTACCCGGCGAATGCCAGGAGCGCGAGGCGGTCTGGCGTTGCATCCAGGATCATCTGCTGGCCGGCAACAACCCGATCGGCGAGGTGGTGGTCAAGGACGTCAAACAGAGCATGCGCAACGGCGGCGGTCCGGCCTGCCTGAGGCTGCGCGTGGCGCTCTCGGCGTCGGAGCGCGCCGCCGTCTCCGGCCGGGTGCTGCTCGACGACGACCTCTACGCAGCGCTGACGACCTGGGTCGAACGTCACTACCGGGACCGCCTGGCGCCCGACGACCTGGCCGACCCGAAACTCGCCGAGGAGACCCTCGCCGCCCTCGACGAACTGACCCGTATCCTGCGCATCGGTAGCGTCTACCCCTTCCAGCTCGGCTGAATCGGCGATTCTCTCCTTGTCTTGCCCCGCCAGGTTGGCGGGGCTTTTTCGCTTGCGCGATCATCTTCATGCTCGGCGCGGATGAAGTCTGCGGTTATGCTGGAGTCTACACGTTCACCATCGCGACAGAGGAGGTCCTCGTGGCCGGAGCCAGTCTGCTGACATTGCTCGATGCCATCGTGCACGGCCTGACCCCGATGCTGCTCAATCTGGTCGTCGGCGTAGTGGCCGGCGGCCTGGTACTGGGCGTGGTGACCCTGCTCAAGACGTGGCGTGGAGCCGACACATGACATCCCCCCTGGCCGCTTATCGACGCGCCCTGGAGAATGGCTTCGTGGCGGATGAGGCCCAGCGGCGGGCGGTCGACGCGCTCGAGGACGCCCACCGTGCCCTGGAGCGTGGCGAGAAGTCTGTCCCGGGCGTTTACCTGTGGGGCACGGTGGGGCGAGGCAAGACCTGGCTGATGGATCGTTTCCACCGGGCGCTGGCGGTTCCGTCGAAGCGGCAGCACTTCCATCACTTCATGCGCTGGGTGCATCGTCGCCAGTTCCAATTGACGGGGACTGCCGATCCGTTGCATCGGCTGGCCGTCGAGTTGAGCGCCGAGGCACGTGTGCTGTGCCTCGATGAGCTGTTCGTCACCGATATCGCCGATGCCATGCTGCTGGGTCGTTTGCTGGGAGAGCTGTTCGAGCAGGGCGTGACCCTGGTGACCACGTCCAATCAGGCGCCCTCGGGGCTCTATGCCGACGGCTTTAATCGTGAGCGTTTCCTGCCGGCCATCGAGGCCATCGAGCGCAATACCCGGGTGGTGCACCTGGACGGCGACCAGGATCATCGACGCCATCCGGGAGCGATCGAACAACGCTATTGGGTGCGCGGCGAGGGCGAGGCGAGTGTGCTGCCGAGGGTCTTCGAGCGGCTCAACGGCGATGACGCCGCGTGTACCGAGCCTTTCACCCTGGCTCACCTGCCGATCGACGTGGAGGCCCGGAGCGAGTCAGTCGTGTGGTGCCGTTATGCGGCCCTCTGCGAACGGCCGTTGGCGGCCCTGGACTTCATCGCCCTGTGTGACCGCTTTCATCATGTTCTGCTCGGCGAGGTGCCGTGTCTCGGTGGCACGCCCGTCGCCGCGAGGATCGCGCGTGGCACCGAGGATGCCGGCACCAGGGTCGAAGCCGGCGACCGCGAGCTGCCGGCGCTGTCCCGACAAGATGACGGCGTACGCCGGTTCATTGCCCTGGTCGATGAATGCTATGACCGTGGCGTTCCCCTGCATGTCGAAGCCCGAGTTTCCATGGAAGGGCTCTATCCCGCGGGGCACCTGGCTTTTCCCTTTCGTCGTACCCTGAGTCGTCTGCGGGAAATGCAACTGGCGCGTTTCGGTGGCCCTGACGCACTGGTGTCGTCCCCGCGGATGGAAGGCCCGCATCTCGATCAGGCTCAACTGACGCGTCAATAGCCGTTGATGCTTCCCTCCTTGCTCCGGAAGAACCCGTTATCGAGCCCTGGCGGCACCCGCACAGCGGGGATCAGCAAGCTGGATTCGAAACTGGCATGCCATCAGCGTCCGGTAGTCAGCGGCACCGACGATGCGTTGTTGGTTATGCTGGTAGCGAACACACAAGGAGAAAGCTCGTGCCCGAGTGGATATATTGGCTGGACATGATGGGGGTGATCGTCTTCGCGCTGTCGGGGGTGATCCTGGCCTGCCGTTCGCGGATGGACCCTTTCGGCATGCTGGTGCTCGCCGCCATGACGGGGATCGGCGGCGGTACCCTGCGTGACCTGGTGCTCGGTGTGCGGCCGGTGTTCTGGGTCGAGGACCCGGCGTATCTCTGGGTCATCCTGGCGACCGTAGGGCTGTCCATCCTGGGCTTTCATTACATTCATCGCCTGTCGCGCGTCTTCCTGCCGGTGGCGGATGCCTTCGGCCTGGCACTGTTCACCGTGATCGGTACTTACAAGGCGATGCTGCTGGATGCCCCGGGAGTGGTGGCGGTGCTGATGGGACTGCTGACCGGGGTGGCGGGCGGCATGATGCGCGATGTGCTGGCACGTCGTGTACCCATGGTATTGCGTCAGGAAATCTACGCGACGGCTTCGATCGCCGGTGGCATGGTGTTCGTGACCCTGGAGACGCTGAGTCTGTCCTTGTTGGCTGCTACCAGTGCCGCCCTGGCGACGACGCTGGGACTTCGTCTGGCGGCGATTCGCTGGCAGCTGGCCCTGCCGGTCTTTGCCTGGGTGGTGGTGGAGCGCCCCGCGCCTCGTCCGCGAGCGGGGGAAGCGCCGGCGCCGCCGAAACGTCCCAAGGCTCGTGTCAAGCTGGTTCCCCCCGAGCGGTCTCGCCGCCGCAAGGAGCGTCCATGAACACGATGGTCAATTCAGCCCTCAAGTCATGGGTGTCCCGGGCTGGATGGTTGGCACTGTGTCTATGGCTGACCGGCTGCGCCGTCGATGCACAGCGGGATGACGCCCGTTACGAGGCGGTAGCCGCCGAGATCCGTCAGCATTATGAGCAGATCCTGCCCGACCTGCCGGTGGATGACCGTCGGCATTATGCCCAGCGCCTCTATCGCCTGACCGGCGAGACGCGCTACCTGCCGCTCAATCGCGATTATGGAGATCGTCTGGTCACCGAGCTGCGCGAGGACATCACGGGTCTGGATAGGCCCGGGACCGTGGCGGCACGTGCCAAGGCGTCGGTGACCGACTACCCGGAGCGTACCGCCAAGCAGCGTCGTCGCAAGAAGATGCTCGCTGAATGGCCTGAAGTCGCTTATGCCAAGGGCCTGGCATTTCGCCTGACGCAGGCCAGTTACCATGGCCTGCTCAACGAGACTGACCTGCCGGAATATCGCCGGGGGCTGCGCTACCTGGCGCGTGTCGATTTCCGGGCTTTCGTCACCGATCCCGAGGTGATCGAGGTCTATGCCGCCCAGGTAGCCAATCTGGTGTACTACCTCCATGAGCTGGGCGTGGCCGATCTGCGTGAGGCATCGATCGAGGCGTTTCGGGCGCATTATCCGCCCGAACGGGATGCGACGCTGTCACGCGCCTCCTATCGCAACAAGATCTACGGGATGACCCATTTCGTGATCGCTGCCAGCGACTACTATCAGCGGCCTGTTGGTCCCGGTGAGTTCGACTGGATACTGGATTACTTCGCCGGCCATCTGGAGCGGATCCTGGCCGAGACCAAGGCGGACATCTATACCGAAGTCGGGATCAGCTTCCTGCTCGCGGGGCGCGAGACAGACCCGGCGGTGCGCCGGCTACGCGATGCCCTGTTGGCAGCCTATGACCCCGAGGCCCGCATGGTGCCGGCTGAGGACGGTGGCCTCGATCCGGCATACGGCGAGCATCGCAATGTCCTGGCCATCATGTTGCTGGATTGGCCCGAGCGTCTATATCCCGGCCCGGACCTGGGGACACACTGATGCATGGCTGGGCTCAATATACCGGCCGCCGGCCCTGCGGCCGGCGGCGCGGAAGGGCTAACCATGCAGGGTGAAACTATGCCCATTGAGCCAGAGATGTGTCGCCACGCTGGCGATGTAGCCCAGGGCGATCACCGGGGTCCAGCGAAGGTGTCCCATAAAGGTGTAGTTGCCTCGTGCCTGACCCATCAATGCCACGCCAGCGGCGGAGCCTACCGATAGCAGGCTGCCGCCGACACCGGCGGTCAGGGTGATCAGCAACCAGTGACCATGGGACATGTCGGGCTCCATGGTCAGCACGGCGAACATCACCGGGATGTTGTCGACCACCGCCGAGACCACACCGAGAGCGATATTGGCGCCGGTGGCATGCCACTGGGTATAGAGCACATCAGACAGCAGGCCCAGATACCCCATGAAGCCAAGGCCTCCGACACACATCACCACGCCGTAGAAAAACAGCAGAGTATCCCACTCGGCGCGTGCCACACGGTTGAAGACGTCGAAAGGCACCACGCTGCCCAGTTGCTCGAGTTTCTTCCAGTCACCCCGCTGAGTGTAACGGCTGCGCTTGCGCTCCAGTGAGCGCGGCAGGCTCTGGCGCAGGTAATAGCCGAAGAACTGCAGATAGCCGAGACCGGTCATCATGCCCAGCACCGGCGGCAGGTGCAGCAAGGTGTGGCAGGCCACGGCGGTTGCCACGGTAAGAAAGAACAGGACGATGATGCGGCGGGCGCCCCGCTTGAGCCAGACATCTTCCGCGAGACTGGCGGGCTTGCGATTCTTGATGCAGGCGCTCATCACCGCGGCGGGGATCAGGAAGTTGACCATCGACGGCACCAGCAGCGCGAAGAACTCCTGGAAATGGACGATGCCGGCCTGCCAGACCATCAGGGTCGTGATATCGCCGAAGGGACTGAAGGCACCGCCGGCATTGGCGGCCACCACGATATTCACGCAGGCCAGGTTGATGAAGCGCTTGTCGCCCTCGGCGACCTTGGTGACCACGGCACACATCAACAATGCCGTGGTCAGGTTGTCGGCAATCGGTGAGATGACGAAGGCCAGGATACCGGTGAGCCAGAACAGCATGCGGTAGCTGAACCCCTTGCGAACCATCCAGGAACGCAGCGCATCGAAGACGTTACGCTCTTCCATGGCATTGATGTAGGTCATGGCCACCAGCAGGAAGAGCATCAGTTCGCTGAATTCAAGCAGTGTCTCGCGAAAGGCATGCTCGGACTCGCTGGGCATGCCGGCCTTGACGTAGACCCAGCCGATCAATCCCCAGATGATACCGGCGGCGACCAGAACCGGTTTCGACTTGCGCATGTGCAGCCGTTCCTCGGCCATGACCAGGGCATAGGCCAGCACGAAGACGGCGACGGCCAGCAGGCCGACGAAGGAAGAAGTCAGGTCGAGGCCTCCGGTGGCGGCGAAGGCAGGGGTGACCATGAAGAAAAGGAGGAGCGGGCAGGAGGCGAGCGCGAGGCGCTCAGGGAAGCGAGCGTGGCGCCGGCCTCCGCTGGCGAGGCGACAAAAGCTTTGCAGCATCATTATTATCCTTGGTCGTAAAGTGGACGAAAAGGGATTGAAAACCGGGGAATTTTACCATTTTGCACTGCAAAACATGGTGTTCTGATCTGCCCCTTTGGTAGGGGGGAGGTAGTCGTTGCCTGCGCTCGATGTGCGGGATACCGCCCACTGGAAAGAATTTTATGGCATCATCTGCGGCTCCGGCCGGAATGCCGGGCGGGTTCCGTAACGCCAATGACACAGGCAGACTTCGACGCATGTTTCTCGACGATTACCACTCGCGCACGGGCTCGCGCGTCCATATTACCGCCGAGCAGGCGAGCCGCTTTGCCAAGCGTGTGGCCGGTGACTTCAACCCGATCCATAACCCCGACGCGCGACGCTTCTGCGTCCCGGGCGATCTGTTGTTCGCGTTGGTGCTGGCACGGTTTGGACTTTCCCAGAACATGAACTTTCGTTTCCTCAGCATGGTCGGCGATAGTGTTCCGCTGACTTTCGTCGAGGATAATGATGGATTGATTCGGGTACTGGATGATGCCGGCAAGTGTTATCTCGAAGTGTGTCGCGACGGTGACGTCACGCACGACGAGTCGGTAATCGAAGCCTTCACGCGTTGTTACGTGGCATTTTCAGGCAAGAACTTCCCTCACTATCTCAAGCCGCTGATGGAAGACCGTGGCGTCATGTTCAATCCCCGGCGCCCATTGGTGATCTACGACAGCATGGGCTTTTCGCTCAAGCGTCTGGACGGCGTCGACCCGGGGCTCGAGCTGCTCGCCTCCTCTCTCGACGTGGTCGGCAAGCGGGGCGACGTGCTGCTGGATTTCCGCATCGTCGCCGCCGGCGAAGAGATCGGCAGTGGGGCCAAGAAACTGGTCGTCAGTGGGCTCTGCGATTATGACGCGTCGGCCATGGACGAGGTCGTCGATGAGTTCTATCGGCTGAAAGCCGCTCACGACGCTGACATCTCATAGGTTTCAGCCCGCAGCAGGCAGGTTCAGCAGCACGCCGCCCAGCCCGCATACCAGTACCGCCAGCCAGGCGGGTTGTCGCCAGACCGTCAGCAGGGTGAAACCGACCAGGGCGAGGGCGAACTCATGGGGGCCGAGAATCGCGCTGGTCCACACGGGCTGATAGAGGGTGGCGGCGAGCAGTCCCACCACCGCGGCATTGGCTCCGCGCATCAGGGCCTGGATACCCTTGCGTTCGCGCAGGTCATTCCAGAACGGCAGCGCTGCCATCAACAGCAACATGCCCGGCAAGAAAATGGCCACCAGCGCCAGCGATGCACCGATGATCCCGCCGGGGGCCGTATCGGCGGCCATCCCCAGGTAGGCAGAAAAGGTGAATAGCGGTCCGGGAACCGCCTGTGCTGCACCGTAGCCGGCCAGGAAGTCATCGGTACCCACCCAGCCGGGCTGGACGACAGCGGCCTCGAGCAGTGGCAGCACCACATGGCCGCCACCGAAGACCAGGGCACCTGCGCGATAGAAGGCATCGACAAGGGCAAGGCCTGGCCCTGTCGAGGCCAACAATGGCAAGCCCAGCAGCAGCACGAGAAAGAGTCCCAGGCAGATCAGGCCACCGCGACGCGAAATCCCGAAACCCGGTACCGGTGGTCGTGCTTCATGGCCGCCACGACACAACAGCAGCCCGGCCAGCCCTCCCAGCATGATGGTGAGTACCTGGCCGACGGTACCGTCCAGCGCGGTAACCAGCAGGGTGGCGGCGACGGCAATACCGGCCCGTTGACTGTCGGGGCAGAGGTTGCGTGCCATGCCCCAGACCGCGTGGGCGACGATGGCCACTGCGACCACCTTCAGGCCCTGCAACAGGCCGGTACCCAGGGGGCCATCCAGATTGCCGGCCCCCAGTGCGAACAGCATCAGCAGCAGCGCCGAGGGCAGGGTGAAAGCCGTCCAGGCGGCCAGGCCTCCCAGCGGCCCTGCGCGCATCAGTCCCAAGGCAAACCCGACCTGACTGCTGGCCGGCCCGGGGAGAAACTGGCACAGCGCGACCATATCAGCGTAGGCATGCTCGTCGAGCCAACGGCGGCGAGTCACGAATTCGGCGCGGAAGTAACCGAGATGGGCAATGGGCCCCCCGAAGGCACTCAGTCCCAGCAGGAGGAAAGCGCGAAAGACCTCGGCGAGGTTGTGTCGAGGCGATGGCGTCATGAGGGTGTCGCATCCGTTCGAAGATGATGGGCGGCCAGCGGCCAATGGACAGCCTCTGGCCGCTGGTTCCAGTGACATAGGCAGGCCGAATCACTTGCCGTATCTTGAGAGAGTTTATCAGCTAGAGATGACAAGACGATGATTCGAACCCTGCTTCTGGACGCCGATGGCCATGCTTCACTGGGGGGCGAAGAATTGATCGCGCGCTGGCGCGCGTCGCCGGACAGTCGCATCTGGATCGACCTGCAGGGTGAGGCCGTGGAACGTGAGCGGGAGTTGCTGGAAGCCTTCGGCTGCCACCCCATGGCCATCGACGATGCCCATCGCGATCGCCACCCGCCCAAGATCGAGGAATTCGACGATCATACCCTGATCCTCTACCGCGGCATTTCCTCCTTCGACGACGAGATCGACTATGTGCCTCAGCAGATGGCCTTCCTGCTGGGCAAACGCTTTCTGATCAGCCTGCATCCGGGGCGGGCGATGAGCGTGGACCGGTTGTTCGAGCGCGAAGGGGAACGTCTTCTCGGGCGCTCTCCTGAATATGTTGCACTCCGCATCATGTACATTTCGGCAGGTTTTTACCTGGAGAGCCTGCTGGCATTCGAGACACAACTCAGCGACCTCGAGGATGCCCTCACCAATGAGGGCAGCGATGCCTTGATGCGCCGGGTCATCGCCTATCGCTCTCGGCTGGTGAAGATGCGTCGTATCTTCAACTACCATGTCGGCATCACCCAGGAACTGATCGGTTACGACTACGATCACCTGCCTCGTGCCAACGAGGAAACCCTGCATGCCATCAACGACGTGCACGAACGCTTCGAGCGCCTGCTGAGCCTGACCCAGATGTACTACGATATCTGCGGCGACCTGGTGGATGGTTACCTGTCCTTGTCGGCGCATCAGCTCAACAGCACCATGCGGATTCTCACGGTGATCACCGCCATCTTCGTGCCGCTGAGCTTTCTGGCAGGACTCTATGGCATGAACTTCGCCTATATGCCCGAACTGTCGTTCCGTTACGGCTATTTCATCGTGATCGGCGTCATGTTGTCGTTGGTAGCCGGCATGCTCTATCTGTTCAGGCGCAAGCGTTGGCTGTAACGGGGTGTTGGCCACCCTCATGGGCATGACGACACTGTCGCTGGCGGGCGATGGTCCGCATCGTTACATATCGGCCTCCAGCCCTCCCATCAGCTTGGCCAGCAGTGCATTCAATGTGCGCTGCTCCTCATCGCTCAGCGGCGAGAGCGCCCGGGCCTCGTTGTCCACGTGCGGCGCGATGGTACTGTCCACGAGCTCGAGCCCTGCCTCCGTCAGTGTCACCAGCATGCTGCGGCGATCGTCCGGGTTGGGGCGACGCGCGATCAAACCGGCCTTTTCCAGGCGGTCGAGCTGATTGGTCATGCCCCCCGAGGAAAACATCAGCACCTTGAACAACTGAGTCGGTGTCAGGGCGTAGGGTTCGCCGGCGCGACGCAAGGTCGCGAGCACGTCGAACTCTCTCGATTGCACGCCGCGTTCGTTGAAGAAGGGCTCCAGATAGTCGTGGGTGATATGTCGACTGACGGCCCCCAGGCGGGCGGTCAGCTCCATGGGGAGTAGCTCGAGCTCCGGGCATTCCCGGCGCCACTGGTCAATCGCGACACTGACTCGGTCCATAGGTCTTGCCATCCATTTATCTTGATACTAAGATTCTTTTTGTCGTGATACACGACGACGAGATAGAGGAGCACAGAATGGCGAATACACCCACGGGACACAAGGCCGACGTCATCAAGGCGCTGGGCTGCCTGCTGCTGGTGGGAACTCTGCTGGCCCTGTCGCTGAGCATTGCCAAGTTCGCTGATGCAATGGCGTTGCCGCGACTCACCTTCCTGATGGTGGCCATGGGGGGTGCCAGTACTGCCTTGCTGTTGCTGTCGTTGCCGAAGCGGGGGCGCTGGAGGATCGACCGCCGCATCATCGAGTACGCACTGGTTTCCGGGGTTCTGCTGGCCATGCCCAATGCACTTGGCTTCCTGGCGGTGCGCCATGTCGGAGCGGGATTCGTCTCGTTGAGCTTCGCTTTCCCGATATTGGTGACCTGGTTGCTGGCGGTACTCCTGCGAATGGAGTCACTACGCTGGGACCGGTTGGGCGGCGTGTTGCTGGGGCTGGCCGGTGGCGTCGTGCTGGCCTTGTCCAAGGCCAGCGTCGGCGGTGGCCAATTGGGCTGGTCGTTGCTGATCCTGCTGCTGCCCCTGACGCTGGCCATGGGCAATATCTATCGGACATGGCGTTGGCCGGAGGGTGTGCCACTTACCTATCTCACCGGCCTGGTGCTGGCGGGCGCCGCCCTCGGCTTGCTGCCGATCGCGATAAGTACCGAATCGGCGCAGTTCGGCGCGCTATTCGCCTCGCCTGCGGCAGTCGGCCTGCTGTTGGTCGAGACGGGGATCTTCACGGTCCTGTATCTGTTCTTCTTCATTCTTCAGCGGCTGGCCGGTCCGGTCTACCTGAGTCAGATCGGTACCGTCGCCGCCATCATGGGTACCGCTATCGCCGTGCTCTTCCTGGGGGAGTCGGCGCCGCCCAACCTGGCTGCCGCCGGTGGCCTGGTCATTGCCGGTACCCTGGTATTCCAGTATGCGGCCTGGCGTGCCGCACAACCCTCGACGCGCTCTGCTGCGCATCAACCCAAGGAGTCTTGAAATGTTGGATACGGCGTTGAACTGGCGCTATGCCGCCAAGCGAATGAATGGCCGTCGCGTTCCCGAGGCAACGGTGGAGCGCATCCTGGATGCAGCGCACCTGGCGCCCTCGTCCTATGGCTTGCAGCCGTACTCGGTGGTGGTGGTCGATACGCCGGAGCTGCGCGAGCGCTGCCAGCCGGCGATGTTCCATCAGCCCCAGATCGTCGAGGGGTCTCATCTGCTGGTGTTTGCTACCTGGGAGAGCATCGGCGAGGCCGAGGTCGACCAGTTGATGACGCTGACTGCCGAGGAACGCGGGGTGGAACTGTCGTCCCTGGACGGTTATCGCCAGACCGTGGCAAGTGCGGTCGATCGCTTGTCGACACCACAGGCGCGGCACCAGTGGGCCGCCCGGCAGGCCTACCTGGCGATGGGCATGGTGCTGACGGCTGCCGCCATGGAGCGAGTTGATGCCACGCCCATGGAAGGCTTCGATCCGGCGGCCCTCGATGAGGTTCTGGATCTTCCGGCTCGGGGGCTGCGCAGTGCCGTGGTGGTGACGCTCGGTTATCGCGACACGAAAACTGACTGGCTCGCCGGGCTCAAGAAAGTGCGCTGGCCGCGCGAGCGAGTGATTGCTCGAGCGGAATGAGTGCTCAGGCCGGCGCGAGCCCGCGCCACACCAGAAGATCCACGCATCTGCGCCAGCGTGGTGCGGGCGACAATCAGATAGATCAGGACGATCTATTTGATTGCCAGGTTAATAGTGTCATCAGACGGCACGCTTGCCATTGTTTTCCAGCTGGCGGCGCCGGTCATCCTCTTCCTGGTCTCGCCAGGCCCCGCTGACCATGCGGTAGAGGATGGCGCCGAGCAGTCCGCCCAGGATCGGTGCCACCCAGAAAAGCCAGAGTTGCGCCAGCGCCCAGTCGCCGACGAGCAGCGCAATGCCGGTACTGCGTGCCGGGTTGATCGAGCCGTTGGTGACCGGGATGCTGGCCAGATAGATGAGCGTCAGGCACAGGCCGCTGGCCAGTGGCGCAACATTGCGTGGAGCGCGCCTGTCGGTGCTGCCGAGAATGACGAACAGGAAGATCATCGTCATCACGACCTCGACGAGCAGTGCCGATATCAGATCGTAGCCGCCTGGTGAGTGCTTGCCGTAACCGTTGGCGCCGAAGCCATGGGAGAAATCGAAACCGGGTTTGCCGGAAGCGACGAGATACAGGACGCCAGCGGCGATCAGCGCACCGAGGATCTGCGAGACGGTATAGTATGGCAGTTCGCGAGCAGGGAAGCGTCCGCCCGCCCAGAGTCCGATCGACACCGCCGGATTCAGGTGGCAGCCCGAGATATGCCCGATGGCGAACCCCATGGTGAGCGTTGCCAGGCCGAAGGCCAGGGATACGACCAGCAGGCTGGTGCCGGTAGCAGGGAAGCCTATGGTAAGTACGGCACTGCCACAACCACCGAGTACTAGCCAGAAGGTGCCGATGAACTCGGCAATGTATCTGTGCATGTCAAAGCCGCTCCACGACGTTGCGTCGATGGCCGTTCAGCGATGGCAGGTCTTGAGTATTGGAAACTGACGACCGACGGGACGTATTAAATGCCTGCACCGATCAGTTGCCAACACAACAAATGTAAACTGGTCGAGTATGAACGTTTTCATGCCACCTGGTTGAGATGCGTGGCTTGAGGGGGCTCGGCGACTTGGCCAGGCGGGATATACCAACGCATGTCGTGAGATACAACATGCTGGAAACGGCAATCGACATCTTCAATGACGGAGAACAAATGATGCGACTCCAGCGAACCGGTGTGATCCTCAATACTGAACATCATGATGCCTGCGTGGCCTTTTATCGGGATGTCCTCGCGTTATCCGTGATGTTCGAGAAGCAGGACGGCGATTTCCGACTGACCTGCCTGGATTTCGGCGGCGCCTACTTGATGGTCGAGACCGGCGGTGTGGCCCGTCCTGAAGGCAAGGGGGTGGCCGAGAATGCCACCAAGCTTCGGTTCAACGTGGCGGACCTGGAGGAAACCCTGGGGACACTCCGCTCACGGGGTATCGAGGCGAGTATCGAACGTCACGACTGGGGCGCGACCATCAATATCTTCGACCCCGACGGAAATCGTGTCGGGCTTCGCGAAGAGGACGAGTTCCGACGGCAGGCGGGAGCAGGGCATTCGCGGCGGTGACAGGGAGGCCATGACGCGCATGATCAAACGGCGTATTCCTTCGTTCGAGACGGAGAGGCTGGTCATTCGTCCCTTGTCGAAGGGGGATCTGTCCGACTTGACGGCCATCCTGGGCGATCCGGACGTGATGCGGTTTTCCGTTCGGGGTGTCTGCGATCGCCGGGCGACCCGTCGTTTCCTGGGTTGGAGCCGGGACTGCCATGCGATCCGTGGTTTCGGCCCCATGGCGCTGATCGATCGGGAGTCGAATGAGTTCGTGGGGTTCTGCGGACTGGTGCCCGAGGAAGTGGAAGGTGTCGAGGAGGTCGGGATCGGCTATCGCCTGGCCAGGCGGTTCTGGCATCGCGGGCTGGCCCCCGAAGCGGCTCGAACCGTGATGGCGCATGGCTTTGACGTTCTGCGCCTGGAAACGGTGGTGGCCGTCATCGAGCCGGCGAATCTGGCCTCCATTCGCGTGGCGGAAAAGATCGGGTTCCGGGCATTTGTCACGAGTCGCTTCCATGGCCGCGAGGTTCGCCTGTATCGCCTGTGCCGAACGCAATGGCGAGAGATGGCCAACCCTGTCGGATAGGAGAGGTCACCGCGATGTGCCACGAACTGGAAAGCAAGGTGCTGGCCTGGCTGCGTGCCGACTCGGTCCGACTCGAGGCGCTGGCGCTTGCCGAGCGGCTGCGCCTGGGTGACTGGTGTCTGGCCGCCGGGTTCGTGCGCAACCTGGTGTGGGATCGGCTCCACGGATACACACAACCGACGCCGCTCAATGACATCGATCTCGTGTACTTCGATGCTCGCGATGATTCGGAGGCCCGGGACCGTGATCTGGAGGCATCTCTGCATGCCGTGTCGAATCTGCCATGGTCGGTCAAGAATCAGGCCAGGATGCATGGGCGCAATGGCGATGCGCCCTATCGCTCGACGTGCGATGCCATGACATATTGGGTCGAGCAGGAAACGGCCGTGGGCGTTCATCTCGGCAGGGATCAGCGCCTGTCGCTGGTGGCCCCATTCGGCCTGGCCTCGTTGCTGGAAGGCAAGGTGACCTATAATCCGAGATGCCGGAACATGGCGGCCTTCCACGAACGATATCGAAGCAAGGATTGGACGTCGATATGGCCCAGGCTGGTCGTCGTTGGCTGAAGGCGGTGTGGGCCGACATCTCGAGCCATGGTGGCCCGGGGAGGGCCACACAGGTCGAGGGCGGGGCGAGATATCACGCACCCTGCCGCGGGCGCCGGATGGTCCTTAGCCGCCCGCTGGGACCGCCGCCGCAGAAGAAATAGTCAGCCCCATCGGACTCTAGGCCCGAGACGTGCGTATCGGTCGGCAGTTCGAGTCGCTGCTGGACCTCGCCCGTGTGCGGGTCGATCCGTCTCACATCGCTCTCGTCGCTTTCCCAGGTGCCGTGCCAGAGCTCGCCATCGACCCAGGTGACCCCGGTGACCCTGCGGTTGGATTCTAGGGTACGCAGCACGTCGCCGGTCCGGGGGTCGACCTGGAGGACCTTGCGTCCCTCGTACTGCCCCACCCATAGCGTCCCTTCGGCCCAGGCCAGCCCCGAGTCATCATCGCCGCTGGGCGAGGGGATCGTCGCGAGCACGTCTCCCGTCTCTGGATCGATGCGCTGGATGCGCTTGCCGGCGATCTGGAACAGGTGCCGGCCATCGAAGGCCGTGCCGGCAGATGCGGCAGCATCCACCGATCGCCCCGTGCTGCCGCTGTCCGGGTCGAAGGTGGTCAATGTCTCGCCGGTCGCCAGCCAGACGTAGCGGCCGTCGAACGTCACGCCATGCACGCACTCGATGCCGGGAAAGGGGCCGTACTCGTGGATCACTTCGGCTGAATATCGTTGCATTGTCTTCTCCTTGGTTGTCGATTACCTGACCCAGACTAGCTGCCGGGTAATGGACCGGGGAGTAACAAGGTTGTCGTGAAACCGGGGATGGCGCCTGTCATCCAGCGACGCGCTCGGCCGCGACCATAGGCCTGGACCTTATCCGCCGCTGCCAGCGCATCGAGCGAGCGCTGCGCGGTACGTTGGCTGACCCCGAGAGCGAGTGCCAGGGCTGAACTCGACCAGGCTTCGCCGTCGGCGAGCAGCGCGAGCACATCGGCATGCGGGGTGTCGTCAGGGGGGATCAGAACGACGATCTCGTGAGCGTCGTGCGGCACAAGCGAGAATCCGCCTCGCGTCGCGCTTACGTCGGCCAGCGGGCGCAACACCGTACGCAACCGGCCGATCTCGACTCGCAGTCGTGCACGATGCGTGTCATCGACGTACTGCGTGCGGAACGCGTGCTTGATGAGGCGTTCCCTCGAGACATCCGAGGGCCATGACGCGCCGAGGGCGCGGACGAGCGCGAACAGTACCGGTCGCCGGCTGAGCGAGAGCAGCGTATCGGCCTGGCGCACCACATGACGGCACCCATCCACCACGAGAGCGGGTGATGCCAGGAGTGCCTCGACATCCGCCAGCAGCAAAGGGCTTTCGGCATCATGCGTCAGTCGACGTGCGGCGGTGGTGTGCAGTACCCGTGAGGCGGTCTCGACCTCCGCCAGCAGGGCCGGGATGCCGGCGGTTCGGGCGGCATTCACGGCTCTGGCGAGTGCGGCATGAACCCGGCCTGTCTTGAGCCGACGCATCGCGATGCCGGCTACCACCAGTTCATGAGCGGCCCGCAGGGCAGGTGGCAAAGCATCGGGGGCGATGTCGACGAGCATCTCGTCGGCTTCGTCGAGACGACCGCGCAGCAGTCGGTAGCGGGCTTCGAGATGGCGGGCATGTGCCGCATTCACGTGGTCGCCATGTGCCTCCAAGGTGGCACGGGCATCGTCGAGCGCTCTGGTGGACCTGCCGAGGTCACGCGAGACGAGCGCGATCTCGGCCTCGGCGATAATGCATCGTGCCCGGGCTACCACCGCGTTTGCACCAAACGCTCGCGCGGCATCGCGCAGGCGCTCCCTGGCCAATGCGAGATCGCCGAGCTGTGCCATGGCGATGCCTCTCAGGGCGAGGGCAGGCGCATCCTCGCGCAGGGCGACCCGATTCAATGCGCCAAGCGGGTCGCCCGTCGCCAGTGCGCGCCCCGCGGCTGCGATCAGGGCATCCATCGCAATGTCGCCATCATTGTTACTCCCGGTTCTGCCGAGCCTGTACTCACTATATCCCATGGGCCGGTACCGACACGCCCGATGGGAAACGATCGATCATGCATCATGCGAAGGAGATACCGAGATGGTGGAACACAGAACCGGAACACGCGACGAATGGCTGGCAGAGCGACTCGAACTGCTGCAGGCACGTCGCAGGACATGGTCTGTCGAAATGGCGGCGTTCCGCTCGACTATCCTGAGACGGCGCCTCTGGCTGTCGACATTTTCAACCCGGCGGAGATGAACCATGAACAAGATGATTTTCGTGAACCTGCCCGTGACCGATCTCGGGGCCTCGATGGCGTTCTACCAGGCCCTCGGTTTCGAGAATAATCCAACGTTCACCGATGAAACGGCGGCCTGCATGGTCTGGAGCGAGACGATCAACGTCATGCTGCTGACCCATGACAAGTGGCGCACCTTCACCAGCCGACCGATTCCGCCGGCCACCTCCAGCGAAGTGATGCTGGCCATCTCGTGCGAGAGTCGGGAGGCCGTCGATGGCATGAACGAAGCGGCTGCCGCCAATGGCGGTACGGCGGACATCAATCCCCTTCAGGATCTCGGTTTCATGTACAACCGCAATCTCGCGGATCCGGATGGTCATGTCTGGGAAACGATGTGGATGGACATGGCAGCGATGCCCTCGAACGCTTGAATGGAGCCGCCGGTGGCGGGGAAGAAGGGCGGTTGTGGCATGACGTCACCGAGTCGAGGTATCATGCGTGCCTGACCTAGCCATCATGGGCACACGCCGGATCAGGGCTTCACCTTGCCGCGCAGCGCCTTGGTCCTGCCCTTCTTGACCTTCTTGTCGACCCGGCGGCGCTGCGAGCCTTTGGTGGGGCGGGTCGCCTTGCGGGTCTTGCGTTGTCGCACGGCGTCCTGGATCAACTCACGAAGCCGTCCCAGGGCGTCTTCCTTGTTCAATTCCAGGGTGCGGTGGTTCTGCGCCTTGATGATGACCACCCCGTCCTTGCTGATGCGCCGATCCGACAGCGCCATCAGGCGCTCCTTGTAGAAGGGGGGCAGGCTCGAGCCGGGTATGTCGAAGCGCAGGTGCACCGCCGAGGCGACCTTGTTGACGTTCTGCCCACCCGCGCCCTGGGCGCGAATCTGGGTGATCTCGATCTCCTGGTCGGTCAGTTCCACGGTGTTGGATATACGCAGCATAGGCTCCCCGGGTCCGGGATCACGCCTGCGACCCGTGTCGCAGTGGGTCGAGCAACCCGCCCAGACCGTTATGGTCGATTTCATGCATCAGGTGCAGCAGCCGGCCGATCTCGCCGCTTGGAAAGCCCTCCCGGGCGAACCAGTTGAGGTAGGGGCCGGGCAGGTCGGCGATCAGGGTTCCCTCGTACTTGCCGAAGGGCATCCGCAGGGTGACCAGTCGTTCCAGATCCTCGGGATTCACGGGCATGCTCCTGTCATGACGAGGGCGGTATCTTACGGCAATGTCCGGTGGCCTGGGAAATGACCGGCAACCGTGCTGAAGGGTTTCGCGTCGGGTTCGGCCTTGAATCTCCCGGGGCTGGCCCACATGCAAGGAAAAGGTATCCCACTCGAGGAGGCAACATGACGACACTGGTGATCGGCGCCAACGGACAGATCGGGCGTCAGTTCTGCGAGCTGGCCCGGGACGCCGGCGAACCCATCAAGGCGATGGTGCGCAATGACGAGCAACGCGCCTGGTTCGAGGAGCGTGGCATCGACACCGTGGTGGCCGACCTGGAAGGCGAGCTGCGTCATGCCTTCGACGGTTGCGACCAGGTGCTCTTCACGGCGGGTTCCGGGCCACATACCGGCCCCGACAAGACGCTGATGATCGACCTCCACGGCGCGATTCGCGCCGCCGATCTGGCGAGCGAGCTGGGACTGTCGCGCTATCTGATGGTCAGCGCCATGCGTGCCGAGGATCCACTGACGGCTCCCGAGACGTTGCGCCCCTACTCGGCGGCCAAGTATGCCGCCGATGCGCATCTCCGGCATGCCGGAGTGCCGTACCTGATCCTCAAGCCCGGCCGGCTGACTGACGATGCCGCGACACGCAAGGTCGCCACCTCGCTCGAGGAAACCGGCGGTGACAATACCGTCTCGCGGGCCAACGTGGCCTGCGCCCTGTTGCACCTGGTTCAGTCACGTGAACTGGTGGATCGTGAGTTCGATCTGCTCGATGGCGACCGCGAGATCGCCGAGGCACTGTCGTGAACGGTCACGTCGCTTCCGGGGCTGGAGAGCCGGCGTTGGCCGATCAGGTGCGTCGTGTGCTGGAAACGGTGCCCGATGCCGCCCTGCCGATGACCTATCGCCAGCTCGCCGAGGCGCTGGGACTGAGGCCGCCGCGGACCATTCAGCGCGTGACGACGGCCCTGGAAGCGTTGATGCGCGAGGATGTGCACCACGGTCGCCCGCTGGTCGCCGCCCTGGTCGTCAGTCAGCGCGGCGAGGGGCTGCCGGCGACGGGCTTCTTCGACCTGGCCGCCGAACTGGGGCGGCTCCCTGCCGACCCCTCTGCCAGGGTTGCAGCCTATCGCGACGAATATCGCCGCGCCCTGAATGCGCGCGGCTGAACCGTTCCCCTCAACCCGACCCGACGACCAGCCCGATCACGCTGACCAGGATCAGCACCGCGCCGAGCACGCGGAAAAAGACGCCGCTGCCGGCGGACAGCATGTAACGGTGGGCGCGCTCGCCGAGCAGGTGGCCGGCCAGGGCACAGGGCAGCAGCCAGAGTTGATGGATCAACTGCAGGTCCACGCCGGCGATGACGAACGACACCATCTTGATCGCCACCAGGATGAACCACAGCACGAAAAGGGTATCGCGTAGCTGATGCTTCGCCACGTGGCTGGCGAACACTGAGACGATCAGGGGCGCGCCGATCAGCGACGTGCCGCTGACGTAACCGCCCAGCCCCAGCAGCACGCAATCGACGACCTTGCTCCGGCTGCGGAACGGTTTGTTCAGCAAGTAGCTCGTGCCGTAGACGAGAACGATCGCGAAGATGATGATCGACATGATATTGCCCGGCAGGGTCAGGAGCCCTACCACGCCGATCAGTTTCGGCACGATCATGATTTTCAGTGCCCGGAACAGATAGGGCCAGTCGATATTGCCGCTATCGCCCGCCCGGGCATCGTCGGTGGCACGTGTCTGGCGATGGCCGCGCCAGGCGATCCAGCTGGAGAAGATCAGCAGGTGGATGGCGACGATCGGCAGGAAGACCAGCGGCTCATCGAGCACCAGCAGCAGAAAGGGCAGCGCCAGTACTGCGCCACCGAATCCCAGGCTCGTCCTGACGAAGCCGCTCCAGGCGAAGATCAAGCCGATGAGCGCGTACTGATACCATTCGAGTTCCGCCATGGTTCAGACGACTTCCGGGGTCTTGCACACGTCGACCCATTCGGCGTCGACGAGTTCGGCGAGCCGCTCCGGGGTGAGGCGCACGGCGCTGTTGACCTCGCCGGCGGCGGGCAGCACCTCGTCGTAAGCCTTCAGTGAGGCATCGCAGTAGACCGGCATCCGCGTGGCCAGGCCGAATGGGCAGACACCGCCCACGGGATGGCCGGTCAGTGCCAGCACGGTCTCGGCATCGAGCATCTTCGCCTTGCCGGAGAAGGCGTCTCGCATCTTGCGATTGTCGAACCGCGCATCGCCGCTGGCCACGACCAGCACCTGCCGTTCGCCGATCCGGAAGGCCAATGTCTTGGCGATCTGTCCCGGTGCCACCCCATGCGCCTCGGCGGCCAGGGCCACGGTGGCGGTGCTGGACTCGAGCTCCAGTATCTCGATGTCGGGGGCCTTCTCGGCGAGAAAGGTGCGTACGCTGGCAAGGCTCATGTCGGCTCCCTGTGTCATTGACCAAGCCATGATGATAGCGAATCGGGTCGCGCTGTGAAGGCGCTATTGCCGTGCGCGATGCGCCACGTCCTCGAGGAAGGTCTGGATGCGGGCCGCATTGGTGCCGAGGTCGCTGCGCCCCATTCGCGAGGCCGAGCGCATGTCGACTCGAACGCCGCTCGGTGTCTCGGTCAGCCGAATCACGATGTCATCCTCGAAGCCGAACCAGCGCGTGGTGGCGGTGGCCTCGAGGCGGCTGGATGTGGTCTCGGCGACATCCCAGTCACGGGCCTCGGCCGTGGCCTCCACGGCGGCCATGACCCGCGCCAGCGGCCGGTCCAGCGTCAGCGGCGCGAGGTGCGGATAGGCGATGCGCTGTTGACGGGCGGTGGGCTCGCCGGGGTAGGCGACGGCATTGGGCGCCGCCCGGCGCTCATCCGCCAATGCCTCGAAGGCGGGCGGGTCGGTCATGTCGGTGGTGATGTCGTGAATCGGCGGCACGGTACGAGCCAAGTGCATCATCTGGGCGGGCAGCGCAATGGTGACGGCCACCGCCAGGATCACCAGCATGCCCACCAGTGCCGGCCGCCAGCGCCGGCATAGCCCGGCCACCATGAAGGTCAGCAGGCCCAGCACCCCGGCGCCGAGGGCCAGATGAGCGCCCTGGCGAAGCAAGGTGAATGACGACCCCAGCGACAGCCACTCCAGCCGATAGGCCGGGCCCGCGGCGCCCATCAATGCCACCGATACCACCAGCAGGATGACACCCAGCCAGCCGAGCACGACGGGCCAGTTGCCACCTCGGGGGCGTGGCTTGAAGGTCAGGGACGACATATCACGCATTCTCCTGGTGCAGGTGACAAACAGACATCATAGGCCCCCGACCCCCATCTTGCCGACCGGGTTCCCCGACAATCCACACTGGGCAGCGTGGAAACCTGCTCGCGACGGTACAGCAAAAAGCCGGGCGAAAGTGCATGAACCGCGTCATCGAGCGGACGCAATTCAGCGTTTTGCAGGATTGCCCGTGCGTTGTATCTCGGTGGGTCCGGCGCTGGCCGTGTCGAGGTGGCTGTTCATGTCGCGACATCACGAGGGGCCAGTAGGCGATAGCCGATGCCTGCTTCGGTCTGCAGCAGGCGTGGCGATTGGGGATCATCGCCCAGCTTGTGACGCAGCTTGCTGATCACGATGCGCAGGTAGTGACTGTCGTGGGTGTGGCTGGCACCCCAGACGTCACGCAGCAGCTGGGCCTGTGTCACCACGCGTCCGGCCTGCCGGACCAGAAGGGCGAGCACGGCATATTCCTTGGGGGTGAGGCGCACCGAGGTGCCATGCAGGCTGACTCGGTGGGCCGACAGATCGACCGTCAATCCCGCGTGACGATAGTGCTCGACGCCTTCCGTGGTGTCTGGCGACTTTTGGTGACGAAGTAGCGAACGCACGCGGGCGAGGAGTTCCTGGATGCCGAATGGCTTGGTGACATAGTCATTGGCGCCGCTGTCGAGTGCGCGAACCTTCTCGGCTTCCTGGCCGCGCACCGAGACGATGATGACCGGCACCGAGCCTTGAGCCCGCAGCTCATCCAGAACGGCCTGTCCGTCCATGTCGGGGAGCCCCAGATCGAGCAGGACGAGATCCGGGGTTTCCTCGCGAGCCCGGGCAATGCCCTGAGCCCCCGTGTCGGCCTCGATCACGCTGAATCCTTGCGAGACCAGGCTGATGCGCAGGAAGCGCCGAATCTGTGGCTCGTCGTCGATGACCAGCACCTTGTCGCGCTCATTCGTCATGATGCGTCTCCTGATCCTGAGTGGGCGCCGCGACGGGGAGCGGAAGATGAAGGGTGATCATGGTGCCGCGCCCTTGTGGACCGAGCCTGGCATCGACACTGCCGCCATGAGCGCCGACCATTCCCCGGCAGATGGCCAGTCCCAGGCCGCTGCCGTATCGGCTGCGGTCGCCTTCGCTTCCGGTGTGGAACATGTCGAACACGGTTTCCCGCATCTCGGGGGCGATGCCGGGTCCCTGGTCCATCACTCGGATCTCGAGCTGCCGATGGTCGTTGTCGAGCCGACCCTGAAGGCGTATCTGGCCGCCGGGAGGAGAAAAACGCGCGGCGTTGTCGATGACGTTGACCAGTGCCTGTTCGATCAGGGCCGGATGCACGTGCAGCAGGGGAAGACCGATCGGCCAGTCGAGCTGCAGGTCGAGGGTGTCCAGCGCTGCCGGCCCCAGGCGTTGCACGGCAGCCGCGACGAGGTCGTCCAGCGAGATCCAGTCACGCTCGATCCTGAGGTTGCCGTGGCCCAGTCGGGTCATGTCGAGCAGGTTCTGGATGTAGCGGTCGAGGCGCTCGCTCTCGCTGAGAATCCCGTCCAGCAGTTCCGCCTTGTCCTGATGGCTCAACTGCGTCCCCAGGTCGCGCAACGAGCTTGCCGAGCCGATGATCGAGGCCAGAGGGGTGCGCAGATCATGGGAGACGGAGGAAAGCAGTGCCGAGCGCAGGCGTTCGTTTTCTTCCGAGAGCCGTGTCGTCTCCAACTCGCCGACCAGGCGCGTGCGCTCCAGTGCCATGGCGAACTGGCCGAGCAGGGACTCCAGCAGCGCTTCATGGTCGGGTTGCAGCGGTGCCGGGCGCTGTCCGAGTTCGAGCCCCACTACACCGATGATCCGTCCGCGGGCCGACAAGGGCAGCATCCGCCAGTCTTGATCGTCCTCGTCCAACTGACCGGTGCCCACGCCGCTGGGCCGGCGATGCTGCCAGCTCCAGCTCGCCGCCGTCAGGGCGGTAGCATCGAGCACGGTGCCCTGCGGGATAGCCTGGTGAATGCTCGGCCGGCTGCCGCCCGGCTCGAAATCCAGGAAGGCGACCGGGACGTGGAGCCAGCGTTCCAGCGAGGTGAGGCCGATATCGCATACCTGGTCCCGGTCGGTCGCCGCGGAGAGGGACCTCGAGTAGGCAAGCAATCGCTGGGACTGTTCCCGACTGTGGCGCAGGGCATGCAAGCGGCGACGTCCGGTTCCGGCCAGTTGGCCCACCACTACGGCAACCAATAGGAAGAAGACCACGCTGAGTAACTGTTCCTTCTCGAGGATGGCCAGTGAGAACCGGGGTTGTGTGAAGAAAAAGTTGAAGGACAGAAACCCCAGTAGGGCACTCAGCATGGCGGCCCTGGTGCCTGCCAGGGCGGCGCTGGCCAGTACCGCGGCGAGAAACACCAGTGACAGGTTGGCGAGTTCTAGCCAGGCTTGCAGGAGCCAGGCCGCTCCCAGGGCACCCAGGGAACTTACCCCCGCGATCACGGGCTCGCGCAGGTGGAGTCGCTGCCAGGTTCGGCGTGGACGGAACCGGGGACGCTTGCGCGTCTCGGCGATCATGACCAGGTCGAAGGCACCGCCCGAGCGGAGCAGTCGCTCGGGCAGGGAGCGGCGCCAGAAGCGCCAGCCGGAAGGGCGTGAGCATCCCACCAGCAGTGTCGCGACGCGATGCTCGTCGGCGTAGTGGAGCAGCTCCGCCGCGCGATCCTGGCCCTGGACCATGTGCATCTCGCCACCCAGGCGCGCCACTCTGGAAGCGTCCTGCTCGAGGATGAGACGTCTGTCGGCATCGTTGTGGCCTCCGTCGACGTGCACGGCTCCCCAAGGCAGACGCTCGCGCTCGGCGAGACGGTGAGCCGAGCGAATCAGCGCGGCATCCTCGCTGCCGCCGCTGAGGGCCGCCAGTACTCGCGGGCCATGCAGGGCGGTGACGGAAGATCGGGTCATGGTGGCGTCCTGGTCGTTATCCAGCATCACGGGAGAGAGGCGGCTATTGTCGCCAGAACATGGGCGTCAGAAGAACCAGCACCGTGAGGATCTCCAGGCGGCCCATCAGCATGCCCACACAGAGTAACCACTTGGCGGCGTCAGGCAGAGAGGAGAAGTTGCCGGCAGGGCCGATCGTCTCGCCCAGGCCAGGACCGACATTGGCGACCGCCGTGGCCGCGCCGGAGAGTGCCGTGGTGAGGTCGAGACCCAGCAGGCTAAGGCCCAGGGCCAGGCCGGCGACCGTCAGGAAGAAAAAGAAGGAGAAGGCCACGACGCCTCGGGTGATGTCATCGGTCAGCGGCTGGTTATTGTAGCGAGAGACGAAGACACCACTGGCGTGAATCAGGTAGCGCAGCTGGTCGCGGAGCAACAGCATGGCGACCTGGAAACGAAATATCTTCATGCCGCCGCTGGTCGAACCGCTGCAGCCCCCCACGAAGGTGAGGTAGAAGAAGGCCACGAAGGCCATGGCCCCCCAGGCACTGTAATCGTCCGAGGCATAACCCGTGGTGGTGACCACGGACACGACGTTGAACGTCACCTGGGTCAGGGACGCGAAGGGGGGCGTGCCCTGACCGATTCGCCAGGCGGTGAGCGCCAGGATGACGAGCAACAACAGCAGCAGCAGGCCCTGTACCTGCTGGTCACGTACCAGGGCCAGGCGTGAGCCCCGCAGAAAACGGATGTAGAGCACGAACGGCAGGGCGCCGCACAGCATGAACAGGCTACCCATCCACAACAGTTGAGGCTGTTCGGCATAGGCGCCGAAGGACGCATCGCTGTTGGCGAAGCCGCCGGTGGCAAGCGACGTCATGGCATGCACGACGGCATCGAGCGGCTGCATGCCACCCAGATAGTAGGCCAGCGCGGCCAGCGAGGTGAAGCCGCAATAGATCCCCAGTGTCGCCTTGGCGATGCCGCCCGTACGCGGCATTACCTTGTCGGACCAGTCGGACGACTCGGTATGGAACAGGCGCATGCCACCGACCTTGAGAAACGGCAGGATGGCGATCCCCATGACAATGATGCCGATGCCGCCGAGCCACTGCATGATGCCGCGCCAGAGCTTGAGGCCATCCGAGAGCGTTTCGATGTTGACCAGTACCGTCGACCCCGTGGTGGTGATCGCCGACACCGATTCGAAGACCGCGTTGGTCAGAGACAGCTGCGGCGCCCCCAGCGCCAGTGGCAGACTGGCGAAGCCGCTGATGGTCACCCAACTGAGCGTTGTCAGCACGAACATCTGCCAGGGCTTGAGGCTGATCGGCGTTCGCCAGGTGACGAGCCACGACAGTGCCGCCGTCGCAAGCACGATGGCGATCGAGAGGCCGAAGGCCATGGCATCCGCTTCCCCCTCGACGGTCAGTATCAGAAACGGAACCGCCATGAACATGGCCAATACCAGCCATAGCACGGCGAGCACCCGGAGAATGGGCGCCCACCGGCGCAGGGTATCCGTGACCCTTCGGACATCGGGCATGGAAGCGGCCCCTCCTTTATCCGCCTCATCGACGAGGCAGACATGGAATCATGGGGCAGCATAAAAAATCCGTAAAATTACCGGGGCCGGCGGCATTCGGGCGTTGCCGGCCCCGGTTGAGTCGACCGTGCGGCGCTCGACGGCGACTTCAGGTATAGGTGGCCTGGTCGGCTCGGATATCGCGCAGGCGCTGCTCGTCTAGCCTGATGCCCAGGCCCGGTGCTTCCGTGAGGGTCAGCCAACCGGCATCGTCGGTCGTTATCGGGGCGACAAGCGGATAGTCACGGGCTTCGGGCGTCCATTCCGGCGGGTCGAAAGGGAATTCCAGGTAGGGACAGCCCTCGGAGCCCACAGTGCCGGCGGTCAGGTGCAGATTGGCGATCAGGCCGATGCCGTTGCCCCAGGTATGCGGCGTGAACCACTTGCCGCTGGCGGTCACCTCCCGCGCCAGTCGGGAAAGTCCCAACATGCCGATCGAACAGACCGCGTCGGGCTGGTAGACGTCCAGGCAGTCGCGCCGCAGCATCTCGTGGAACTCGTAGGGCTCGCGGGTCATTTCGCCGCCGGCGATCTTCAACTGATCGCCGGTGCGCTCGTTGAGCGCCGCCATGCCGGGATAGTCGCCTCGGTAGAGCGGTTCTTCCATCCACAGCACGTCGTGGCGGATCAGTTCCTCAGCCACCTCGGTGGCCTTGGCCAGGTCCCAGGGCGCCTGCACGTCCCAGGGCATGCGCCAGCCCTGATTGCAGTCCACCATCAGGGTGAAGGACGCGCCGAGCGCCTGGCGCACCGCCGCCAGGGCCGCCAGGTCGTCCTCGAGCCGGGGGCGGCCGAAGCGCAGCTTCATGGCCGGGAAGCCGGCGTCGCGTACCTGCTCGGCCAGGGCCACCAGGCGCTCGATCGGTCGATGGGTGCCGCTGGAGGCATAGGCGCGCAGGCGATTCGAGGTGCCGCCGAGCATGCGCCAGACCGGCTCGTCCCGGATCTTGCCGGCGAGGTCCCAGAGCGCGACCTCCAGCGGCCAGCAGCGCCCGGCATGGAAGCCGATGTTGTCGATCACCCCGCTGTGCCGCTCCAGGTCCAGGGGATCACGGCCGATGAACAGCGAGCGAAAGTCCTCGAAGCCGTACATGACATCGCCGGAGCCGATACCGTCGCGCCCCTCGCTGTCGATCACCCGCACCAGGGTCGCCGGAAATCGCCGCCGCGGCTGGCTATCCCAGGCGGCCGGGAAGGGCGGCTCGAGCGGTTGCTGGTGGTGGGTGACCTCGATGCGTTCGATGACACTCATGCTGTCTCCTCCCGGGCGGTGTCGAGGGCGGCTCGGCGGCGCTCGAACCGCGACACCGTGGCCTCGGCGAGCGTGTGCCAGTCGTCGGCACCGGGCCGGCGCGCGGCGTTGTCGGCCATGGGGGCGTTCTCCTCGGCCTGCATGTTCGCGGCGAGCGCCTCGGCATCCATCTCGAGGTCGGCGAAGGGTGCCAGTGCCTCGTTGAAGCGGGCGGCATCGGCCAGGGTGCTGAAACGGGCGGGCAGGTCGCGCGTCACACCGTCACTCGCCAGGGCCGCGGCCGCCGGGGCGAAGACGGCCTCGCGCCCCTCTATCGTCCAGGCCAGGGTGGCCTCCACACCGAGCGTTACGGCGACGCCATGCGGCAGGTGGTAGAGCGAACCGAGGGCATGGCCGATGTTGTGCCCCAGGCCCGTGCCGCCGTTATCGATCGACTGGCCTGCGAGGCAGGCGGCGACCTGCATCTGCTGGCGCGCCGCCAGGTCGCCGGGGTCGGCCACCGCGCGGGGCAGGGCCTGCCCGATCAGGCGCATCGCCTGCAGCGCGCTCGCCTCGATGATGACGTGGCGTCCCTGTCCGCTGGTCGCCTCGAGGGCGTGCACGAAGGCGTCCAGTCCGGTGGCGGCGGTCAGCGGCGCCGGCAGGGTGCGCGTCAGTTCGGGATCGAGCAGCACCGCCTCGGGCAGCAGTTCGTCACCCCAGGCCCACTGCTTGCGTCCCTGGTCGTCGGCGACGACCGAGGTCCGGGTGACTTCCGACCCGGTGCCCGAGGTAGTGGGGATCATCACTGCCGGTAGTCGGCCCCACCAGGGCCGGCGAGCCAGCAGGTAGTCGGCCATGGTGCCCGGGCTGGTCGCCAGGGCGGCCACCAGCTTGGCGATGTCCAGCGCCGTGCCGCCGCCCAGGCCGATCACCAGAGGAGAATCGAGCTGGCGAGCGGCCTCGGCGCCGGCGTCGACCGTGGCCAGGGTCGGCTCGCCGGCGGGCGCGATGAAGCGTGTCACGGTCAATTCCTCGTCCAGCAGCGAGGCCAGTCGGTCGACCAGGCCGGTGGCGGCGATGCCGGCATCGGTGACGATCAGGGCACTGCTGGCGCCATGGGCCTGGCACAGTTCGGGCAGTCGTGACAGCGCGCCGACGCCGACCTCGAGGGGCACCTGCCGGCCGGTGGTGAAGTTCATCCGCATGTCAGGTATCCAGCTCGATCCAGATGGTCTTGAGTTCGGTGTACTTGTCGAAGGCGTGCAACGACTTGTCGCGCCCCTGGCCGGATTGCTTGAAGCCGCCGAAGGGCGCGTTGATGGAGGTGTGGTCGTAGCAGTTGACCCAGACGGTACCGGCGCGCAGCGCGCGGGCGGCGCGGTGGCCGTCGCTCATGCGGTTGGTCCAGATCGCCGCGCCGAGGCCATAGTCGGTGTCGTTGGCCACTGCCAGGGCCTGGTCGAGGTCATCGACGGAGATCACCACCAGCACCGGCCCGAATATCTCCTCGCGGGCGATGCGCATGTCGTTGGTGACCTCGTCGAAGATCGCCGGCGTGATGAAGTCGCCGCCGCTGTCCCGGCGCACGCGTTCGCCGCCGAACAGCAACCGGGCGCCCTCGTCGCGGCCCTGCTGGAGATAGCTCATGACCTTGTCGGCGTGTTCCGGCTCGATCATCGCGCCCATTTGAGTGTCGGGATCGAGGGGATCGCCGGGCTGGAGCTTGTCGGCCCACTGCCGCACCCGGGCCAGCAGGTCGTCCTTGATGGTGCGATCGACGATCAGCCGGGTACCGGCGTGGCAGGTTTCGCCCTGGTTGTACCAGACGCCGTAGGCGACATACATGGCGATGAGGTCGAGGTCGTCGACGTCGCGGGTGACGATGTGCGGGCTCTTGCCGCCGCATTCCAGGCCGATGCGCTTCATATTGGAGCGTGCCGAGTACTCCAGGAACTTCTTGCCGATCTCGGTGGAGCCGGTGAAGCCGATGGCGTCGACGCCATCGTGCAGGCCCAGCGCCTGGCCGGCCTGGTGACCCAGGCCGGTGATCACCTGCAGGGCGCCGGTCGGGATGCCGGCGTCCCGCGCCAGTTCGGCGACGCGTAGGGTGGCCAGGGTCGACTGCTCGGCGGGCTTGAGGATCACCGAGTTGCCGGCGCCCAGCGCCGGGCCCAGCTTCCAGCCGGCGATGATCAGCGGATAGTTCCAGGGCACCACCGCGGCGACCACGCCGACCGGCTCACGCTCGACCAGGCAGACGCTGGAGGTGCCATTGGGCGCGGTCTCGCCATACAGCTTGTCGAGCGCCTCGGCGTACCAGCGCAGCCCGCCTACCAGCCCGGGCACATCCACGCTGGTGGTCTGGCCGATCGGCTTGCCGGTCTCCAGGGTCTCGAGCAGGGCGATTTCGTCGGCGTGGGCGGTGATGGCATCGGCCCAGGCGAACATGCGCGCCTTGCGCTCGGTGGGTGGCAGGTCGCGCCATTCACCGTCATTGAAGGTGTCGCGCGCGATCGCCACCGCCCGGTCGACATCGGTGGTGTCGCAGGCAGCAACGTCGGTCAGGGGCTCGCCGGTGGCCGGGTTGTGGGCGGTGAAGGTGCGGCCGGATGCGGCGTCGTGCCACTCGCCGCCCAGGTAGGCGCGTCGGGGAAGCGGCAACCGCGCGGCCAGCTCGCGCCAGCCGTCCAGGTCGCGTGTGCGGGGCATCAGTGTCTCGTCGGCCATGGTGATCGGTTTCCAGAGCGGGAGAATGAGGATCTCGGTGGCCAGTCTGGGCAGCGCCGGATGGGGCGACAAACGAGGATTTGGTACCCTCGCCATGAGTAAAATGCATGGCGTGCCGAAAAACCCCGTGTTTCGGGGCGCCCCTTCCCGACAAAAACGCATGAGGGTCGTTACCCATGAGTCGTTACCTGCCACCGCTCAACGCCCTCAAAGCCTTCGAGGCCGCCGCGCAGTGCCAGAACTTCACCCTGGCGGCACAGCGGCTGCACGTGACGCAGAGCGCGATCAGCCGCCAGGTACGTCATCTAGAGGAACAACTGGGAGTGGTGCTGTTCGAGCGGCGGCCGGGACAGTTGCGGCTGACCGAGGCGGGGCGGCGCCTGTTGCCGGCCCTGAGTACCTCCTTCGACCGCATCGCCTTGACGGTTCGCGATCTTGCTTCGCCCACGGACCTCACTCGCTTGCGCCTCAATGTGCCGCCGACCCTGGCCAGCCGCTGGCTTGTGCCGCGCTTGGACGACCTGCGGCGACGCTATCCGACCTTGTCGCTGACTCTGACCACTCGCGAGATCGACGATCTGGCCGCCGACAGCACCCTGGATGCCGCCATCCGCTTCGGTGACGGCGACTGGACCGACGTCGAGCCGCATTTTCTGATGCAGGAGAAGCACATCGCGGTCTGTTCGCCGCGCCTGCTACGCGACGGTCGACCGCTGGATCTCCGCGAGCAGACGTTACTTCACGTGATGCGCACCAGCGAGGATCGGTTTCCGACCTGGCGGCACTGGCTGGATGCGGCGGGTATCGAGGGCGTCGATACCGGGGGCGGGCTGGAATTCGACCTGCTCGATCTGGCGATTCGCGCCGCCCTGGAAGGGCTGGGCATCACCATCGCCGACCGTGCCATGGTCGCCCGCGAACTGGCCAAGGGGGCCCTGGTGCAGCCGCTGGCGGCGGCGATGCCGGGGCATCAATCTTACTGGTTCGCGACCCGGACAGGGCAGGGCGAGGAGCCGACACTGACCCTGCTTCGCGATTGGCTGCAGGAGGCCGTAGCCGGGGATAGTTCTTGAAAATAACCCGCGAAGGGAGACATCAGAGTGTCGCGGGCACGGCTTCTGCCATGACCTCTCGCAACCGTTGCACAAAAGCTTCGAAGGCCGGATGCGTCAGGCTGGGCGAGCGATGGATCTCCAGCTCGGCGGCGGGCAAGGGCGGCAGGCCCTCGGCCTCGCCGAGCACCCGCCAGTGTTCGGGCACCATGCGCAGCTCGCAGAGCGTCAAAGCACGGGCCTGATCGACGATGACGCGTAGGCCGCTGGGACTCTGGCTGGTCGAGTCGACCTGCCAGGCCAGTCCGCGATCGGTCAATGCCTGCAAGGCACGACGCCGGTAGATGCACTGCTCGGGGAACAGGGCCAATGGCAGCGAACGCCTCGGATCGAGGCGGAAATCGCGATGCGCGGCCCATACCACGGCTTCCTCGCCGACCACCTCGCCGCCGCTGTCGGCGGCATGGCGCACTGCCAGCACCAAGTCCAGCGAGCCGTCATCGAGCTGGTCGAGCAGCTCGGTGGACATGCGGCAGTGGATATGCACCCGCACCTCCGGATGCATCGCCGAGAAACGCTCGAGCAGGTCAGGGAGCCAGGTATCGGCGTAATCCTCGGGCAATCCGAAGCGCAGGGTGATCGGTTCGCTCGAGACGCTCAGCGCGCCCAGTGCCTCGCGCTGCAGCTGCAGCAAGCGCCGGGCGTAGACCAGGAAGGTCTGGCCGTCCGGCGTCAGTGCCAGATGGCGGCTGGTGCGATTCAGCAGCCGCGTGCCCAGGCGATCCTCCAGGGTGCTCACCCGCAGGCTGATGGTCGACTGCGTCTTGTGCAGGTAGCGCGCGGCCGCCGTGAAGCCACCGCTGTCGGCCACCGTGACGAAGGCCAGCAGCAGGTCGCTGTCCAGGGCGGGCAGGCGTGATCGATCGGAATCGCCGATTGAATCCATCGGAATGACTCGTTTCTCGAATGGCTGATGGGCGTCCAGCATAAGCCCAGGCGAGATCAATACCAATCGACCCCTGGGAGGCGACCGATGAGTGCCACCGACCATGGCCTGGCCAATGCCGAGGCCCTGGACCTTTCCGATATCGTCGACACCGAGCGATATCCGCTGCACCGGCCCGATGATTCGGGGCTGCTCGAGACCATCGCGGCGGCCCGTGCCCACCTGGATCGCGAGGGCTGCGTCGTGCTGCGTGGTTTCCTGCGGGAGGACCGCCTCGCGCGTGTTCGCGAGGAGAGCGTGCGAATGGCCGAGACGAGCTTCTACAACACCCGAGAGGTCAACGCCTACTTCACCGCCGATGACCCCGAATTGCCCGAGCGGGATCCCCGACGGCTGTTCATGACGCGCACCAGTGGCTTCGTGACCCGCGACATGATCACCGCCGACACCCTGATCCATCGGCTCTATGTCTCCAGTGCCATGAAGTCGCTGGTGCAGCGCTGCCTGGGCGAGTCGCGCATCTACGAGTATGCCGACCCTTACGCCGGGCTGGTGCTCAACGTGTTGCCGGATGGCACCGAGCAGCCGTGGCATTACGACACCAACGAATTCATCGTCACCATGATGACCCAGCAGCCCGAGAACGGCGGGGGGTTCGAATACTGCCCCAATATCCGCACCCCCCGGGACGAGAACTATGACGATGTCGGCGCAGTGATCCGTGGCGAGCAGACGGAACGCGTCCAGCGGCTCGACCTGCGTCCCGGCGATCTGCAGTTGTTCAAGGGCCGCTTCAGCCTGCATCGGGTCACGCGCGTGCAGGGCGACACGCCACGCCTGACGGCGATCTTCGCCTATTCGCAGGCGCCCGATGTCGTGGGTCGACTGGAGCGTACTCGCCAGCTCTACGGGCGGGTCTCGGAGCAGCACATGCTGGCCGAGGAGCGCCGCGACGAGCGTGCCGACGGCCTGATCGACTGATTCGACCCGACAACAACAGCGCATGACCGTGATCCCGAAACGAGGAGAAGCCGATGAGAATGGACCTGGCGTCCATGGGCATTCTGCCGCCCACCCATGAGCCGGCGGACTGCGAGCCCTCTGCCGACGAGATGCCGCGTATCCTGCTGGACCGGCTCGGGCGGGTACGCGCCGAGCTGGCCAAGCGCGACATCACCGCTGCGGTGCTGTTCGACCCCGCCCATGTGCGCTATGCCACCGGTTCGCGCAACATGCAGGTCTACAGTTCGCGCAACCCCGCCCGCTATGCCTTCGTGCCCGCCGAAGGCCCGGTGGTGCTGTTCGAGTTCTCCGGCTGCGAGCACCTGGCCAGCCACCTGCCCACGGTGGACGAGATCCGGCCGGCCAAGGCGATTTCCTATTACTTCAACGAGAAGAACACTGAGGCGGTCACCCGTGCCTGGGCCGACGAGATCAGCGAGCTGGCGCGCCAGTGTGGCGGCGGCGAGCGCATCGCCATCGAGAGTGCCACGCCGGAGGCGGCCTTCGAGTTGCAGCGTCGCGGCTACCGGGTACTGGATGCCCAGGAGCCCCTGGAGCTGGCGCGTGCCTACAAGGTGCCCAACGAGATCAAGATGGTTCGTTCATCGCTGCGTGCTGTGGAAGACGGCGTTCGCAAACTGGAGGCCGCCATCGCACCGGGCGTCAGCGAGAACGCCGTCTGGGCCAAGCTGCACGAGCATATCATCGCTACCGACGCCGACTTCGTTGAGACGCGCCTGATGAACTCCGGGCCGCGCACCAACCCTTGGTTCCAGGAATGCTCCGACCGGCTCATGCAGAACGGCGAACTGGTCGCCCTGGATACCGACGTGGTGGGGCGATACGGCTACTACGCCGACTTCTCGCGCACCTTCCTGTGCGGCGAGGGCGAAGCCAGCCCGGCGCAGCGGGACCTCTACAAGCTGGCCTATGAGCAGATCCATACCAACATGGAAAACCTCAAGCCCGGCGTCAGCTTCAAGGAATACGCCGAACGCGCCTGGCGCATTCCGCCCGCGTATCGCGCACGCCGGTATTTCGCCCTGGCGCACGGGGTGGGCATGAACGGGGAATACCCCTACATCGTTCACCGCGAGGATATCGACGACAAGGGCTACGACGGCGTCATCGCCCCGGGCATGACGCTCTGTGTGGAAAGCTTCATCGGCCACGAGGATGGCGGCGAAGGCGTCAAGCTCGAGGAACAGCTTTATGTTCGCGACGACGGCCGTGTCGAGCTGCTGTCGGATTACCCCTTCGATGCCCGGCTGATCGGTTAAGTCAAAACACTAGGCCATTCCCTTTTCTCATGGCTGGCATTCTCAATCCAGGGGAGGGGAAGGGCGTAGACCTTGTTACTATCCAGCTGCGATAAAACAACGCGATACCGGAGAGAACGTTCATATGACATTACAGATGAAGAAAATCTCATCCGCCCTACTGGCCCTTGCCCTCATTCCGGCGAGCCAGGGCCTCATGGCTCAGGACAAGAACCTGGTCATCGGCACCAATAACTGGGCCGAGAACATCGCCGTCGCCAACATGTGGAAGATTCTGCTGGAGGACGAGTACGGCTACGATATTGCCCTCTCCAATGTCAGCAAGAACGCGCTCTACGCGGCCATGTCCCAGGGCGATATCGACATCTCCATGGAGATCTGGCTGCCGGTCACCGACAAGCCCTTCCTCGAGCCCTACAAGGACGAGCTTCAGGTGCACGATGCCTGGTACAAAGGCACCGGGCTGGGGCTGGTCGTTCCCCAGTATGTCGATATCGACACCATCCCGGAACTCAAGGAAAACGCCGACGACTTTGAATACCAGGGCAGCCCCTCGATCCTGGGTATCGACAGCGGTTCCGCGATCGCCGGCCTGACCGATGAAGCCATCGAGCAGTACGAGCTGCCGTTGTCGCAGGTCAACAGCTCAGGCCCCGCCATGATGGCAGCGCTCGACGGCGCCTACGCCAGCGAGGAGCCCATCGTCGTGACTCTGTGGAGCCCGCATTGGGCTTTTGCCGAGTACGACCTCAAGTACCTTGAGGATCCCGAGGGCGTCTATGGCGAGAACGAGACCATCTACTGGTTCTCGCGCGGCGGCTTCGCCAGTGACGACCCCTGGCTGACCGAGGTGCTGAACGCCTGGAAAATGGACGACGATACCCTCGGCGGTCTGATGGCGACCATCGAGGAAGTCGGTGATCCGGTCGAAGGCGCTCAGCAATGGATCGACAACCATCGCGACACCATCGACCAGTGGCTGGCCGCTGGCGAAGACGCCAACTGAACGTCACCACCGGGCGAGCCTGAGTTCAGCCCGTGCTCCAGCCATTGCCTCCGGACAGGGCCGCGCCAAAACGCGGCCCTGTTGTTTTATGCATGCGAGTTCATTTCGTATCAGGGGTGGTTGTCTAATACCAAGAAGGTGGCTAGCTTTGGTACGACAACGTGGTGACCGAAAATTGTTTTCGTACAGAGTCCAGGGAGCGACGGGAATGCCTCATGAGGACGTGACCAATTTCGACCGGGTGGATGAGGCGGGAACGCCGGAGCGTTTCGTGACATTCCTCGACACGGCTTTTGGCATCGAGGGCATCAAGGCGATGAAGCGGAGGACATTCGAGCTCCTTGACGCCGAGCCCGGACATCGAATTCTGGATGTTGGCTGCGGAACGGGCGAGGATGCGCGGTCTCTCGTCGACCTGGTCTCACCACGCGGCAACGTCTCCGCGGTGGATGTCAGCAGGGAGATGGTCTCCGAGGCCAGGAAACGGCATGGAGAGCTATCGGAGTCGTCACTGAATTTCTCCGTCGGTGATGTCGCGGCTCTCGATTTCGAGTCAGGCGTTTTCGATGCGTGCCGTATCGAGCGGACGCTGATCCACGTCCCGGATCCGGTCGGCGCCGTCCATGAAATGGTACGAGTCCTGCGTCGGGGCGGTCGTCTCGTGGCTTTCGAGCCGGACTTCAAGACGTTTGTCGTTGATTCCGCCCACCGCCAGGTATCTCGCAGAATCCTCTCGTTCTGGGTCGACAGTTTCCGGAGTGAATGGGTGGCATGTCATCTCCCTGCACTGTTTCAGGAATGCGGCATGATGGACGTCTATGTGGAACCACGTACCGCGATTCTGGACTTCGACCTCGCACATCAACTCTTCATCTCGGGGACCCTGGAGCGATCGAGCGATCGAGGCTGGCGTGGTGACCTCCGAGGAAGCCGGTGAGTGGTTGTCGGATCTTGAGCGATCGAATGACAAGGGCCGGTTCTTCTGCGCCAGCATGGGGTTTATCGTCTCGGGGCGTAAGCTGGATGCCTAGGGAAAAGGAGGGGCCCATTCCTCGATAATGAGCCGGTCGAAGAGACAAGAAGTGGCGTCAGATAGCCGGGTAGTCGTCGGAATGGTCAGGCCACGTCGTCAGAACCTCAAAACCGTCATCCGTGACGGCCACCATATGCTCCCACTGGGCTGATAAAGAGCAATCCCTGGTGATCACTGTCCAGTCATCGCTCAGCGTTCTTACAAAACGCTTTCCTGCATTGATCATGGGGTCGATGGTTTAGTTGTAACTATTTATCAATCTATCGAATTCGATCGGCCATGGGGGACTCGGGGAGAAGGCGACGAAGGCAATGGCGTCGCGCTGGCGAGCACTTCACGCCTGTGGTGCGCTTGCTGCTTGAATTCAGACGTTTTCCTCGGCACAGGATGACATCGTGAACTCGCGTGCTACTCTGACTTCAGGAAATATCAATAAAGCGAGAAGCAGGGAGTCAGTATCCCGCTCTCCGAAGAGAGTGGGGATCGGCGTTATATCCTCGACTGTTCATCAGCTCACTCTTTATTTGTCGATAGTATCGTTATCGACGAGGCGTGTTCGATGTAACACGGGTGAAGAGTTTCTCTGCTTGACTCAAGGCAAGGTCAGGATTCCTGATCCTCGTATCGAGAAGGAATCTTTCGCAGGTCAAGGTACCGTGACGATACGCTGTGTGCCGATCGGTACTGACCCGTCGCAGGCTCGAAAAGGAGTGATTCGATGAAGCAGTATGCTATGAACCGCACCGTGACAGGTGCACTCGTGGTGGCGGCCGGGCTCGTCGCATTTCAGACGGCCGATGCCTGTTCCCGTATCCTCTGGAACGATAACGAACTGGCGACCGTGGTCGGTCGCACCATGGACTGGCCAGAATCCACGGAGCCGGTACTTACCGTCATGCCGCGCGGACTGGAACGTGATGGGGGCCGCACGGGCTCTACTGTCACGGTCGAGGATAACCCGGCCAAGTGGACGTCCGAGTACGCGAGCATGGTCACGACGATATACGGTATCGGTTCGGTCGATGGGTTCAATGAGCGTGGCCTGGCCGGCCACCTGCTGTATTTGAATGACACGGACTTCGGGTCTCGAGATGCGAGCAAGCCCGGTGTTCAAGCGGGGCTGTGGCTGCAGTTCGTGCTCGATAACGCGGCGACCGTGGATGAAGCGCTCGAGGTGCTGGATACGGTTCAAGTCGTGATGACCGAGGCAAACGGCCACAAGTCCAACGTTCATCTGGCCCTCGAGGATGCCAGCGGCGACTCGGCAATCATCGAATATATCGATGGCGAGCCGGTCGTGCATCATGATCGCGAATATCAGATCATGACCAACGATCCGACCTATGACAAGCAGCTCGAGTTGCTGTCGCAGCAGGACTTCTCCAACCCCAGCAGCGATACGCCCTTGCCCGGTAATGTGAAGGCGACCGACCGTTTTCAGCGTGCCGCCTACTATCTGGAGATGCTGCCGGAACCCGAGGATGAACGTGAAGCGATTGCAGGCATATTGGCGATCGCGCGCAATGTGTCCGTCCCGTTTGGTGCGCCTTACAAAGAGTTCGGGATCTATAACACCGAATACCGCACGGCAATCAACCTGGATGACCGGCGCTACTTCTTCGAGCTGACCACCAGCCCCAACGTGATCTGGACGGATCTTACGAAGTTCGATCTGCGGGATGGTGCCCCGGTAATGACACTGGATCCGGATAATATCGATCTCGCCGGTAATGTCACCGCCAGCTTCCAAGAAGCGGATAACGCACCGTTCTAAGCGTTGTCTGAAAAGTCGGAGAGCGAAGGTTAGACAAGACAAAAAATCAGCAAGAAAGCGGAGTTTACGAACGGTAAATGAGCATGTTGACCGGGCGCGCGCACGAGTTGATTTTTCACGTCGTATAGCCGATCGCAGTTTCATGGGCGTCGGGTGAATTGAGCCTTCCTTGGGCCAATTCACCCGATGTGCCGTCATGGTGTCGATTCGGCAGGCTCCCGTTCGACTATCAGGTGTCCAAGCGCCCCCTGATGTCTGTCAAACGATGGAGCCGATCATGATCCAACTATACGGCACACCCCCGACCCGTGCCCTGCGCGTTATCTGGTTGCTCAACGAGCTGGGCCTGGAGTACGACATGGTCCCGGTGGACCTTTTGCAAGGCGAGCACCTGCAGCGGGACTTTCTCGATCTCAATCCGGCGGCCAGGGTCCCGGTACTGGTCGACGGCAGCCTGGTGGTGACCGAGTCGTCGGCGATTCAGATCTACCTGGCCGAGAAGCATCCGCGGGCGGGATTCATCCCCGAGTCCGTGGAGAGCAGGGCTCAGATGTATCGCTGGATCTTCTTTCTGGTCACCGAAATCGAGCAGCCCCTCTGGCGTATCGCGCGTCATACCTTTCTCTATCCGCAAGAGAAACGCCTGCCTCAGGATGTCGACCTGGCGAGGGAGGAAGGCGTGGCAATGGTGGCCGTGCTCGAGCGGCAAATGGAGGACCGCGACTTCCTGGTGGGTGACCGACTCAGCGTGGCCGACTTCAATGCCGCCTATACCCTGGATTGGGCGAACGAGGAGCAGATGCTCGATGACGCCCCGAGGCTGAGAGAGTACCTGACGTCGATGTATACCCGTGCCACGGCGCCTCCAACAATCGCCGAAGCGTTCGCGGCGCTGGGAATGTAGAGTATCGGGAGCAGCATCGGCGATGGAAGGTTGTAAGCCGGTTAAGTATCGTGGGGGCCGTTCCACCCGATTCTGCATCCAGTGAGGTCGCATGAACCCTACTATCGATTTGATGAAGTCCCATCGTTCGATCCGCAAGTTCACCGAGCAGCGGATTCCCCGCGAGACGCTGCTCGAGCTGATCCGTGCCGGCCAGAGCGCCGCCACGTCCAGCCATGTGCAAGCGTACAGCGTCATTCACGTGACGAACCCGACCAACCGTGAGCGAATCGCCGAACTGGCCGGCGGTCAGGGCTATATTGCCAGTTGCTCCGACTTCCTGGTGTTCTGCGCTGACATGAAGCGTCCCACCGAGGCATCCGAGCGCACCGGCGCCGATGTCACGCGGGGCATGACCGAGCAGTTGCTGGTGGCCAGTGTTGATACCGCGCTGATGGCACAGAACGTGGCACTTGCCGCCGAGTCCGAGGGCCTGGGAATCTGCTACATCGGCGGTATCCGCAATAACCCGGAAGCCATCAGCGAGCTGTTGCGGCTGCCGAAGCACGTGTATCCGGTGTTCGGCATGTGCCTGGGTTACCCGGATACGGAACGCCTGCCGGAGGTCAAGCCGCGCCTGCCGGTGGGGGCAATCCTCAAGGAGGATGCCTACACCGATGACACGGAGGAAGTCGCCGCCTTCGATACCTCCATGCGCCGCTATTACAGCGAACGTAGCGGTGGTCGGAAGGCGTCTGACTGGTCTCACAATCTGACGCCGCTCTTCGATACCAAGCTGCGTCCGCACATGCGCGATTTCCTGATCGAACGTGGCTTCGAGATGAAGTGAACCAGGCGGCCTTTGGTGCTCCATTCCATGGGATAGCCCCTGGGGCTGCGGGTTCGGTGCCCCTGGTTCGTCTTGTTGTCGAGGCGCAGGTTCGTCGTGCCTGAAAAGCTGATTGCGATTCGACCACAAGCAACGGAGTGTTTGGAATCTCCCTGTACACGAGAGTTGTCGTTGAAGCCGTCGCGTGAATGACGGCTTCTTCTAACGCCATCGGTACAGGGGGAAATCATGCAATCACTTCAGCAGAAGGTCGCCATTGTCACTGGCGCCAGTTCCGGCATAGGCCGTGCCGCGGCACGGTTGTTCGCCAGCGAAGGGGCAAGGGTCGTTCTCGGTGCCCGACGTCGGCCAGAGCTCGATCGGGTCGTGGCGGACATCGAGGCCGCAGGTGGTGAGGCCATTGCCGTGGCCGGCGACGTCCAGGATGAAGCGCATGCCAAGGCACTGGTCGACACGGCTGTCGGTAGATTCGGTGGCCTCGACATCGCGTTCAACAATGCCGGCACGATGGGGCGAATGGCCTCCACCTCCGAGCTGTCGCGCGAGGACTGGACCCAGGTGATCGACACGAACCTCACCGGGGCTTTCCTGGGGGCGAGGCACCAGGTGCCGGCCCTGCTCGAGCGGGGCGGTGGATCGCTGATCTTTACCTCGAGCTTCGTCGGCTACACGGTCGGCATACCCGGAGTCGCCGCCTATGCAGCGAGCAAGGCCGGCCTCATCGGGCTGGCGAAGACGCTGGCCGTCGAGCACGGCGCTCAGGGTTTACGCGCCAACGCCATCCTCCCGGGAGGGGCGGACACTCCGATGAACATGGTGAATGCACCTGATGCGACCCAGGAAGTACGGGATTTCGTCGAGGGGCTGCATGCTCTCAAGCGAATCGCCAGTCCCGAGGAGATCGCCAGGGCCGCGCTATACCTTGCCTCCGATGCCTCGAGCTTCGTGAGCGGCTCTGCGATGCTGGTGGATGGGGGATTATCCGTCAGCAGGACCTGAATCTCCGGTGTCGCAGGGGGATTTGACCCTCACGCGACGGGAGGCTCCAGACTTCAGCCACGCGTGGACGAGAGGAGACATGGCATGTTGTTACGCGTCGGTGAGCAGGCCAAGCGCACCGGGCTGACCGTTTGGACGCTTCACACGACGACAAGACTGTCTCAAATCTGATGGTAGATTGAGGGCGACTTTCCATGCCATGCCGTAGCAGGGCCGTGTCGAGACGCGGCCCTGTGTCTGGTGGTGAATCTGGAGCATGGCGTTCGATGATGACATCGTGATCAGCGCAGCGTTGCGGCGATCCATTGCGCTAGGTTGGCGTTGGAGAGTGATTGTGGTGCATAGGAGAGGCGGTAGGTCAGTGGTGCCATGATGCCGTCCAGCAAGTGCTCGACCGTAGGCAGTGGCGTCTCTCCCCGAGCCTCGGCGCGGGACAATATCAACTGCAGTTGGTGCTGCTGGGCCTTCAGGCAACGCTGGCGCTGTTCCAGGCTGGTGCTGCCCAGGGTATCGGCCAGCATCTGTTGACCGGGGGTGGAGGTCATTTCCTCCATGTACTCCCCGGCCCAGGCCATCAGATCGCCTTCCAGCGAGCCGGTGTCTGCCACCGGGGCATCAGGCTGGAGCCGTTCGGCGGCCACGTCGGCCAGCAGCTCTTTCAGGCTCCCCCAGCGACGATAAATCGTGGAGGGCGTCACGCCCGCTCGTTCGGCCACCAGCGGAACGGACAGTTTGTCCCGTGGCACTTCCTCGTCCAGCGTTTTCACCGCCTCATGCACGGCGCGCTGTACCCGGGCGCTGCGTCCGCCCGGTCTCACCGCTGGTTTCTCGACCATAATTCCTCTAACGCAAAATATTTGCTTTAACGCGTTCTTGTCTCTAGGCTTTCAGTATATCGCAAATTATTTGCTTTAAGGAGCCTCCATGGCCACGGCAGTCGACACGACGGCGGGGAACACCGCTCCGGCGCACCAGTTGCGCTTCTATACCCTGGTGGTGGTTGCCTTTCTGGCGGCCTCCGGCGTGCCGACGCCGCTTTATCCGCTCTATCAGGCCAGTTGGCACTTCTCCACGCCCATGCTGACCCTGGCCTTCGCGATCTATATGTTCGCGTTACTGCTGGCGTTGCTGATGACCGGAAGACTCTCCGAATACCTGGGGCGTCGCCCGGTCATCCTGCTAGGCCTGTCGATCGAGCTGGTTTCCATGCTCGCATTTCTGGTGGCGCAGGATTTCGGCGTACTGCTGTTGGCTCGTGCGCTGCAGGGCCTGGCCACCGGCATAGCGACCAGTGCGTTGGGGGCCGCCCTCATCGATACCGACCACCGGCGCGGCCCCATCCTGGCTAGTGTCGCGCCGCTCGTCGGCATGGGACTCGGTGCGCTGTGCTCCGGTTTTCTGGTCGACCTGGCGCCTTACCCCATGCGGCTGGGGTTCCTGCTGATGACCGGTCTCTTTGTCTGGCAACTGATCGGCATGAGGGGGACGCAGGAGAGCGTCTCTCCTCGCCCTGGGGCGCTGGCGTCACTGAAACCGACGGCGCGCATCCCGGCGTCGGTGCGTCCTACCTTCCTGCGTGTGATTCCTGCCTGTATCGCGTCCTGGTCGCTCGGCGGTTTCAGCCTCTCGCTGGGACCGGTGCTGGCCAGGCAGGTTTCGGGCATCGACAACGCCATGATCGGCGGTCTCCTGGTGTGCCTTCTGGCCGTGATGGGCGCGCTCGGGGTCTGGTGCCTGCAGCGGCAGAATACCCGATGGATACTGGTGCTATCCGGCGTGCTGTTGCCGTTGGGCATGGCCATCGTGCTGTGGGGCGTGGTGCGTCACGACATCCTGATACTGCTGGCCGGCATTACCGTGGCAGGCCCGGGTTTTGGCGCCGGCTTCATGGGCGCCATGCGGGCCATCATGTCCCTGGCGCCGCAGGGCGAGCGTGCCTCGTTGATGGCGGTGCTGTACGTGGCCAGCTACCTCTCCGCCAGCTTGCCGGCCCTGATGGCCGGTATCGCCACACAACGCTTCGGGCTGGAGCCCACCGTCTATGGTTACGGCGCCTATGTGATCGTGTTGTCCCTGTCGGCGCTGGTGGGCGTGCTCAGTCAGCGGCAGGCGACGGAATAACACAGACCCGGTCGGGCGTGTGACACGCGTTCCGGAGTGAATGCCGTCCAGGTTGCTACGCTGGCGGTGGCGATATGGATCCTTCATCAAACAGGTGATGCTAAAGAGCGGACTCACTCTGCAGGGACGTGCGTACACAGTCGATCAGGAGGTCCCTGCCAGGGTTTCCGATGTCAGGCGACCAGATGCAATGCGACTGGTGTTGCGTACGGGCATCGTCCAGCGGAATGAATACGACGCTGGAAAACCCTGTCTTCGCAAGCGAGCGGGGCACCAGTGCCACTCCCATGTCGCGTGCCACGAGCGCGACGATGGTCAGCCAATGGGAGACCTCATGATAAATGCGGGGCTCGATGTCGGCGACACGAAACAGGCTGAGAATACGGTCGTAGTAATGAGGTGCCAGGTCACGGCCAAACATGACCATGGGCTCATTGCGTAGATCGTTGAGCGAAAGCCGAGTGCGCCGGGCCATGTGATGGTGCACCGGCAGGCAGCAAAGGAAAGGCTCATCGGCGATCATCAGTGAGGTCAGCTTCTCGGGCAGCGGCATGGAGTGAATGAAGCCGATATCCAATTGTCCTTCACCGACCGCCTCGACCTGGCTTGCCGAGTTCTTCTCTATCAATTTGATGTCGATGCCTGGCTGCTGCTCCTGCAAGAGGTGCAGTGCACGCGGTAGACAACGAAATATCATCGCAGGCGTGAATCCCACCTTCAGCAGGCCCGAAGGGCTCGAAGCAGCGCGTTTTACCAATTGCCTCGAGTCTTCCAACTGCTCCAGCAGGCGTCGGGTCTGACGCTGGAAGATCTCGCCTGCCGGGGTCAGCTTCACCTGTTTGCTGTTGCGGTCCAGTAACCGGGTACCTAGCTCCTCCTCCAACTGTCGCAGGCTTGCGCTCAGGGGCGGTTGTGAAATATGCAGCCGCTGAGCCGCCCGCCCGAAATGTAGTTCATCGGACAAGATCAGAAAGTATCGGAGTTGACGAAATGTCAGTGCCATCAGCCTGTTCCCACAAGGAGTACCCCAAGACGATACAGTAAATCGTATCGAAGCATCCTGAAAGAGTATTGGAGACGCGCCAATTGGCTGCCTAAGGTGTCAGTAAGCTGTATCGCTGAAGAGGAACTTGCCACGTGTCTAACGCCATTCATCGCAACATTCCCGATAACTGGGGGCATAACGCTTATCATAGCGACCCTGGGTTTTCTCGTTTGCTGGACGTTTACCTGCCATCACCGGTGCGCTCCCACGTCGAACCCTGGTTTGAGAAAATGGGCGAGCTGGCGGGCGACGAACTCGAGAGCCTGGCGCTGGATGCCGACAAGAATCCGCCAACGTTACAGCTTAGAGCGCGAAATGGCGCCGATGCGCCCCTGGTCAAGAAGCACCCTTCCTATCGCCGCCTGGAGTACTATGCCTACTCGCACTTCGGACTTCAGGCCATGTCGCACCGTGGTGGTGTGCTGGACTGGCCCGAATCGATGCCGCCCGTCGTCAAGTATGGCTTGACCTTTCTCTATGTACAGGCGGAGTTCGGGTTGTGCTGTCCGCTCAGCATGACCGATTCCCTGACGCGTACGCTGCGCAAGTTCGGCTCCCAGGAACTGATTGATCGCTATCTCGACCGACTGACCTCTCAGGACAGCGACTACCAGTACCAAGGCGCGATGTTCATGACTGAGCAGGATGCCGGCTCGGATGTCGGGGCGGTGACCACCGAGGCGCGCTGCGAGGATGGGGTGTGGCGCCTGTATGGCGACAAGTGGTTCTGTTCCAATCCGGATGCGGATCTGGCCATGGTGCTGGCGCGCCCGGAAAACGCCGAATCCGGCACACGTGGCCTGACGCTCTTTCTGCTCCCGCGGCGTCTGGAGGATGGCAGCCTCAACCGCTATCGCATCCTGCGCCTCAAGGATAAGTTGGGCACGCGCTCCATGGCCAGTGGCGAGATCACGTTGGAAGGCGCCGAAGCCTATGTCATCGGAGAACATGGCAAGGGCTTCAAGCACATGACCGACATGATCAACATGTCGCGTCTATCCAACGGCGTGCGTTCGGCCGGACTCATGCGCAGAGCGCTCAATGAATCGCTGTTCATCGCCCGCAACCGCATGGCCTTCGGGCGTCACCTGATTGATATGCCGCTGATGCGCCGGCAGTTGTGCAAGATGATGCTGCCGACAGAACAAGCACGAAGCATCATGCTGCATACCGCCGACTGCCTGCGACGCGCCGATGGCGGTGATGCCGAAGCCGCCAAGCTGCTGCGTATCTTGACCCCCTTGATCAAGTTCCGCTCGACCCGAGATGCGCGCCGAGTGGCTGGTGATGGCATGGAAGTGCGTGGTGGCTGTGGCTATATCGAGGAATGGTCGGATGCCCGAGTCCTGCGTGATGCTCACCTGGGGTCCATCTGGGAAGGTACCAGCAACATCGTCGCGCTCGACGTCCTTCGTTCGATCCGCCGTGAAGGTACCCTGCCGGTGTTGTGCGACTACCTGCAGCGCTGCCTGGACACCATTGATCTCACTCGGGAAGAGCGCCAGGCGTTCGACACCGCCTTGACGCGACTGAGAAACGTTGCCGAAGACGTCACCAGCGGTGAGCGCGACGATGAACTGGAAACCCGGCGTGTTGCCTCCGGCCTCTACCATCTGGCGTCTGCGGTGTTCATGGCCTGGGAAGCGGCCCAACTGGGAGATGACTGGCGGCGCCTGGTACTGGCCAGGATGGTGCTGCGCTATCGACTAGCCGCCCAGGATCCGCTGGCGTCGCCGGCCGAAGAATCGACGTTGATGGAAGCGTTGCTGGCCGAAACGCCGATTAGCCGCGAAAGCGCAAAACGCCTGTAACCGAAGGAGGGGGCATGGAACAAAATAATGCCTTGAGCGGTATTCGAGTGATCGATCTGAGTCGGGTCCTGGGTGGGCCGTACTGCACCCAGATGCTGGGTGACTACGGTGCGGATGTGATCAAGATCGAACCTCCGGCCGGCGACGAGACGCGGGGGTGGGGCCCGCCGTTTGCCGAAGACGAAGCCGCCTCATACTTCCATGGCCTCAACCGCAACAAGCGTGGTATGGCCCTGGATCTTCGACAGGAGGAGGGGCGCGAACTGCTTACGCGGCTGTTGGCCGATGCCGATGTGCTGGTGGAGAACTTCAAACCAGGCACACTGGAAAAGTGGGGGCTGGGGTATGACGTTCTGCACGAACGCTTTCCCCGACTGGTGCATTGCCGGATTAGTGGCTTCGGCGCGGATGGCCCCCTCGGCGGCCTGCCGGGTTACGACGCGGTGATCCAGGCCATGGCGGGATTGATGAGTGTCAACGGGGAAGAGGGCGGTGACCCGCTGCGTATCGGCCTGCCCGTCGTCGATCTGGTGACGGGCCTTAACGCCGTGATCGGCATCAGTCTGGCGCTGCACGATCGGCAGCGCAGTGGTGAGGGACAGTTCGTCGAGGCATCGCTTTACGATGCCGGTCTATCGTTGATGCATCCGCATTTTCCCAATGTGTTCTATGGTGGTCCCGAGCCACGGCGAACCGGTAATGCCCACCCCAATATCGTGCCTTACTCGGTCTTCCGGACGGGCACCGATCCACTCTTTCTGGCGGTAGGCAACAATACCCAGTTCGCCAGGCTGTGTGAGGAGCTCGACTGTCCTGCCCTGAAGGACGATCCGCGTTTCATCGACAATGTGGATCGTCGGGCCCATCGAGAGGAACTGAAGGATGAGCTGGAAGCCGCCATGGCAAACCAGGATGGTCAGGCGCTGGCAGAGCGATTGATTCGCCGTGGCGTGCCCAGTGGACCGGTTCAGGAAACCTCACAGGTACTGGCGCATCCGCATACCGAGCATCGTCAGATGATCGTACGCATGGGCGATTACCAAGGTACCGGATCGCCCATCAAGATGGGGCGAACGCCGGCGGACTACCGTCGCCCACCACCACGTTTTTCGCAGCATACCAACGATATTCTCGAGGAACTGGGGATTCAGGGCGCGGAAGCGGAAAGGTTGAGAAAGGCCGGCGTATTGCCCTCTGGGTCAGGTGGTTGAGGCGCCGTCTCATGGCACCTGGTTGTCCGGAGGAGCGTTTGATGGAACGTGTCGAAGCATCCGACAAGCATGTGCGAAGAGAGAAGCCCCGCGGCAAGAAAGTTTCGGTGAAGAACGCAAGCCTAGAATACCAATAATGAAATTCACGCTGATAATTGCCTTGTAAAATATCATCCCGTAACAACGATAAAGAGGAAGCAGCCATGATGTGCAAGACACTTTCGAAAAGACTCCTGACCGTGGCCTTGGCTACTGGAATGAGTATCAGTGGTGCTCAGGCGGCGTCTCTGCCGGATACCATGATCTGGACCGCCTACGATGTCGGCTCTCAAGGTCATTCCGAGGCATCCGCGATCGCCGACGCCTTTGGCAAGGCTTCGGGCACCCGTATACGTATTCAGCCCTCCGGTTCGGCCATCGGTCGACTTCAGCCGCTGGTATCGGGCCGGGCGGACTATGCCTTCCTGGCAACCGAGAGTTTCTTCGCCTCCGAGGGCGTATATGACTTCTCGGAACGCCGCTGGGGGCCTCAGGACTTGCGTGCTGTTGCGGGACGTCCTTCTACCTTCGGGGTGCCCACGGCCGCCGATGCCGATATCGAGACGCTCGAGGATCTGAAAGGCAAGCGCGTCGCCTATACCGCGGGCAATCCCTCCGTTCAGGTCAAGTGCGATGCCATCCTGGCGTTTGCGGGTCTGGACCGCAGTGATGTCGATATCGTCATGTTTCCGACTCACAAGGCATCGATGAGCTCCCTTGTGGAGGATCGTGCCGATGCAACCTGCACCACGACCACCGCGAGCCAGTTGTATGAACTGGCCGAGTCGCCGCGCGGCATCCACTGGGTGGACATTCCGGCCGACGACGAGGAAGGCTGGAAACGGATGAATGAAGTCGCCCCGGTTTTTCAGCCCTTCAAGGAAACCATCGGCGCTGGTCTTTCCGAATCCTCACCGGCCAACATGCTGGCCTACCGTTATCCGATCATCGTTGCCACGGCCGACAAGAGCGAGGATGAGGTCTATGAGGTGATCAAGGCGCTCGATGAAAACTATGACCTCTACAAGGATGCCACTGCGGCCATCCAGCGTTGGAGGGTTTCCGATGCCGGTACGCCGCCGATCGATATTCCCTTCCACGATGGTGCCATTCGTTACCTGGAGGAAAAGGGCATCTGGACCGACGAGATGCAGGAGTGGAATGACGCGCGAGTGGCTCGCCTGGAGACCTTGAAGAATGCCTGGAGCACTACCCTAGAGGAAGGAGAGGGGATGGATGAAGAAGCGTTCAAGGCGTTATGGAAAGAGAAACGTCAGGCGGCCTTGAGCAAGTGAAGGGGGAAATAAAACGCCTAAATCGCAAAGTGGGGAAATACCGAGGTCATGGGATGACATGCCCTCGGTTTGTCACGAAGAAATGGTTTTATAGTGCACTGATATACCCGGAAACGCTTGTTTCTGTCAGGCCGTATCTAGGGTGTTTCCCCTCGACTTTTGAACCATCGAAAAGATAAGTGAAAAGCGCCAGGCCCTGACAAGAAGCGATGTCGAGTCTTGCCCATGAGAGTTGTTGAGGGGACGCATTTCGGTGGCTATCCGTCATGCCGAGCGGAGAGCGTGTTGGCTTCACTCAGGCTAGTCTGGCAAGGCTTTTACCCGGCATTTAGGAGATATTCTCTCATGCAGGCATCTTCCGATAACCGATTGGCCGGACCGGCTCGTTGGTTCGTTATCGCTCTAGGGGGCGTGGGGCTCGCCTTGGCCATCAATCAGGCCTTCGCATTACGCATCCTGGGTTTTTACCCCCTGGGGAACTCCTTTCTTTATTACCTGGTCGGCATCTTTCTGGCAGCGGCCTTTCTGTGCTTCCCCGTACACCCCAGGGACAAGGGGCGGCTTCCCTGGTATGACTGGCTGCTGTCGGCTATGGCGTTGGTCAGTGCCTTCTACCTCGGGCTCAACGGCATGCGAATGTCCCAGGAAGGTTGGGAGTACTTTGCACCGCTTCAGGCAACGGTAATCTCGACGGTGCTGTTGCTGCTGGTGCTCGAAGGGGTCAGGCGCTGTGGTGGCTGGGCAGTCTTCGTCGTGGCATTCGTGTTCGGCACCTACCCGCTTTATGCCGGACATATGCCCGGGTTTCTCTGGAGTAACAGTTTTACGCTCGGGGAAACCATTCGCTCCCACGTGATGGGGGCCGAAAGCATCATCGGTATCCCCATGCAGGTGGTGGCCAACCTGGTCATCGGCTTTGTGGTGTTCGGCATTGCCCTGACGCTGACGGGGGGCGGTGACTTCTTCATGCGCTTTGCCACTGCCCTGCTGGGCCGCAGCCGTGGCGGGCCTGCCAAGGTCGCGGTAATTTCCAGCGCCTTCATGGGCAGCCTGTCGGGCAGTGCTGTCTCGAACATTCTGACCACCGGCAGCATGACCATCCCGGCCATGAAGCGTTCGGGCTATCCAGCGGAGTATGCCGCGGCGGTCGAGGCCTGTTCATCCACGGGCGGTACGCTGATGCCACCGGTGATGGGAGCGGTGGCGTTCATCATGGCATCGTTTCTGGGGGTCACCTATGCCGAGGTGATGGTGGCGGCACTACTGCCGGCGATCATGTTCTATCTGGCCCTGTTGCTGCAAGTCGATCATTATGCCGCGCGCAAGAAGCTCGTCGGTATGCGCAGCGACGAGGTGCCGCCGCTCTGGCAGACGCTGAAATCCGGCTGGCCGTATCTTCTGAGCCTGGGTGTGCTGATCTACATGCTGCTGGTCATGCGTCTCGAATCGCACGCGCCATACTACGCGACGCTGGTACTGCTGGTGACGGCCATGTTTCGTCGCGAGGGCAGGATGGGGCTCGACAAGTGGCTCTCCTTCCTGCTGGAACTCTCCAAGGGTATCGGTAACCTGGTGGCCGTACTGGCCGGGATCGGCCTGGTGGTCGGCGGGCTCTCGTATACCGGGGTGGCAGGCGCCTTTTCGCGCGAGCTCCTGCTATATGCGGGCGACAGCATACCGCTGATGCTCATCGCCGGCGCCATTACCAGCTTTATTCTGGGCATGGGCATGACGGTCAGTGCCTGCTACATCTTCCTGTCGATTCTGCTGGCACCGGCCCTCGTCGAAGCGGGACTCAATCCGCTGGGCAGCCACCTGTTCATCCTGTACTGGGGCATGCTGTCCTACATCACGCCTCCTGTGGCGCTGGCCGCCATCACGGCGGCGGGCGTGGCCGGGGCCGACAATATGCGCACCGGCTTCAAGGCCTTGCGGCTTGGCAGCATTCTTTTCGTCCTGCCGTTTCTCTTCGTGCTCAACCCGTCATTGATCCTGCAAGGGGAGCTACTCCACATCATCCTGTCGGCGATGACCGCCATCGTGGCGATCTGGCTGCTGGCGTCGGTGATGGAAGGCTACCTGTACGCGGTCGGGCCCATTGGCCGTGCGCTTCGCCTGGTGTTGCTGCTGGCGGCGGCGTTGTTGATCTATCCCGAGCGACTCAGTGATCTGCTGGGTCTCGTGGTGCTGGGGATGGGCTATGGCATGGCGTTGTTGCCGGGGGGCGTGAGAAAGCGTGGTCTGCACTAGCCCATCATGTTCGCCCCGATCCACTCGACTCGATAGTCAGGAAACGCCCATGTCAACGTCCGAAAGCCTCGGCGCCGCGCCGGTCCAATACACCCGAGAGGGGCGTAGCGGCAGGATCTTTATCAATAACCCGCCGGTCAATGCACTTGGCCAGGTGGTTCGCCAAGGGTTGCTCGAGGCCCTGCAGCAGGCCCTGGAAGATCATGCGGTCGATGTCATCGTGATGGTGGCGGCTGGTCGCACTTTCATCGCGGGAGCCGATATCCGCGAGTTTGGCAAGCCGCCACAGCCACCATTGCTGGCCAGCGTGATCACCACCCTGGAAGCCAGCCACAAGCCCATCATCGCCGTGCTCCACGGCACTGCACTGGGCGGTGGGCTGGAGGTGGCCCTGGGCTGCCATTGGCGTATCGCCCTCGAAGGCACTCGAGTCGGACTGCCCGAGGTCAAGCTGGGTCTGTTGCCGGGAGCCGGCGGCACCCAGCGGTTGCCCCGGCTGACCGGTATCGACATGGCGCTGGACATGATGACCAGCGGACGCTTTGTCGACGCCGGTGAAGCCCGACGCCACGGCATCGTGGATGAGGTGGTGGCGGCAGAGGACCCGCAGGCCGTGGCGCGCCTGGCCGCCGAGCAATGGCTGGCGGGCGAGATCTCGCCGCGCTTGACCAGCGAGCTGTCGTCCCCCGTTCATGCACAGGATGTGCTGGCACGGTATCGCCGGCAACTGCGCCGCGATGTGCCTTATTTGTTCTCACCGTTTCGCTGCGTGGAAGCCGTCGAGGCAGCAACGCAGCGGTCGTTTGCCGATGGCATCGCCTACGAGCGCGAGCTGTTCCGGCAATGCATGGACTCGCCCCAGCGCGCCGGCATGATCCATCACTTCTTCGCCATTCGCGACACCCACAAGGTGCCGGGCACGAAGACGAACGAAAGTCTGACCACGCTGGGTCTGATCGGTCATCACCCGTTATTCGGGACACTGGCCCCCCTCGCCGAGAAAGCCGGGGTGGCACTGGTCGACCCGGAGGCGGATGACGCCTCGTGCTACTCGGTTCAGGCGTGCCTGGTCGCTCCGGATATCGGTATCGACCGCTATCGACGGCTACGCGGTGTCATGTCGCAAGTGCCGTTGTGGATCGACGTGGCCGCCCCGGATGCCCAGTGGCGCAGCGACAGTGACATCGCCCTGGTACTGCCGCCCCATGCGGCCGAGCCGCGGGTCTGCGAGCTGGTCGACCGCACGGACCATGCCACGCACGTCCAGGTATTGGCGAATACCCTCCGGCGACTCAAGCGCCAGGTCGTGGTGACGCGAGGGCGGAGCGTGATATCGGCGCTCGATACGGCATTGAAGCACGCCCTGAACGACGATGCCGAGGCCCAGGCGGCCGCCTGGTTGGCCAATGGCTGGGACCTCTCGCCCTGGCTGGCTACCGAGTCGGCCGATGCTATCGAGCGTGCCGAGGGGCAAGGGGCCGAGGCATGCCGCACGCTCGACCATGCCTGGCAACAGGCGGCCTTGCAGATCTCGACGGCAGGCCTGGTCCATCGCGATAGCGACATCGACGTGCTGGGCATTCAGGCCTTCGGGTATCCCGCGCATCTGGGCGGGCCGAGTTTTCGAGCGTTGTCGGGAGCCGGGTTTTGATGACTGAACAAACACACCGGACCGTCGCGTCGGTTTCTCCCGTATCGGTTTCATCCTCGCAGAATCTTGCCAGCGCTGAAGGAGGCCAGGCATGAAGGATTCCATCAACATCATCGGCATCGTCGGTACCGGCGCCATGGGACGAGGCATCGCCCAGGTCGCGGCGGAAGCCGGGGGGCGCGTCAAGCTGAATGACTCTCGCGAGGGCGCGGTCGGCGAGGCCAAGAATTTCATCGGCGCCTTGTGGGCTCGCGGTGTCGAGAAGCGGCGTTTTGACCAGGCGCATGCCGAGACGCTAGGCGAGCGGCTTGAAGAGGCCCCCGAGCTGGCCGACATGGCCGACTGCGACCTGGTGATCGAAGCCATTGCCGAGCGGGTTGACGCCAAGCAGCAACTGTTTCGTCAACTGGAGGACGTTATCGCGCCGCATGCGATTCTGGCGACCAATACCTCGTCCCTGTCGGTTTCCGAAGTCGCTTCGGCCTGTGAACGGCCGGAGCGAGTGATCGGCTTCCACTTCTTCAACCCCGTGCCGCTGATGAAGATCGTCGAGGTGATCCCCGGGATGCGCACGGCCGCATGGGTGGTGGAAGCCACCGAGGCCCTGGGGAAGCGCTTTGGCCACTTTACCGCCCGCACCACCGATACCCCCGGCTTTCTGGTCAACCATGCCGGCCGTGCCTTCGGCACCGAAGCGCTGCGCCTCCTGGGCGAGGGCGTCGCCGACCCCGAGACCATCGATCGACTGCTGACCGATCAGGGCGGCTTTCGCATGGGCGCCTTCGCCCTGTTCGACCTCATCGGGCTGGATGTTTCGAACGCGGTGATGGAGTCGGTCTACCACCAGTACTATCAGGAACCGCGCTACCGCCCGTCGGCGCTGGCCCGACAACGCCTGGTGGCGGGACTGCTGGGTCGCAAGAGTGGCGAAGGCTTCTACCGTTACGCCCGGGGCCAGCGCCAGGAGTCCGAGGAACCCGCGGTCCCGTCGGCCTCGCCGATGCCGGTGTGGATCAGTGGCGATGACGCCGAGGCAAGGCGGCTGCTGAGCCAACTGGTCGAAGCCGCCGGCTGGCCGCTGGAACGAGGCGCCGGCCCGAGCGAGGCGGCGTTGTGCCTGCTGACGCCATACGGGGAAGACGCCACCGACAGCGCGCTGCGCCAGCAACTGGATCCCGCCCGTTGCGTGGCCATCGACATGCTGGCCGGGCTCCAGACACGACGTTGCCTGATGAGCAACCCGGCAACGCGGCGCGATGTGCATGATGCCGCCCACGCCTTGCTGGCCGCGGATGGCACGCCGGTCAGCGCGATCCGGGACAGTGGCGGTTTCGTACTGCAGCGCGTGGTGGCCTGCATCGTCAACGTCGGTGCCGACATTGCCCAACAGGGCATTGCCGAGCCGGTGATCCTCGATCGCGCCGTCGAGCTGGGCCTGGGCTACCCCCGGGGCCCGCTGGCCATGGGCGAGCACTATGGGGCTCGACGCATCCTGACGATCCTGGAAAACCTGCAAGCCGCCACCGGCGACCCGCGCTATCGGCCGAGCTCCTGGTTACGTCGTCGGGCACGCCTGGGGCTGCCGCTCACCAGCCAGGGGCTGACCCTATCGAGCTCCGTCGCTTCCCATCTCGCGACGTCTCAGTGACTCGTCATCCAACACGGAATCTCACCATGCATGACGCCTATCTCTACGACGGCATTCGTACCCCCTTTGGTCGCCACGGTGGCTCCCTGGCCGGGGTGCGTCCCGACAACCTGATGAGCCTGACGCTGAAACACCTGGTCGAGCGTTCGGCGTTTTCCGCCGAGGCCTACGAGGATGTCCTGGTGGGTTGCACCAACCAGGCCGGTGAAGATGCGCGAAACGTGGCGCGCCATGCCGCGTTGCTGGCCGGTCTGCCGGTCGAGACCGCCGGGCAGACCGTCAATCGGTTGTGCGGCAGTGGCCTGGCCGCGATTCTCGACGCCGCCCGTGCGACTCGAGGAGGGGAAGGCGAGCTGTTTCTGGCCGGTGGTGTCGAGAGCATGAGCCGTGCGCCCTATGTACTCGGCAAGGCCGAGTCGGCCTATGCGCGCAATCAGGCGCTTTACGATTCGGTGATTGGCGCGCGCTTCCCCAACCCGTGGATCGGTCAGCAGTACGGCAATCACAGCATGCCGGAAACCGCCGACAATGTGGCCCGAGACCTGGCCATTGGCCGCGAGGCCGCCGACGAATACGCGGCGCTCTCCCAGTCGCGCTATGCCCGGGCGCTGGAGCGAGGCTTCTACGAGGAAGAACTGTTGATCGTTGAAGTGAACCAGGGGCGCAAGAAACCGCCGCTGTTGTTCGATCAGGACGAGCACCCGCGCCTGGGAACCAGTGCCGAGAAACTTGGCCGGTTGCCTCCGCTCTTCGAGGATGGCGTGGTCTCGGCCGGTAATGCCTCGGGCATCAACGATGGTGCGGCGGCGATGATTGTCGGCAGCCTGTCCATGGGTGAAAAAGCCGGCGTGAAGCCACGCGGTCGCATTGTATCGGGAGCCGTGGCGGGTGTGGCGCCTCGTGTCATGGGGCTGGGGCCAGTGCCGGCCAGCCAGAAGGCGCTGGCGCGCGCCGGCTTGAGCCTGAATCAGATGGATCTGATCGAAATCAACGAGGCCTTTGCCGTCCAGGTGCTGGGCTGCGTTCAGCAGTTGAAAATATCGCCCGACGACAGCCGCCTCAACCCCAATGGCGGCGCCATCGCCATTGGACATCCGTTGGGCGCCTCGGGAGCTCGTCTGGTGCTGACCGCGCTGCGACAACTGGAAGCCAGTGAAGGGCGATATGCACTGGTGACCATGTGCATCGGTGTGGGGCAGGGCATCGCGATGGTCATCGAGCGCACGACATGATGCGCACGGGGGAGTGAACGCCACAATTGAACACTGCAAAGGATAGGATCTGGCCCGCTCGAGAGCGAGCCGGTTGATCGCTGCTTCGATGAGATAGGTGCTGGATCGACGGTCAGCCGTCGAGCTGTGCCTTGATCTTTTCGACGATATGCGCCCCGATGGGAATGGCTGACGTGGCGGCAGGGGAAGGCGCATTGCAGACATTGATGGTGCGTCGGGTCTCGACGAAAAGAAAGTCATCGATCATCTTGCCCTCGCGGGATATCGCCTGTGCCCGCACGCCAGCCGGGTGAGGCTGTAGATCTTCCAGCGACAGGCTCGGGCAGTACTTTCGTACTTCTTCCAGATAGCCTTTCTTGTACACCGAATTCTTCAGTTCGATCAGTCCGGGGCGCAGGTTGGCCTTGAGCACCTTGAGCACACCGGGGTTGGTCAACATCGATGCGGTATCGGACAGTGAAATCTCACGTTTCTTGTAGCCCTCGCGCTTCCAGGCCAGCACAGCGTTGGGTCCAACCGTAACCGTGCCGTCGATCATGCGTGTCAGGTGCACGCCGAGGAACGGCATAGAGGGGTCTGGAATCGGGTAGATCAAGTGGTTGACGATCCGGTTGTGCGCGGGTGGCAACAAGTAGTACTCGCCACGGAATGGACAAATCGTAAAATCCGGCTCCATGCCCAGCATGCGGACCACGCGGTCGGCCATCAGACCCGAGCAGGACACCAGGTGACGGCTGGTGAAATCGCCTGCATTCGTCTTGACCACTACCTCGCCATCGCGTTCCTCCAGCCCGTTCACTGATGTGCAATAGCGAATTTCGCCACCTGCGGCCTCGAACTCCCGGCCCATGGCGGCGGTGACCCCGGCGAAACTGACAATGCCGCTGGAAGGCACAAAAATACCCCCCACCCCCGTGATGTTGGGCTCACGCTCTTGCAACTCGCCAGCACTCAGCCAGCTACGCTCAAGGCCATTGGCCTCGGTACGCTCCCATAGCGCCTGCATGCGCTGCATCTCGATATCGTTGGTGGCGACCAGCAGCTTGCCGCATTCCTCATAAGCGATGTCGTGGGCATCGCAAAATGCCTTGGTGGCTCGATTACCTTCCTGGCAGAAGCGTGCCTTGAGGCTGCCTGGTGAATAGTACACCCCAGCGTGGATGACGCCGCTGTTGTGTCCTGTCTGATGTTGTGCCGGTCCGGCTTCCTTTTCGACCAGTAGCATCCTGTGATCGGGATACGTCTTGATCAGCTGCATGGCGGTAGACATGCCAAGGATGCCGCCGCCGATGATGATGAAATCGTACACTGGATGCCTCGCTCGTGGGTCGTGCCAAAGCCGCGCTAGGCGCGGCTCGGTTCACTTTACCTGCCTTCTGCTCAAACCTGGCGTGGGTTGCGCAGTGTCTTGGCATGGGTGAAGTAGCCGCGCTGGCGCATCAATTCGCGGCGCAGGTTCGGGTGTGGCGTGAAGCGATCCCGACTGTGCAACCAGAAGTGATTGTTGATAAGAACAAAGCTCCCTGTGGGGACGGCCAATGCCACCTTTTGCTGGCTGCCTTCCAGAGCGTCGGACATATCCGCCAGCCAGTTGCCTTCCTCGAAATCCTTGGGCTGCACGAACTGGTCAATATAGGACATGATTGGCCGGCCCTCGGTATCGACATCGAAAACCGGGTGGAAAACATCCTGGGCGATATTCTTGCTGGGCGGTGCGGTCCAGCGCATCTGCCGATGTGCCAGAGGGTGACGGCTGAAGGTATCCAGCTCCTCCCAGTCATCCAGGTGCAGCAGCAATGTGTTACCACCCTGCATGTTCTGCTCGTCGATCTTCATCATCAGTACATAGTCGGTGTCCTGCTCGACGAAGGTGCCATCGTTGTGAAGCTCCATCACGCGGTGCGGTTGACGAAGGTAACTATCGGAAGTATCGACATTTTGCACGACGAAGCGAGCATAGTACTGGCCGCTCATTGCATCGAAGTTGGAACGCCCCATCAAGTGAGCCACGGCAGTGGCGAACTTGACCATGTCATCGGCCTGTTCGACATCATCCAGCCCTTCCGGCGTCACCATGAAGCCCCCCGTGTTCCGGTCCACCATGGTATTGATCAAAACTGGCTGGAGGGTATTGCCGCAGAGGTCATCGAGAGTTTTCGCGACGCGGAAGCGCAGGAATGACTTGTACTCCAGTGCTTGCATCGGCCATTCAGCGGCGGCATCGAGGAATGCTTCGACGGTCTCGCGGGGGAAGGTCAGCTGCAACAATCGGTCCGATTCTACTGACCGGGCAAGATGAAAGCCCTTGAGGGTGTCGGATCGAGTCGTGTCGCTGGTGGGCAGTGGGCTCGGCTGGCTCATGGTCTGGCTCCTGTCATTTTGGCTACATAATGAAAAAATATCTACATTTTTTGTTTTTGTCAAAATAACTGCAGATCAGACCGAGACAGGCACGTTCCAAGGTGGCGGCCGTCACTGGGTGCTACGCTGGCGGTGGCGATATGGATCATTCATCAAACAGGTGATGCTGATATGGCAATGAACGCTACCTCTCCACTTCAAGCCGGCGACAGGCTCGATATTCACTTCCCCTCCTTTACCCCGCGTATCACCATCGAGTCGGACAGCAAGCTGACGGTGGAGGTTATCGCCGGAGATAATGCGGGATTTGCCGATACCGTCGAATACGAAGCCGTGATGATTCGCGAGGATGTATGGATGCTTTCCTGGCAGGAGCATATCGGCAGCACCATCGTGCATGTACTGGACTTCGGGGCGGGCACGGCGCATACGGCAGTCACGCCGGCCAGGGGAGGCTTCATGCGCTTGACGGGGCGCATTGGTGCCAAAGGGGAGCCACAGCCCTGGTGACTGGGGCAACGATCGCACTCCTCAACCGGGGACAGCCGATTATCGGCAGCCCGGGGAGGTAATGGAAGAGGCCGACTGTCAGGTGAATACCGTCACATCACACCTTGGGTTGTTCGCGAAGCATCGGTACAACTGATACGCTTTTTTCACCATTTTCTGATCCTGTTATGGTCCTGACCTTTCTGTCATCTTGGTCGCCTGGCGGTTCAAGCGCCAGGCATGGTGAAACGGGTCGCACGGGCCCGTGACGATTGGCCGATATCCAGGGTGGTGAAGGGTGATGATGATCTTCGTGGCGTTCTTCCTGATCTTCGTCGGCGTGACGTTCGCGCTCTACCAGGTGTACAGCGTGCACTACGCGATCAACTTCGAAGATGAAGAGGAGCGGCCGGAACGGGTCAATCAGGCCCTGAAGACGCTCGCCGACGAGGCCAAGGGCTGTGCCGATGGCGAGCCGACGCCGGGCTTCGCGCAAGCGGTGCGGCGCATCTTCGGCGATGGCATCGATGCGCGCCTGGTGCTGGCGGCGGTGGCGTCCGGTAGTCAGAAGGCTTTCGCGGAGCCGCTGCTGCGTCGCAAGGGCCGGATCGAGATGACCGGCGAGCTGACCATCGCCCACCTGCCGTTCTGGAAGACCCGCCCGCCGGTCGACTACCGGCGCGGGCCGGTGCTGGTGTTCATCATGGTCTGCAGCCTGCTGGCGCTTTTCTGGGGCGGGATGAGTATCTTCACCATGGCCTATCCGTTGGCCGTGCCGGCGTTCGCCTGGGCCAACAACCTGGCCGTGCTGACGGTGTTGGTCTATACCTCGGCGTTGCTGGCTTACGGGGCCTCGAAGCTCGACTTCTATATGAACGATATCCAGCAGATCGGCCGGCTGAACCGGCGCCTGAATGCCGATGAGCCGGGGCGCTGACCCGTCCGACGTCAGCCAAGCCCGTACGCCTGGAGCGCATGCGCATACCCTAGACCCGCAATCCACAGGCCGAGGCCGAAACTGGCATGCGCAAACAGGCTGCGACGTCGGGCGACGTTTGGCTGGGGTGTCTTGCGCGCGGCGATCCCCGCCCCCAGACAAGGCTGCAGGACAAGAAAGGGGATAAGTACCGTCAGCACGCCAAACATCAGCGGCGCCCAGAGGGTCGTCTGATCGAGCCATGCTTCTCCTGCCACAGCGAGGAAGACGGCGGCGAACGCGATCCCGATCATGTAGTGCACCGCCCACCCCAGGGCCGTCTCGCCCGGGATAGGCGCGCTATTGCCGATCGGGCGATGGACGAGCGTGCCGCGAGGAAGATGGCCGAGCCAGCGCCCCACCATCGCGTAATCCAGGGAGGGAATGCCGAACAGGCGATGGCGCAGCAGGGCGACGATATCCATGAAGATCGTCGCACCGCCGCCAATAAGCACGGCGCCTATCATCAGCGTTGTCATCGCGAACCTCCTGTCGCTGGTACGGCCTTCCTTGCCCTGTACGCCGGAGTGAAGCGGCCACGTGCGCGTGACACGGCGCGATCCTGGGTATCGAGACTCACCATGCGATTCGACCTCTCTGGAAAACGCAGAACGGGTCGAATAACCTACTACTTCAAGTCAACTTGAAGTCAAGCCGCATGCTCGACATTTCTGAACTCTCACGAAAAAGCGGGGTTCCCGCCTCGAAACTGCGCTATTACGAGGAAGTCGGGCTGATTCGGTCCGTCGGGCGAAAGGGCCTGCGCCGTGTCTTCGATGACGCCGTGCTGCCGCGCCTCGCGCTGATTGCGCTGGGGCAGGCCGCGGGATTCTCGCTGGCCGAGATCCGCGACATGCTGGGAGAAGAGCGGCGACCCCGCATCGACCGCGACATGCTGAGCGACAAGGCGGACGCGCTGGATCGCCATATCGAGGAATTGAGTGCGCTACGCGATGGCCTGCGCCATGCCGCATCCTGCACCGCCCCCAGCCACCTGGAGTGCCCGACCTTCCAGCGCCTGATGCGGATCGCCCTGGCGCGCCAGGGGACGCGAGAGCGTGGCCGGAACAAGGCCCGGGTGGCGAGCAAGAGCGAAGGGAGCCGTCGCGTCGACGGCACCTGAGGGCCAGTGCCGATCCCTGGCCTGTCCGACCACGGGCCCAATCGGGTGATGCCATAAGCGATATCAGAAATCGTCGATCAGCTCGCCCAGCGTTGCCATCGCCGCTTCGCTGTGCGGCGTCCAGGGGTGGCCGTAGCTCAGGCGCAGGCAATGGCGAAAGCCCTGGGTGGCCGAGAAGATCGGCCCCGGCGCGACGCTGATGCCCCGTTCCCGCGCCTGGCGAAACAGGCACAGCGAGTCCACCCGCTCGGGGAGCTCGAACCACAGGAAGTAGCCGCCGGCGGGGTGCGTGGCCCGGGTTTCGGCCGGAAAGTAACGCGACGCCGCGGTCAGCATCTGTCCCTGCTGGGTCTCCAGGGCATGGCGCAGCCGGCGCAGGTGGCGATCGAAACCGCCGTGCTGGAGGTAGTCGGCGATGGCCGCCTGGGCCGGCACCGAGGGCGAGATGGTGGTCATCAGCTTGAGTCGCGAGATCGGTTCGGCGAAGCGGCCGGCCGCCACCCAGCCGACCCGATAGCCCGGCGCCAGGCTCTTCGAGAACGAGCCGCAGTGGATGACCAGGCCCTCGTCGTCGAACTGCTTCACCGGTTTGGGCGGCGTGGTGCCGAAGTGCAGCTCCGCGTAGGCGTCATCCTCGATCAGCGGCACCCGATGGCGCTTGAGCAGCGCGTACAGTGCCCGCTTCTTGTCGTCATCGAGACTGGCGCCCAGCGGGTTCTGCAGGTGGCTCATGAACCAGCAGGCCTTGATGGGCAGCCGCGCCAGGCTATCCGCCAGCACGTCCAGATCGATGCCCTCGCGGGGATGCACGGGAATCTCCACCGCCCTGAGCTTCAGGCGCTCCAGGATCTGCAGGCTGGCGTAGAAGGCCGGTGACTCGATGGCGACCAGGTCGCCGGGCGAGGTCACGCATTGCAGCCCGAGGTTCAGCGCCTCCATGGCGCCGCTGGTGATCACCAGCTCCTCGGGCGGCAGCGGCATCCCCTTCAGCGTGTAGCGAAGCATGATCTGGCGGCGCAGGTCGGCGTCGCCCGCCGTCATGTCCTTGAGCACATCGCTGCCGGCCATCCCGCGCAGCCCCTTGGCCATGCTGCGGGCCAGCCGCGCGAGCGGGAAGAGGTCGGGGCTGGGGAAGGCCGAGCCGAACGGCACGGTCTCGGTGTCCTGCAGCGAGTCGAGCACCGAGAACGCCAGCTCGCTGACCGCGACCTCCGCGGTTTCCTGGCGGGCCGGCGTCATCCGCGGCTCGTGCAGCACCCGCCGGGCCTGTTCGCGCACGTAATAGCCGGAACGCGCCCTGGCCACGATCAGCCCGCGATCCTCCAGCAGGTAATAGGCCTGGAAGACAGTGGACGGGCTGATGCCGTACTCGCGACTCGCCTGGCGCACCGAAGGCACTCGCTCGCCCGGGGCCAGCACGCCGTCGCGGATCAGCTCGGCGATCTCGTCGGCGAAGCGTTCGTAGCGTTTCATCGGCTGTGTGGCGCTCCCGCCCCCCGGAATCGTGATGGAACAGAACAAGGGCGCAATTCCACCATGGCCGGCCCGGCAGGGAAAGTCTGGGGCAGGGCAGGAGGCCGGAGGAAAAGGGGGCGCCGATCAGCACGAAACCGTGGCGCGGTGTCACCGGCCATTCCCGCGAATATGCGATGTACCAGGCCAGAGGGCCGTGGATCACTTGAAGCGCGAGCGTGCCTTCTCGATGGACTCGCTCAGCGAACTCCAGGCTCGTTCGGCGCCGGCGCGGATGTCGTCCCAGGCGTCGTCGCTGGAATGTCTCAGCTCCTCGAGTTTCCGGCGCATTTCCTCGCGCTTGGCCTCGAGCCGCTCGACATCATCCTCATGGTCCATGCGCGCGTCGGCGGCGGCGCCCCTGGCGCGGGCCTTCAGCTTGTCCACCTCGGCCTGCAGCTCGTCCAGCTTGGCGCGCAGCTTCTGCTCGTAGGCATTCCGGTCGTCCATGGGGCACTCCTTCCCGTCTGTGGATACGTGGCATCTTGAAGATAGCCTGTCGCGAGGCCACAAGGCGCCATCGTTTCAGGGTGGCATGTCGGCCCGGGTGGGTGGCAAGGTCATGGGGTAATGGCGCCATCGCGCGGCCTGGCCGCACAATGAGCCCTGATCTTCAGCATTCATCCGGCGGAGCTGCCATGAAATCTCTTTCGAGTACTGGGTTTGCGATCTTCGGCGCGGCGCTGATCGCGATCAGCTATGGGCTCGCGCGCTTCGCCTTCGGGCTATTCGTGCCGCAGATACGCGACGAGCTGGGCCTGGCGCCGGACGTGATCGGCGTGATCGGTGCGCTGCCGCTGATCAGCTTCCTGCTGGCTACGGTGGTCGCGCCCTTCATCACCGATCATCTCGGCGCCCGTTACACAGCGGTGCTGTCCGGGGTGTTCGGCGTCGGCGGGTTGGTGCTGATCGGCCAGGCCTCCGATGCACTGATGCTGGGCGTGGGGGTGTTCGCCTGCGGCATCTGCACTGGGCTGATGATGCCTGCGCTCACCGCCGGCATGCAGGCGATCGTCAAGCGTTCGCTGCACGGGCGCGTCAGCTCGGTGATGAACGCGGGCACCAGCATCGGCGTGATCGTCGCCGTGCCGACGGTGCTGTTCCTGGTCGGCGCCTGGCGGCTGGCCTATCTGTCCTTCGCCATTTGCGCCGCCATCGGTGTGGTCGCCGCCTGGTTCTTCCTGCCCTCGGTGTCGCGGATCGTGCCTTCCAACGCCGCGCCGCCCGCGCCGCTTCGCGAACTGCCCTGGTCGCGCCTGGTCCGCCTGACGCTGTTCGCCTACGTGATGGGCGTCGTGTCTTCCGCCTACTGGATCTTCGCGCCGGACCTGGTGGTTACCCTCGGCGGCTTGCCGTCCGCCTCCACCGGCTGGTTGTGGCTGGCGGTGGGCATCGCCGGCCTGGGCGGCGCCGTGGTGGCCGACCTGGCCGACCGCAACAACCCGCCCATCACCCATGCGCTGATGCTGATGATGCTCGCCGCGAGCCTGGCGCTGCTGGCGGCCAGCCCCGCCCAGACGCTGCTGGCGGCCTTCTCCGCGCTGGTTTTCGGCCTGGCCTACATGAGCCTGACGGGGCTCTACCTGATGACCGGCATCCGCCTGCTGCCGGGCCGGCTGTCGGTGGGGCCGGTACTGCCCTTCATGGCGGTCTCGCTCGGGCAGGCGACTGGCTCGCCCGTGGTCGGCTGGCTGGTCGATGGCTTCGGCTATGCCGATGCCTTCTCCATGTTCGCCTCGCTCGGCATCCTGGTGGCCATCCTCTCGCCCTTCTACCCGGGCCATATCGAGCACGGTGACGACGAAGCCGCCGAGGCCGAGGAGGATACCGGCCTCCAGGCGGCCTACGACCACCAGCTCCAGAACGAGGAGGGCGAGCCGCTGGCGGATCCCGAAGACCTGCAGGAAGACGCCGAACCAACAGTGGGTGAAAACACTGACGACAACGCCATTCCTCCCATCAGTCTGCATCCTCACAGCAACAGAGTGAGGGTCTACCATGACAACACCCTGCTCGCTGATACAGGCGACGCCATCGAGCTCCGCGAGAAGGGCTGCCCACTCCGCCGCTACATCCCGAAAGCGGATGTCGATATGTCACAGCTCAGCATTTCCTCCACTGTGACTCATTGCCCCCTCAAGGGCGACAGCACCTACTACTCGCTGCCCGACCTTGCCGATATCGCCTGGAGCTACGACCACCCCATCGACGGCATGGACGCCATCGCCGGACATCTGGCCTTCGATGCCGACAAGGTAACGGAGAGGGTGAAGTGAGAAAGGCTGGTGCAGGTCCCCGCGCTATACCACTGTGGTTCTTCAGGTCGGCCTGTCTGTTGCTTCATCCCGTGCGGCGGTTGACCCAGTGACCGGTCGCGCCGCCATACTGGGTCATACGCAAAGACGGAGGTAGTAGATGAAAATCCTGATGGTCCTGACATCGCACGACCAACTGGGTGACACCGGCCACAAAACAGGCTTCTGGCTCGAGGAGTTCGCGTCTCCCTATTACGCCTTCCTGGACGCCGGGGCCGAGTTGGTGCTGGCCTCGCCAGAGGGCGGCCAACCCCCCCTGGACCCGAACAGCGATCAGCCGGACGCTCAGACACCGGCGACGGAACGCTTCAAGCAGGATGATCAGGCGCAGCAGGTGCTGGCCAACACGCTCAAGCTCGGCGAGGTCTCCGCTGCCGACTTCGATGCGGTATTCTATCCGGGTGGCCATGGCCCGCTCTGGGACCTGGCCGAGTCGCGGACCTCGATCGAGTTGATCCAGGACTTCGATCAGGCCGGCAAGCCGATCAGCTTTGTCTGCCATGCACCGGGCGTGCTGCGTCACGTCAAGGGCCAGGACGGCGAGCCCCTGATCAAGGACCGCCGGGTCACCGGCTTTACCAACGGCGAGGAAGCCGCTGTTGGCCTGACCGAAGTGGTACCGTTTCTCATCGAGGACGAGTTCACCCGCCTGGGAGGGCGATACGAAAAGGGCGACGACTGGACGGCGTATGTCGTGGAAGATGGCCGCTTGATTACCGGCCAGAACCCCTTCAGCTCGGAAGCGGTAGCTCAGGCTCTGTTGAAGCAACTGGCCTGACAGGGTACGGCCGGCCAGCATCCTGGCCGACTCGCCGCTGTTGATCATGGAGGCACATGACCCGCGCCCGCCACCCGCGAGCGCGGGTCATTCCGTTATCAGTTGCGCATGGGAATACCATCCTCCCATCGAAAGCCGGTGCCGCAGCCCTGCCGGACGCCGTCAGCCTGTGGGCTGGGGCCATGAATATCGACATGCTGCGGCAGACCGAAGCCAGAAGCGTCATCGCGGTTCGTACTTACTCTGCCAGTTCTGCACGTGATTTTCCTGGTCATTACCTCACCCTCTACCCTCTCTCAAGGGGGCAGTCAAAAAGTATCAAGGGCGGATTTTGTCCTTTTTCTCTATGCTGAATATTAATCTGAGTAGTTTGTAGCAGGGCGGGGAGGGGGTATGCCATCAAAATGCATCGAGTGCAGGTCTGAAATAGACGAAGACGCCAATATATGCAAGTTCTGCCAGTCTTATCAAAAGCCGATTAAAAATTGGCTAAGATTTTCAGCCTTGTTGGCTGGCGGGGTGGCCTTGGTTGGGTCAGCAGGCGCGTATCTTGTGGGTAAAGGTTTAGAGTTCGAGCGCTATTGGAATTGGCAGGATGACGTCGAAGTGGTCGAGTTTGTACGATCTGGAGAGTCAAGTTTTCTCAATGCCGGGGATGGTGAGGTTTACTTGTCTTATGTTCATCTGAGTGCAGAGGGCCTGCAGTGGGAGGAGACTCAGTCTCTCAATTCGCCGGTCAGTCCAGGTGGCTTTTCTGTCGTACCGAGTACGGTTTCCGACGTGGTTGATAAGCATCATTATCGTGTTGGGTTTGATATTCCTGAAAGAGCATTCAATCGATACTTACATGCTGATTCTTTAAGAGGTGGTTGCATTCTTTTTGATGTTTATTACGAGGAAGGGGGTGCTTTTCAGAAGCTTAGAGAGCGTTATGGTAATGCATTGAATACTTTTGGTGTGAGTGGGGAGATAACGTACCGCTCCTTGCATCAAGGTACGGTCCAGACACATCCTTTAGATCTGATAGGGGTGTTGAATCTCAGCGGTCATGACGACTGTCGTGAGGCTCTGAACAATTTGCGTTCGGATCAATAGCTTTTCCGGGATGTATACACCTGAAGTGGTAAACGGAAATCACGTCGGTGTCCGGAGGGCCGAGCGTGAATCCGCCCTATGCCATGGAAACGCCCCATTGGCGTTTGCCCGTCTTGCATGATGATGCGCCCCCAAGCACGCAACGAGCCTCTACAGTTCGATGCCCCTGCGGCGATCCGGGACGCCAGCCCCATGTTTTATCGAATTTGCTCCGCCATTCGGGACATCTGCCTCATGCCGACATGTCACGCATCCCCCAGACTTGATCTGAGCACATCGAAACGCCATAGGGGAATTCATCATGACAATGTCGAGCGAGTGTGTGGTACCAACGCGCCAGCGGGTTCTGCACCAACAGTATCGGGAAGCGCCTCATGAGGCATGGATCCGCGATTACGCACAGACCGTTGCAGGCGATACGTCAGACCCTTTCCACGGCGAGGTCGAGCCGGCCAACAATGCCGGACACCGCTGGGCCTATGGGATTCACCGGGCAGTCGGCGGTGATCACGACGCCCCCAACCCCGGTGACTTGCTTGCTTCAGCCCTTGCTGCATGCCTGCACTCGACAATCGGCATGATCTCGCAGTGGCTCGAGATTGAAGTGGCCGATCTCACGGTCGATGTCAGCGCAGAAGTTGATGTGCGCGGGGCGCTGCGAGTGGACTCATCCGTTCCAGTCGGTTTTCAGCGCATGCATGTCAGCGTTACCGGGAGGGTGGTTTCCGGGGGCAATGATACCGCCAGCTTGAAGACCTTGGCAGGCAGTGCCGAAGCCTGCTGTGTGGTGATGCAAACGCTCAAGCAGGGAGTCGACGTTCGCAGCGAGTGGCGCCTGAGTTGATTCCGGAGTCGCAGCTGCAAAAGAGGGCTCGACCGTCGAAGTCTTTCTCAACCGCGATCTGGTCCTTGGGCAGCTACCGGTGGGCCAGCTCGGGGTAGGCCTGCACCCACGCCTTGAGCTGATGCGTCAGGGCGTCGTGGCTCAGGTAGCGATGTCGGAAGCGGCTGTCGTGCCCATCCCGCCCCATGTCCCTGCCTCGCTCGGCCATGCCTGGTGACAGTATGGCGCACCGGCGCGAGGCGCCGGAGCATGAGAAAAATGGGTGTTCGGATTAATTGGTTGAAAGGGCTTTCAAGCCCCTCCGAACGCTTCGCTCGACTGTCAGGTGGTCCAGTGAAGGGAGTCCACTTCATTCCCCATCCCTGATCGAGCGCAGTTTCGAGAGGAAGCGGTAGGGAGGCAAGGCCGGGCTGGGGGTTGCCTCTCCCCCATGCTAGGCTGATCGGTACAAAGCCAAGGGGACCATTTCTCCGGAGGCTTGATGCTGGTGAGAGGTGGCGGAAGATGAACAGAATCAGGGTCCTGCAACTACTGCGAGAGCACATGTCGGCCTTGGCCAGCGAATATGGGGTCAGATCATTGGCGCTCTTCGGCTCCATGTCCCGCGACGAGGCGCGAGACAACAGTGATATTGATATCCTGGTGAGCTTCGATGGTCCCGCGACCTCGGCCCGCTATTTCGGAGTGCAGTTCTACCTCGAGGATCTGCTGGGTCATCCCGTGGATCTGGTGACCGACAAGGCGCTTCGCCCCGAGCTCAGGCCCTATATCGAGCGTGAGGCGCTGCGTGTCTGAGTCTCGTCCCCAGCGCGAATGGCGCTTCTATATCGATGACATGATCGGCTTTGCCGAGAAAGTTCTCTCCTACACGGAAGGCCTCGATCAGGATAGCTTCCTTGCCCATGACCTCACCTACGATGCCACGCTGCGTAACCTCGAGCTGATCGGCGAAGCGGCGACCCGGACTCCTGATGCTGTCCGTCACCAGTATTCGGAAATTCCCTGGCGGATGCTCATTGCGACCCGGAATCGCCTGATCCATGCCTATCTGGGGATCGACGACGATACGGTGTGGAGCATCATTCAAGACAACATCCCCCAACTGCTTGAGCAGTTGAATGGCATCAAGATCCAGCATGGCTCATCGGGGGCAGACCTCGATTCTCCATAGAGCTACCGGCCGCCGCAGTCGTGCCCATCCCGTCCCATGTCCCTGCCTCGCTCGGCCATGCCTGGTGACAGTATGGCGCACCGGCGCGAGGCGCCGGAGCATGAGAAAAACCAGGCGTTGGTGCTAGGCTGAGTTTCTGACAACGACAATCACAACGACGCCGCCAGCTCTCGGGACGCCACCGTGGCAACCGATTCATCCGCCCCTCGTGGCGACCGTCATCCGGACGATCGCCGGGCGGGAATCGCCGCGTGGCGCTTTTCATCATTCAGGGACACGTGAGGATCACGATGAGCAAAGCATCAACGATGGACATCAGGCTGGCGGACGAGCAGGACCTCCCGAGGATCGTCGAGATCTACAATGCCGCGGTGCCGAGCCGCCGCTCGACGGCGGACACCGAGACGGTGACCCCAGACGACCGCCGCGAGTGGTTCCGGCAGCACGAGCCGGCGCGTCGCCCGCTGCTGGTCGGCGAGGACCAGGGCGGCATCGTCGCCTGGATGAGCTTCGAGGACTTCTACGGTCGGCCGGCGTACGCCCACACGGCCGAGCTGAGCATCTATATCGCGCCGGACTACCAGGGCAGGCTGCTCGGGAAGCGGCTGCTGCAGCGAGCGGAAGCGCTGGCGCCGAGCCTGGATACCCACACCCTCGTCGGTTACGTCTTCGCCCACAACACGCCGAGCCTGCGCCTGCTGCGTGCCAGTGGCTACCAGGAGTGGGGCCGGCTGCCGGACGTCGCCCGCATGGACGGCAGCGACTTCAGCCTGTGCATCCTGGGCAAGCGCCTCGACAGCGCCCCGGCGCCGCTGGGTCAACCGGCCTGATCCCGGCCAGCCGCGGCGCCTGATGGCTGGCGGCTTGCTCAGTCGTACTTGTGCTGCCAGCCCTTCACCGCGATCTGCTCCTTGAGCAGCTCCAGCATGTCCATCAGCACCTGCTCGGTGATCTGTTCGGTCTGCGGGTCGGTGTGCAGCCAGGCATCGAAGCCGCTCTCGGCCAGGTGCTCCACCAGGGCCGAGAACTCCGACGACTGCAGGCCCGCCAGGGCTTCGTCGACCAGGCGGCAGGCGAGGTCGGAGAGCGATGCCTCGAGCCCTCGAGTCAGTTGGCCGCCCAGCGGCAGGCGTTCGAGGCGCTTGAGCTCAGGGCTCTCCGCCAAGGTGCGGCCGACCAGCCCGCGCACGTAGCGTAGGGTGTCGTCGCGGTTGTGGTCATAGGCGTCGCCGGCCATGGCTTCCAGCCGCTGGCCGATCTCGCGGATCAGCGCCTGCTTGCGTGGCTGCACCACGCGCTCTATCAGCGGAGCGGAGAGCCCGTCGCCGGCGCGGATCTCCTGCTGCACGTTGTCGAGCATGCGGATGGCGATGCGATCGGTGAGCTCCTCCAGCAGGATATCGTAGTACTTGGCGACCACGCCGTAGAGGTACCAGCGGCGCACGTCGATCAGGCCCATGCGCTGCAGGCGGTGCAGCAGCGAGATGACGCGCAGGATACGCAGCAGCCGGAAGCCGCCCAGCGGGATGCAGCCGAGCACGTCGTACCAGTGCACGAAGGGGTAGAAGAACCAGCGGTGGTAGTGGCGCTCGGCGATGGCCACCGCCCAGCCCAGCAGCACGTCGAACAGGAAGACGGCCACGAACGCCAGGTCGATGGTCAGGAAGTTGGCGTGGATGTGCCGATCATAGGCACCGTGCAGGCCGGGCGCCACGGCCTCGAAGGCGGCATTCAGCGGCGGCAGCAGGAACAGGCTGTCGAACAGCAGCAGCGCCAGGTTGGCGATCACCAGCACGATGATGAACAGGTCCCACACCAGGTGGACCCGTTCCAGGGCAGGCGAGGTCGTGCGGGTGGTGGGCATGATCTCTCCTCAAACGGTTCCGGGACATCTTTTCCACCCAGCCTAGCGCGTCAGCAGCCCTTCGCCGATAGCCTCATTGAGCTGATCCACGGCAGCGGCCAACTTCTCGTCGATGATGTGCAGATACCCCGTCCAGTCGTCGGTGGTGACGGTGCGATCCGTTGGCAGGGTCGCCAGGGCTTCGCCGATCTCCGCCAGCGGAATGCCGGCCGCTGGACGACCTTGATGACCGCGATCCATCTGAGTATGGCTCGCTGGAAACGTCGCTGGCTATCGGCGTTGTGTCAGCTTTTGATCGGGCCCTTCTGTTCGTAGAAGTGGATGGCGGAAACCGCGACACCGCTGCGTTTTGCGACCTCTCCCACACTCAGTGCGGATCGTATGTCCTGGCCGTTTCGTGTTGTCGTCATGCTTGCTCCTGGCGTCTGTCTGGTTATTTCCCTCTGGCTATTCCGCTCACACTATTCCCCCCATAGCCATTCTCCATGATCTGGTTCGTTGACCTCAACTTAACTTGAGGTAATAGGCTCCTCGTGCACCTGATGAAGAATCAGCCAGTGACCGATAAAGGAGATAACACATGTCCGACCCCATCCATGTAGCCGTCATCCTCGGGAGTACCCGCGAAGGCAGACTGTGCGACACCCTGGCGGCGTGGGTCGCCGGAGAACTCGACAAACGTCACGACCTGACGTTCTCCCTGATCGATCCGGCCAGTCTCGATTTGCCCGGTTGCCATGAAAACCAGGCCAACGAAGGAATCCGCCGCCTCCGGGATCAGCTCGACCGGGCCGACGCCTTTGTTGTGCTCACACCCGAATACAATCACAGCTTCCCGGCGGCGCTGAAATTCCTGATCGATTCCAGCTATGCCGAGTGGCAGACCAAGCCCGTTGGATTTGTCAGTTACGGCGGGATTTCCGGGGGGCTGCGTGCGGTCGAGCAGTTGCGGCAGGTGTTTGCGGAACTGCATGCGGTAACGGTGCGCGACAGCGTCAGTTTCATCAACGTGTGGGAGCAGTTCGCTGATGACGGGAGTCTGATCGGCCCGGACCGTGCCGTGGCGGCGTTACAGCGGATGGTGAGCCAGCTCCACTGGTGGGCGACCGCGACACGGGCCGCGCGGAAGACAGCACCATACAGAGAAGTCGCCTAGCGGCTGATGATATTCGTCGGAGTGCTGACAACGTTCGCAACCGGACGCTTCAAGTCCTTCTTGCCAACAAGACGAGACAATGGAGACCACCATGAAACAGATTTTTCCTGACCTGTGGCAGACCGAAGTAGAGAGTCCGTTCCCGGGGCTTACCACCCACGCCTACCTGCTTACCCGGGAGCAAGGCAATGTGCTCTTCTACAATACCGGCCATGTACATGATATCGATGCCATGGCCGAACTGGGGGGAGTCGACTGGCACTTTCTGAGCCACCTGGATGAGCTCGGCGAATCGCTTCTGTGGGTGCGTGAGCGCTACGGCGCGACACTGGGCGGACCTGTCCGCGAGCGGGAGGCTTTCTCGAAAATTCTGGAACCGGACCTGCTGTTCAGTGAGCGGGAGACACTCGCTGGCGGGATTGAGGTGATTCCGACCCCTGGCCACACTCCTGGCAGTACCTGCTTCCAGGTCAGTTCGACGACCGGGAAAACCTACCTGTTTACCGGCGATACGCTATACAGGAACGGGGAAGGGCAATGGAGCAACGGCTTTATGGATGACATGAGCGATCGTGACGCTCTGGTGGCAAGCCTCGGACTGTTGCGTGACCTCAGGCCCGACGTGGTGATTTCCAGTGCCTTCGCCGACCAGCAGGGTTACGAGGTAATGTCTCCCTCGGACTGGGCCGGCCACGTGGATGGGGCATTGCAGCCGCTGCTGACGAATAAATCGGGCTAGTATCGGCGCGGTAGGCTACCGAGGTCGCCTGATAGATATCCGTCTGCTCGAGATCCCGCCTGCCCGCCGAGCCCAGTGATACCACCAGGTCAGGCCGTTGCCCGCGCGCTTCAAGCGCCGCCATCACGAAGGGCATGGAGCGACCGTCGGGATTGAGCATCACCCCGACGGTCGCGGGATCTTCGAACAGGCGGGCGATCACGGTGCCGAGCGCCGTGACATAAGTTGCTCGACCTCGGTCATATGTTCCGTTCCCCAGGCGCAGAGCGGCTTCAAGGCTTCGGCGAGCGTCTGGCCGAACGCAGTGAGGGAATACTCGACTTTCGGCGGAATTTCCTTGAAGTCGAGCCGGTCGACGATCCCGTCAGCCTCCAGTTCCTTGAGTTGCTGAATGAGCATCTTGTCACTGACATTGCCGATGGCACGCCTCAGGTCGCCATAACGTCGCGCTTGGTGGGCAAGGTGGAACAGGATCAACGGTTTCCACTTGCCGCCGATGACAGCCAGCGCAGCGTCCAGCCCACAGATAAAGCCAGATGTTGTCATTTCGCATGCTCCAGTAGGTACTTACTAAAAGGTGCATACTTTAATAAAAGAAAGCAAGTCTCTATTCTCCATTTCGAAGCAGCTATCACTTTCCAGGAGATGTAATGACCCCCTGGTTTCTGCACACCCTACGCAGCTAATGCGGGGTGTGCTCGGGGTGCCATATAGTCCAGA
>NZ_JAVXUS010000016.1:0-87845 GCF_032334135.1 Halomonas sp. I1
GCCGTTCATCGCCCTGCAGCTGTGCGTGCTGTTCGCGCTGTTGTTCTGGCCGAACCTGGCGATGTGGCTGGTGGGGTGATTGGCATGGCTGCGCAGGCGAATGACGTCGTTATTCGGTGCTCGAAATCCTCACATACCGCTCAGTATGCTCCGGTTTCTGTGCGCCGAATGCCTTGTCCTTCGCTCTGCTCGCCGATGCCTGAAACGACGGTGCGGTATCGGCCCGCTTTTCGACGTGACAATGGATAGTGTTCTATGAAAATTACCCGACTCAAGACCTGGCAGGTGCCGCCGCGCTGGTTGTTCCTCAAGATCGAAACCGATGAAGGTGCCTATGGCTGGGGCGAACCCGTGGTCGAGGGGCGTGCGGCCACTGTCGAGGCGGCGGTGCATGAGTTGTCCGACTATCTGGTCGGCCAGGACCCGCATCGCATCGAGCATCTGTGGAACACGCTGTACCGTGCTGGCTTCTATCGCGGCGGGCCGATCCTGATGAGTGCCATCGCCGGTATCGACCAGGCGCTGTGGGATCTGAAGGGACGAGATCTCGGCGTGCCCGTCCATCAGCTGCTGGGTGGACGAGTCCGCGACCGGATGCGCATGTACGCCTGGACCGGCGGCGACCGTCCGCAGGATGTGGGAGCGGGTGCCAGGGCGCTGGTCGATCAGGGCTTCACGGCTTTCAAGATGAACGGGACGCCGGAGCTGGCGATCGTCGACTCGCATCGCAAGGTCGACGAGGCGGTGGCGCGGGTCGCCGAGGCCCGGGATGCCGTCGGTCCCGATGTGGGCATCGGCATCGATTTCCATGGCCGCGTTCACCGGCCGATGGCCAAGGCGCTGCTGCGCGAACTGGAGCCCTATCACCCGATGTTCGTCGAGGAACCGGTGGCTCCGGAGCACCTGCCGTGCCTGGCGAACATCGCCGGTGGGCTGGGCTATCCGCTGGCCACCGGTGAGCGGCTGCACACCCGCTTCGAGTTCCGCGACCTGTTGGCGCAGGGCATGATCGATGTGGTCCAGCCGGACCTCTCGCACTGCGGCGGCATCAGCGAGGGCATGAAGATCGCCAGCCTGGCGTCCTGCCACGATGTGGCGCTGGCGCCGCACTGTCCGCTGGGGCCGCTGACGCTGGCGGCTTCGCTGCATGTGGATGCGGTGAATCACAATGCCTTCATTCAGGAGCAGAGCATGGGGATTCACTATAACCGCGACAATGACGTGCTCGACTATCTGGTCGATACGTCGGCGCTGGCCATCGAGGACGGATTCTGCGCGATTCCCGAGGGGCCCGGTCTTGGGGTAGAAATCGACGAGGCCTTCGTCGAGGAGCGGTCGAAGGTCGGCCATCGCTGGCGCAATCCGGTATGGACCCACGAGGACGGCTCGATCGCGGAGTGGTGAAGAGGGCAACATGAACGAGACACAACGCAAGACGCTGGACGAGTCTCTGGAGACGCTGCCGCTGGTGGCGATCCTGCGCGGTATCACGCCCGAGGAAGTAGAGGGCGTGTGCGAGGCGCTGGTTGGCGCCGGTTTCCGGATGATCGAAATTCCGCTCAACTCGCCGCGTTCCTGGGAGAGTATCGAACGGGCAGTGGCGCATTGCCCGGCGTCGGTGCTGGTCGGGGCGGGTACCGTGCTGGACGGCGCCGATGCCGAGCGGCTGGCACGGCTCGGCGCTCCCCTCATGGTCACGCCCAACAGTGACGCTGACGTGATCCGCGCCGGCGTCGATCATGGGCTGGCCCCCATGATCGGTTGCATGACGCCCACCGAGGCATTGTCCGCGGTGCGCAGCGGTGCCCGGGCGCTCAAGCTGTTTCCCGCGGCTCGGCTCGGCACCGGGTACTTCAAGGATATCAACGCCATTCTGCCGTCGGATCTGCCGGTGCTGGCGGTGGGCGGTATCGAGCGCGGCAACATGGCCGAGTGGCATGCCGTGGGCGTGCGTGGTTTCGGTTTCGGCAGCAACCTCTACAAGCCCGGTCGCGGCAACGACGAGATCGCCGATATCGCCGCCGACCTGGTCGCCGAGTGGCACCGGCTCGAGGGTCGGGGGAGCGAGGGATGAGCGAGCGGCTGATCGCCATCGACTGGGGCACCAGTAATTTCCGCGCCTTCCTGGTCGATCGGGCAAGCGGCGAGTGTCTCGACAGCCATCGCTCGGATGCCGGTCTGAGGTCGCTGTCCAGTGAGGAATTCCCGCACTACTGCGAGGCTCAGGTCGGAGGCTGGCGCGAGGGTGACCGAGTGCCGGTCTATCTGTCCGGCATGGTCGGTTCGGCCCGAGGCTGGTGCGAGGCGCCGCAACTGAACGTGCCGGCTTCCGCCGCGGAGCTTGCCGCTGGATTGATGGCGGCACCCGGGCTGTCCAATGCCTGGATCGTGCCGGGGCTCAAGGTGATACGCGACGATCACGTCGATGTGATGCGTGGCGAAGAAGTCCAGGCCTTCGGCGCGCTGGCCTTGCGTGAAGTGACCTCGGGGCTGTGCTGCCTGCCAGGCACGCACAGCAAGTGGGTGCATCTGGAAGGGGAACGTCTGACCGACTTCACCACCGTCATGACCGGTGAACTCTTCCATGCCGTGCGCTTTCACACACTGCCCGGTGAGCCTGCCCGGGAACGCGCCGCGTTCGACGAGGTGGGCTTTCGCCAGGGGCTTCACGCCGCGACGCATCCCGATGGGCCGCTGCATGCGATTTTTGAGGCACGCAGTCGACACTTGTATGCCGGCTTGTCTGCCGAGGCGGTCGGGGGCTTCATTTCCGGCGTGCTGATCGGTAGCGAGGTGCTTTCACAGCGCAAGAGATGGCAGGACACTTCGGTGACATTGATCGGTTCGACTTCCTTGAATTCCCTGTATCGAATGGCGCTTGAGTGGGCCGGGGGAAGCGTCGTTGAAATATCGAGTGACGATGCGACCCTTGCCGGGCTTTGTGCATTGGCGAAGCGCCATGAGGAGCGTTGATCAATGATATGGAAATCGTAAGAGCGTTATCTGTCATGAAAGAAAAAAGGCGGCCTTTTCAGGTCGCCTTTTCGATCGGTGATGACGTCGTATCCAGCCTCAACTCTACCTCGTGTCGAGGTGTTCCAGAAAGGCATTGACGATATCGCGAGGCGTGTCGCGGATATCGCCGCGGAATGCCTCGTCGCGGGAGGGGGCTTCCAGAGTGGCAAGCTGGCTGTCCAGCATGTGGGAACCGGTGAAGAAGTGTTCACTTCGCCGCTCTAGCCGGCTCATCAGAACATCCCGGTCGCCATGCAGGTAGAGGATATCCAGCCTGGGGGTGGCGGTGCGAAGCTGGTCGCGGTAACGATGTTTCAATGCCGAGCAGCCGATCACCAGAGATATGTTCTTTGCCTGGTACTCCCGATAGAGATCAGCGAGAGTTGCCAGCCAGGCTTCCCGATCACCATCATTGAGGGGCTGGCCACGCGACATCTTGGCAATATTTCCGGGGCTGTGATAGTCGTCACCATCGAGAAAGGTCGCATCCATGGCGGCTGCCACCTGGCGGCCGACATGTGACTTTCCCGAACCGGAAACTCCCATTACCAGAATGCTTTTCGCCTTGGTTTTCATGCGGAAATCGCTTTGTTTTCGAGCCTTTGAACAGGCCCGATTCTAGCACCTTTTTCAGTGGCAATGGGAGCCATTGTCGAGGCTGGAGTCGGCCGCTTTCAGGATGTCGTCAGCGGTGGCCGGCCATCAGATCGCGGATAAGGGGCGTGTCGGCATCACGGTGTGTGGGGAGCTCGAAGCGAGCCTTGGCGATGGCGGTGCGTGACAGGTGCGCTTCGATCAGGGTTTCACGGTCGTCTGCCTCGGCGAGCGGCTCACCCCTCGGGCCGAGGATGCGCGAGCCGCCCCAGAAGTGGCTGGCGCCTTCGGGACCGAATCGATTGGCCATGATCACCGGCGTGCCATAGGTCATGGCGTAGAAACGCACGTTCAGGGCCCAGTTCTGCTCGTTGGAGAAGTCGTCACTGACGATGCCCGAGGCCGAGTTGATCGGGGCGCACAGGATGGTGGGGCGGGGCAGCAGGGCGGCATGGACGAGCGCCGGATTCCACAGGTCGGCGCAGATCAGCTGGGTGGCTGACCAGCCCGGGCGCACGGGGGTGTGGGTGAGGGCATCGCCATGCGTGAACCACTTGCCTTCCTCGAGGCCACCGTAAGTGGGCAGGTTGAGTTTGCGATGCACGGCGACCAGTTCGCCATGCTGCATGATGGCCAGGGCGTTGTAGTACTCGCCGGGGCTTGCCTCCTCGACGAAGCCGACCACCGTCTGGATATCGCCGACGGCTCGGGCCAGGCGCATCAGGCGAGGGTCCTCCAGCGGCATGGCGACGCGCATGACATCGGCACCGAGTCCATAGCCGGTCAGCGACAGTTCGGGAAAGACCAGCAGCTCAATACCGGCCCGGCTGGCCTCTTCGAGGCACTCGAGATGGCGCTCGAGGTTGGCGTCGACCGCACCGAGCTCGGCGTTGATCTGGGCGGCGGCAACGTGGAGATCGTCCTGGTAGTGCATCCTGACCTCAATGGCGTCTGGCGGGGCATGACGATGATGCTCCCGGCACGGCCGGGAGGCGACAAACTCTGTCGTGTCGGCCGTGCCGATGGAAACATTCGGTGGCCCACCGCCAGCCGTACAGGGGGATACGGGGCCACGCCGCTTGACCCCGAGACAGCTTACCGCAGGTCGTTGTCGGCCAGGAAGTCGGCCGCGACATCCTCGATGGTCTCGCGTTCCACGTCGACCCGGGCGTTCAGGGTCGCCATGGTCTGGTCGTCGAGCAGCGAGGAGAGCGCGTTCATCTGCTCGGCGAGGTCGGGGTGGGCGTCCAGCGCCTCTTGACGGACCACCGGGGTCAGGGCATAAGCCGGGAAGAAGTTCTGGTCGTCCTCCAATACCTGGAAATCGAAGGCGGGAATGCGGCCATCGGTGGCGAACACCAGGCCGACGTCGACCTGGCCGTCGCGTAAGGCCTGATAGACCAGCCCTGAATCCATGCGCTTGACGTCGCCGCGGCCCACCCGGAAGTCATAGGCTTGTTGCAGCGGGCGCCAGCCATCTTCACGGGCGTAGAACTCGGCGTTCATGGCGAACGACAGTTCCTTGCCGTCATTGACGGCCTCGGCCAGCCTGGAAAGCGAGTCGATGCCGGTTTCCTCGACGCTTTCCTCGCGCATGGCCAGGGCGTAGGTGTTGTTGGCCTCGGAGGGTTCCAGCCACACCAGGCCCTTCTCGCCGTCGAGCGCCTTGACGCGCTGATAGGTTTCGTCCGGGGACAAGGACTCCGTGACGTCGTTGTAGTTGATCAGCGAGGTGCCGGTGTATTCCCAGTAGAGGTCGATCTGGCCGTTTTCTTGGGCCTGGCGCAGCACGGCCGACCCCATGCCGGCGCGACTTTCCACCTCGTGACCCAGCCCCTCGAGGTACTGGGCGGTCATGCTGGCGAGAATCTGTTGTTCGGTGAAGTTCTTGCCGCCGACCACGATTTCCTGGGCCTGGGCGCCGGCCATGGTGCCCGCCAGGGCCAGGCCGGTAAGTGTCGTCATCAAACGCTTCATGAAGTTCTCCTTTGGGGGACGGTGACGAAGCCGCCATCCGGCCGCCCCGTCATGGGCTTGCGGGGTGGCTCAGGCGCGGGAGGGGTTGACCCCGCGTGGCACCACGACAAAGGCGATGATGGCAATCAGGGCGTCGACCACGATCGCCAGCAAAGCCGTGGGAATGGCCCCGGACAGCATCATTACCGGGTCGTAGAGATCGATGCCGGTGAAGATCAACTCGCCGAGCCCGCCGGCGCCTATCAGGAAGGCCAGCGGCACGGTGCCGACATTGATCGTCAAGGCGGTGCGGATACCGGCGAAGATCACATAGAGCGCATTGGGGAGTTCTACCTTGAACAGGCGTTGCGTCGGTGACATGCCGATCCCTGCGGCGGCCTCCATCAAGGCCGGCGAGACCCCCTTGAGGCCGGCATAGGTATTGCGGGTGATCGGCAGCAGGGTGGCCACGAACAGGCCGAATACGGCCGGTACAATGCCGATGCCTAGAAAGCTCATCGACAGGGCCAGTACCGCCAGCGTCGGAATGGTGGTGCCGACGTTGAGGACCTGCATCAGGGACTCGGCCGCTCGTGCCATGCTGGGCCGGGACAGCACCACGCCCAGTGGAATGGCCACCAGGATGGCCAGGCCGCCGGAAAGTGTGGTCAGCCACAGGTGTTGCGCGGCCAGGTACTGCACGTCCGGCAGATAGAAGATGAAATCGTCGATGACCCCGCTGGACTGACTCCATACGCCAGTGAAGAAGATGACGGCGAGCAGCAGCAGGCGCAGGACACCTTTCAGACTCTGTATGGGCATCGGCTCACTCCTCGGTCGCGGCGTCGGACGGTCGTTCGTCGCTCGAGCGGGGGCGGAAACGCGAGCCCAGGTGACGGGTCATGGCACGTTGAGTGATCTGGCCGCAGACGCGTCCTTGTTGGTCCACGCAGGGCAGCCAGGTGGTGTCCTGGGCGAACATCAGCGAGGCGACCTTGCGCAGATCATCGTCCAGCGACACCGTGTCCGGCACGCTCTGGAAGTGGTCTCGGCAATAGCCTCTGGTGGTGCGCGCCAGGGCGCGTGTGATCAGGCCGACCGGCTGGCGCTTGTCGTTGGTCATCAGGATGGAGTTCTGATAGCCGAAATCGTCGATACGTGCCAGGGCCGTCTCCAGGGTGTCGCCGGGGGATACCGTGCCGATCTCGTCGCTGACCACGTCGCGCACCTGGACCAGGTTGAGGCGCTTCAATGCGCGGTCCTCGCCGAGGAAGGACTCGACGAAGGCATCGCGGGGAGCCGCCAGCAGGTCATCGGGTGATGAGTGCTGGACGAGTTTGCCCTCGCGGAAGACCGCGACGCTGTCGCCCATCTTGATCGCCTCGTCGATGTCATGGCTGACGAACATGATGGTCTTCTTGAGTTCCTGCTGCATCTTGAGGAACTCGTCCTGGATCACCGCCCGGTTGATCGGGTCGATGGCACCGAAGGGCTCGTCCATCAGCATGACCGGCGGGTCCGCAGCCAGTGCCCGGGCCACGCCGATGCGCTGCTGTTGGCCACCGGAAAGCTCGCTAGGATAGCGCTTGAGAAAGGCATCGGGGTCGAGGGCGATCATCGCCATCAGCTCGCGGGCCCGTTCCCGGTACCTCGCCTTGTCCCAGCCGAGCAGCCTGGGCACCACCGAAATGTTCTCTTCGATGGTCATGTTGGGAAACAGGCCGATCTGCTGGATGACATAGCCGATGTTGCGGCGCAGGTCCTGAGTATCCAGGCCGGTGGTGTCTTCGCCGTTGATGAAGACCTTTCCCGAGGTGGGCCGGATGATGCGGTTGATCATCTTCAGGGTGGTGGTCTTGCCGCAGCCGGAGGGGCCGAGCAGAATGCAGATCTCCCCGGCCGGGACCTCCATGTTGATGTGGTCGGCGGCGGTCACGGCCCCCTTGGGCGTGTCGAAGACCTTGGTCAGGTTATCCAGTCGAATCATTTACGGTTCCTTGAGCGATGAGCCGGGTGACGACGGTCGAGGGGTCAAACCGTCTCGGCGGCGCGTTCCATACCCAGGGGTGTCAGGCGTTTCTGCAACGCCAGCAGCCCGTAGTCGACGATGATCGCCAGCAGGCTGACCGCCACGGCGCCGACGATCAGCTGGCGCGGGTCGGACTGGGAAATTCCGCGGCTGATGAAGGTCCCGAGGCCGCCGGCACCGATATAGGCGGCGATGGCCATCACCCCGATGTTGAGCACCACGGCGGTGCGTACACCGGCCATGATCACCGGCACCGCCAGCGGAATCTCGACCATGCGAAGGCGCTGGTTCTGGCTCATGCCGATGCCGCGAGCCGCCTCGCGCAGTGCCGGGTCGACATTGTTGATGGCGGTATAGGTGTTGCGGATGATCGGCAACTGCGAGTAGAGCAGCACGGCGATCACTGCCGGCAGATAGCCGATGCCCTGGCCGATCAGCGACAGGACCGGAATCATGATCCCGAACAGCGCGATAGAGGGAATCGTGACGATGATGGAGGCGGCGTAGAGCACGGTCCTGGCCAGGCGCTCGTTCTTGGTGATGGCGATACCGATGGGGACGCCGGTAATGGTGGCGATGCCCACGGCCACGCCCACCAGAGCAATGTGCTCGAGGGTTCTCGAAGCCAGCAGATCGAGGTTGTCCAGTGCGTATTGCAACAGTTCCAAAGGCGTTCTCCTTGCGGCGACGAGTTCCGGTCAAGCATAGACCCGGCGCGCGTTGACGGCGTGTCATCGGCGGCACCGAAGGCGTGATGCCGGGCGTGTGTCATGAAGGCGTAGCTTAGCAAAGCGTTGTTTTTCCGTGGATGACGATGCGCAATGGCGGGAATTGCGAGCCGTGATGCATGACGACGAGCGACGAGAGGCATGATGATAGCTGTTGGTAATGAGAATGATTGGCTTTTTTGATGCTATCGGTAGTGAACGTGTCGCTAACCGACCGATTCTTGCTCGGTAACGTCCGGTGAGGCTTCACATCGAAACCATACAGGACTAAAATGGTCCGCAATCGATCACCTGAGGGGAAGGCCCCGGGGAGTCAGGCAGTGTTGAAGCTTTCCAGACTGACCGATTATGCGGCGGTGGTGATGGCCCAAATCGCCCGACATCCCGAGCAGCCGCATGCGGCGGCCGAACTTGCCGAGGCGGTGTCGCTGCCGCATCCGACGGTCAGCAAGACCCTGAAGATGCTGGTGCGCGCCGGACTTCTGGAATCCCGCCGTGGCGCTCAGGGTGGCTATTCCCTGGCGCGGCCGGCCTCGCACATTTCCGCCAGCGATATTATCTCGGCCATCGAGGGGCCGGTGGCGATGACCGAATGCAGCCAGGCGGAAGGCGACTGTGATCTGGTGGCGGTCTGTGGCGTGTCGGACAACTGGCAGCGGGTGTCACTGGCGGTACGCGCCCTGCTCGACAGCGTGACCCTGGCGCATCTGGCCGATACCACACCGATCAAGCTGCCCGTTCAGCTACCCATACAGAGCGTGAGCCTGGCCGCCGAGGCCTGACCACCCGCGACTTCAATACCCGAGGCGAGCCCCGCTCGCCGACCCAATCAGCCCGGGGAGGGGACAACATCATGGCAAGTCAGGAAATGGAAGAGCTCGTCCGTCGCGAATACAAGGAAGGGTTCGTGACCGACATCGAGAGCGAGACGGTACCGCCGGGTCTGGACGAAGACACCATCGCCTTCATCTCCAGAAAGAAAGGCGAGCCGGACTGGATGCTGGAGTGGCGCCTCAAAGCCTACCACCAGTGGTTGAAGATGACGTCCCCCTCCTGGGCGCATCTGGATTATCCGCCCATCGACTATCAGGCGATTTCCTACTACAGCGCGCCCAAGCGCGACGAGGACAAGCCCCAGAGCCTCGACGAGGTCGATCCCAAGCTGCTCGAAACCTATGAAAAGCTGGGCATTCCGCTGCACGAGCGGGCCGCGCTGGCCGGCGTGGCGGTGGACGCGGTGTTCGACTCGGTCTCGGTGACCACGACGTTCAAGGAAAAGCTGCATGAAGCCGGTGTGATCTTCTGCTCCATCTCCGAGGCGATTCGCGATTATCCAGAGCTGGTCCAGGAGTACCTCGGCAGCGTGGTACCCCAGGGCGACAACTATTTCGCCGCGCTCAACTCGGCGGTCTTCACCGACGGTTCCTTCGTCTTCGTGCCGGAGGGCGTGACCTGCCCCATGGAGCTGTCGACCTATTTCCGGATCAACGCTGCCAATACCGGCCAGTTTGAGCGGACCCTGATCATCTGCGAGAGCCGTGCCGAGGTGTCGTATCTCGAAGGCTGCACCGCGCCGCAGCGTGACGAGAACCAGTTGCATGCCGCCGTGGTGGAACTGGTGGCGCTGGATGACGCCAAGATCAAGTATTCCACCGTGCAGAACTGGTATCCCGGCGACGAGGATGGCAAGGGCGGCATCTACAACTTCGTCACCAAGCGCGGTGACTGCCGGGGCGATCGCTCCCACATCAGCTGGACTCAGGTCGAGACTGGTTCGGCGATCACCTGGAAGTATCCGTCCTGCATGTTGCGCGGCAAGGACAGCGTCGGCGAATTCTACTCGGTGGCGGTGACCAATGGCCGCCAGCAGGCTGACACCGGCACCAAGATGATCCATATCGGCGAAGGCACTCGTTCCACCATCGTCTCCAAGGGCATCGCCGCTGGTCGCTCCGACCAGTCCTACCGTGGTCTGGTCAAGGTTGGTCCCCGCGCCAAGGGAGCGCGCAATTTCACCCAGTGCGACTCCTTGCTGATCGGTGATACCTGTGGTGCCCATACCTTCCCGTATCAGGAAATCGGCAACAGTTCCGCCAAGGTGGAACACGAGGCGACCACCTCGAAGATCGGCGAGGACCAGCTGTTCTATTGCCAGAGCCGCGGGATCGGCGAGGAAGATGCGGTGAACATGATCGTCAACGGCTTCTGCAAGGATGTCTTCCAGGAGCTGCCGATGGAGTTTGCCGTGGAGGCCGAGGCGCTCTTGAACGTGACCCTGGAAGGCGCTGTGGGTTAAGAAACGGCTGCGCGACGCCTGCACGGCGTTGGAAGCAGGCTCGAGAATGCTCATTTACGATCGTAAACTCCGCTTCTCTCACCCGCTTCCGCCTTGTTCAGGCGCCGCTCGCGCGTTTCTCCGGCTGCGCGAATGAGGTCAAAACATTAGAGGCGTCGCGCCTGCGGCTCATGACGCGTCCAGAGCGCGCTGGAAACGAATCAACTTATGCGAGCCGCCGCGGCGGCTGATAGCTCAAAAGGTAGTCAACATGCTCGAAGTCAAGGATCTGCACGTCACGGTCGAGGGGTCCGAGATCCTCAAGGGCCTGAACCTGACCATCGGTGCCGGTGAAGTCCACGCCCTCATGGGTCCCAACGGGGCCGGCAAGTCCACGCTCTCTGCCGTCATCGCCGGCAAGGACGGTTATGAGGTGACGAGCGGGTCGATCACCTTCGAGGGGCGGGACGTGCTGGAGATGGAAATCGAGGAGCGTGCCCAGGCGGGCCTGCTGCTGGGTTTCCAATATCCGGTGGAGATCCCCGGTGTGAAGAATATCTATCTGCTCAAGGCCGCCCTCAACGCCCAGCGTGCCGCACGGGGCGAGGACGAGATACCGGCACCGGAATTCATGAAGCTGGTCAAGGAGAAGGTCGGCTTCATGAAGATGGATGCCAGCTTCCTCCAGCGTGCCGTCAACGAAGGGTTCTCCGGCGGCGAGAAGAAACGCAACGAGATTCTGCAGATGCTGGTCCTGCAGCCGAAACTCGCCATGCTCGACGAGATCGACTCCGGTCTCGACATCGATGCCATGAAAGTGGTGGCCGATGGCGTCAATTCACTGCGAGGCGAGGACAAGGGCATCCTGTTGGTGACCCACTATCAGCGTCTGCTGGATTACATCGTGCCCGACCATGTCCATGTGCTGGTCGATGGTCGCATCGTCAAGAGCGGCGATGCCGACCTGGCGCGTGAGCTCGAATCCCGTGGCTATGACTGGGTCGTGGAGGACTCTGCTGCATGAGTGATGAACAGCGCTTTCTCGACCGCCTGGCCGAGCGTAATGCCCAGCGCGGGGACGAGCCGACCTGGATCGCCGCGCGTCGCCAGGCGGGGGCGGCACGTTTCGAGGCACTCGGCTTTCCGCATCGCCGCATCGAAGAGTGGAAATACACCAACGTGCGAGACATCGCCCGGGGGGATTTTGCCCTGGCCACCGATGCCGACTTCTCGCCGGCCACCGCGGCGGCCTTGACGCTGCCGCTGGATGCCTATCGGCTGACCTTCGTCGATGGTGTGTTCGCGCCGGCGTTGTCGGATCTCGGGTCGCTGCCCGAGGGCGTGCAGGTGATGCCGCTGTCGCGTGCCCTGGAAGAGAATCACGAGGCCGTAGGCGGGCCGCTCGGTCGCCTCACCGGCGTCGACTTCTCGTCCTTCGCGGCACTCAATACCGCCTTCATGGAAGAGGGTGCGGTGGTACGGTTGGCTCCACGGACCGTGGTGGACAAGCCGATCGTGCTGCAATTCCTGTCACGGGCCGGGCAGCAGGAGGTGATGAGCCATCCGCGTATCCTGGTCGAGGCCGGCGGGCGTAGCGAGGCCACTCTGATCGAGCACCACGTGGGCGATGCCGAGGCGGCCAACTTCACCAACCTGGTGGAGGAGATCATCCTCGAACGTGGTGCCATCCTGAGCCACTACAAGCTTCAGGAGGCGCCGCTCAAGGATCGCCACATTGCCAGCATTCACGTCGAGCAGGCTCGCGACAGCCGTTATGTCTCCTTCAACCTCAACCTGGGGGGCGGCCTGGTGCGCAACGACCTGGTCAGCGACCTCAATGGCGAGGGGGCCGAGGCGATCTACAATGGTCTGTTCTACGGCCAGGGCCGTCAGCACGTGGACAACCACACCCTGGTCAATCACAACGCGCCCCGGACGTTCTCCAGGGAAAACTACAAGGGCATCCTCGATGATCGCGCCCATGGCGTGTTCAACGGCAAGGTGATCGTCAAGCGTGATAGCCAGCAGATCGAGGCCGACCAGAGCAATGCCAACCTGCTGCTCTCGGATCGTGCCGAGATCGACACCAAGCCGGAGCTCGAGATCTACGCCGATGACGTCAAGTGTGCCCATGGCGCGACGACCGGCCAGCTCGACGAGGAGGCCGTCTTTGCCCTGCGTACGCGTGGCATCGACGAACAGACTGCCCGTGGGCTGTTGACGCTGGCGTTTGCCGGCGAGGTCATGGATCGGGTCGACCTGGATGCGGTGTCCGAGCGGGTCGAGCTGACCGTGGCCGGCAAGCTGCCGGAGCGCTTCAACCTGGCCGGCCTGGTGGAAACCGCTTCGGCCTTCAACGAGGGGTGAGTCATGGCCGATTTCAGTGATCTCCAGCTGGACGTAGCCCGGGTCCGCCGTGATTTTCCGATCCTCGATCGCGAGGTGCATGGCAAGCCACTGGTCTATCTCGACAATGCGGCGACCTGCCAGACGCCGCGTCAGGTCATCGAGGTCTTCGACGACTACTACCGGCGCTACAACGCCAATATCCATCGTGGCCTGCACACCCTGGCCGATGAGGCCACCGCGGCCTTCGAAGGGACTCGGGAGACGGTGAGAGCCTTTCTGGGAGCCGCCGAGGCTCGGGAGATCGTCTTCACGCGCGGCACGACCGAGGCAATCAACCTGGTGGCCGGCAGCTGGGGGCGAGCCAATCTCGGTCCCGGCGACGAGGTCCTGATATCTCGCCTGGAGCATCACTCCAATATTGTGCCCTGGCAACTGCTGGCCGGCGAGCTGGGGTTTGCCATCAAGGTGATTCCGGTGGACGAGCGTGGCGTGCTGGACCAGGCTGCCTATCGCGACCTGATCGGCGAGCGCACCCGGCTGGTGGCGGTGAATCACATCTCCAACGCGTTGGGGACGGTCAACCCGGTGGCCGAGATGGCGCGCCTGGCCCATGAACATGATGCGTTGATCATGGTCGACGGCGCCCAGGCCGCGCCGCACCAGCCCATCGATGTCCAGGCCCTCGGTGTCGATTTCTACGCCTTCTCCGGCCACAAGGTCTATGGCCCCACCGGTGTCGGGGTCCTGTACGGCCGCGCCGATCTGCTCGAGGCCATGGCACCCTGGCAGGGCGGTGGCGAGATGATCAAGACCGTCTCCTTCGAGACGCCCACGACCTTTGCCGACATTCCCCACAAGTTCGAAGCGGGAACGCCGGCGATCGCCGAGGTGATCGCGCTGGGGCGCGCCCTGGCGTGGGTGAACGAGATCGGCCTGGAGCTGATCCAGGCCTGGGAGACGCGTCTGCTCGAGCATGCCACAGAGGGCGTGGCCTCGATCGATGGCCTGCGCATCCTCGGCACGTCGCCCGACAAGGCGGCCGTACTGTCTTTCGTCGTCGATGGTGCTCATGCCCAGGACATCGGACTGCTGATCGATCAGTTGGGCGTGGCGATACGCACTGGACACCACTGTGCCCAGCCGTTGTTGTCGCACTTCGGAGTCGATGCCACTTGCCGTGCCTCCTTCGCTGCCTATAACACGCCCGAGGAAATCGACATCTTCGTCGAGGGGCTCGAACGGGTCGTGGGCATGCTGCGTTGAGAGGAAGTCGAGGAGCGATATGAGTGATATCGACGTACTGTCCGGCGTGACCAAGGGACAGGTGTTGCCACTTCAGCGTGACGTGGAAGCGATCTCCATTCCCTTCGGCAAGACGGAAACGTTGGCCGAAGACAACGAGGTCACGGTCATGCAGGCCAAGGGCGGTACCGTCAGTGTGGGGTTCGAGGGGCGCATGTACCTGATCGAAGGTAGCGAGCTGGATGCCCTGGGGCTCGATGCAGTGCCGCGGCCGACCCTGCCGGAAGACGCCTCGGAAGAGGATATCGAGGCGTTCGTCTGGGATCAGCTGCGAACCTGCTTCGATCCGGAGATCCCGGTCAATATCGTTGAACTGGGATTGGTCTATGGTTGTCGTATCGAGCGCTTGATTACCGGCGAGCGACTCGTCACCATCCGTATGACGCTGACCGCACCGGGTTGCGGCATGGGCGATGTGATTGCCGCCGATGCGCGCAACAAGATTCTGGGGGCTCCTCAGATCAGCAAGGTGCATACCGAGATCGTCTTCGATCCGCCCTGGCGTCGCGAGATGATGAGCGACGAGGCCAAGCTCGAGCTCGGCATGTTTTGAGCTCGGCATGTTCCGAGGATGTGCCGACATCGTCCATGCGCTGCATCGAACGCCACAGTGTCGGCGAGCCGAGGCGATGCCCTAGTCGTCGCCATGACCGAGGAAATCGATGCCCTCGCTACCGTGGAAAACCTTCCGGATCCTGTTGATGTCGCTGGGCGGGGGCACCCTGCTGGCGATCCTGCTGTTTCTGGCTGCCAACCTGTGGATGCTGACGAACACCCGCAGCCGTATCGAGCTCGAGGTATCTCAGTGCCGGCCCGAGCGGGTCGGTATCGTCTTCGGTACATCGCACTGGACCCGCAGCGGCGCGCGGAACCCCCATTTCGAGGGGCGCATGCGAGCGGCGGCGAGCCTGGTGCATGACGGGCGGGTCGAACATCTGTTGCTGTCGGGTGACAACAGCACGCGCTACTACAACGAGCCGGTGACCATGTGGAAGGATCTGCGCGGTCGCGACATCCCGGATGCGGTCATGACGCTCGATTATGCCGGTTTCAGTACCTTCGATACCCTTGCCCGGGCCCGTGACGTCTTCGCGGTGAAACGCGCTCTACTGGTCACCCAGGCCTGGCATCTGCCCAGGGCCCTGTTCATTGCCGATGCCCTGGGTATCGAGGCACGAGGCTGCGCGGCACCGGAGCGGCCATCGGAGGGCACCCTGCGACTGAGGGCGCGGGAGTGGGTCGCGCGAGTGGCGACACTGGGGGATCTCTACGTTTGGGGCCGCGAGCCGCATTTTCTGGGGCCGGTGGAGCCCCTGGAAATCATGCCGCGTCGCGGTCCGGTCAACGCTTATGACGCTGCTTCTGCAGGCGGTACAGCTCGCGAATCAGCGAACGGCAGTTCCGCCAACATTCCTCGATGACCGGCTCGATGGCATCGGGCAGCGGATGAGTGAGCAGGGTCGAGAGTGCCTGCATCAACACCCGCTCCTGTTCGAGCAGCTCGTTGATCAGGACCTGACTGTCATTGCCGACGAAGCTCTTCAGTCGACTCCATAACCACATGTAGTCGTCACGTTCGACGTCGGCATCGCGGGGGAGAAGGTCGAGGTGACGTCGGGCCAGTGACTGCAGCTCGCGCATCAGCCTGCCACGTTCCTCGAAATGGGGCTCGAGTGCGTCGCGCAGGGTCGGCCGCAAACGCTCGAGGTTATCCTGGAAATAGTCGATGCTGTCGGCCAGCGCTTCGAGGGCACTGTCCATCGCCACCTGGCGATTATCAAGAAACATGCGCGTTCACCTCCTCCGGTGACGCAGATTGTGGGGGTGTCGTGGTACTTTTGCCACCCCCATTTACCATTAAATCCTCTTTTCGGGATTAGCCTTTAGGCTTGGGGGGTGTCTTGCGTTTCGGTGCCGAGCTTTTTTCCAGGTGATCGATGATCTGTCCGGCAATGTCCTTGCCGGTAGCGCTCTCGATGCCGCGCAGTCCCGGCGATGAGTTCACTTCCATGATCACCGGCCCGTGGTTGGAGCGCAGCAGGTCGACGCCGGCCACCTTCAGGCCCATGGCCTTGGCGGCCCGTATTGCCGTGGAACGTTCCTCGGGCGTGATGCGAATGATGCTGGCGCTGCCGCCGCGGTGCAGGTTGGAGCGAAATTCGCCATCGGCGGCCTGGCGTTTCATGGAGGCCACGACCTTGTCGCCGATGACCAGGCAGCGGATGTCGGCGCCCTTGGCCTCCTTGATGTATTCCTGGACCATGATATTGGCCTTCATGCCCATGAAGGCCTGGATCACCGACTCGGCAGCCTGGTTGGTCTCGGCCAGCACCACGCCGATCCCCTGGGTGCCCTCCAGCAACTTGATGACCAGGGGGGCGCCGCGGACCATGGTGATCAGGTCCGGGATATCGTCGGGCGAATGGGCGAAGCCGGTCACCGGCAGGCCGATGCCCTTGCGCGAGAGTAGCTGCAACGAACGCAGCTTGTCACGCGAACGGGTGATCGAGACGCTGTCGTTGAGCACCTGGGTTCCCATCATCTCGAACTGACGAAGCACCGCGCAGCCGTAGAAGGTGATGGAGGCACCGATACGGGGAATCACCGCGTCGAAGGGCTCGAGTTCCTGCCCCTTGTAGTGAATAGAGGGATGATGAGAGGCAATGCTCATGTAGCACCGCAGGGTGTCGACGACCCGAGCGCTATGGCCGCGGGCCTCGGCGGCCTCCATCAGGCGACGCGTGGAGTAGAGATTGCGATTACGTGACAGCAACGCGATGTGCATGGTGGATTCTCCGTTATCCGGTGCGGAGAGAGGGTGAGCCTCAGGGCTCACCATGCAGAAAACCGGCGCCGGGCGCCACCAGTAGCCGTCGCAGGGCGCGTCGGCCCAGCAGCATGGGGTGTCGCATGTCGCGTCGGTCGGTAAGGGTCAACTCGACCGGGAATTCCAGTTCGCCCAGTTGCATCAGTGTGCGGATGACGTAACGCCACTCGGCCTGACCATTGGAACTGGTGACCCGACGCCGATCATGGAGCGGCAGACATTGTTCGTGGGCCGGGCTGGCCGGGCCTCCACCGCGCGTGGTGAATCGTACCCAGGGGTGGTTGTCATGCTCGAAGGTTTCGATGTCCTCGGCGTGGAGTGCCGATGTGCGGGCGCCGGTGTCGGCCTTGGCGCACAGTGTCAGGTTCAGCGCTGGCAGGGTGACCATCTCGCGGCGGCCGATGACCGCCTTGGCCTGGTAGGGCAGCTCCTTCATGGCGCTTGGTGCCTCCTGTGGATCAACGGGAAAGGCCGGCCAGGCGGCGACCGATGGCGGATGTCGGCTCGGCGTCGCGCAGCGTCATCAATACGGGCAGGCGCAGGCGAGGGATCAGCGCCAGGTCGCGTGCTACGGCGGTGAAGTCGGCCCGAGGTTCGTCCGCCAGGCGGGCCAGGAAGCGCGGGAGTCGCTCTCCATCTTCCAGGTGACGCCAGCCACGCCCTGCCATGGCGGCCAACAGGTCGGGGCCACAGCTCGTCGCGTCGGCCAGAAGGGCATCGTACCAGTCGCCGGCTCGCGTGCCATCGGCACCGCTGACGGCGCGCACGCAGGCGCAGAAACCTTCGATATCGCCAGCCTCGGCGGCCTGCTCACCGCGTTGGCGGAGCGCGTCGGCGAGGCTGTCGTCAATGCCGACATGTTCCAGACAGTAACATAGCGATACCAGGACCTCATCGGGCAGAGACGCGAGTGTGTCAGCCAGCCGGTGCTGCTGGTCAGCGTCCATGCGCGACACGAAGTCGGCGAGCCCTTGAAGGCCAAGGGCCCGCCAGTCGAGCGTCTGCTGCCCCTCCAGGTAGGCTTCCGCCGGTTCCAGGTGCTGGCTCGCCGGGCGGCCGAGGTCGTGGCTCGCCCGGGCGTGCAGCATGGCCAGAAAGGTCGTTGAAGGTGTGAAGGCGAGGGGGTTGTCCTTCATCAGGTTGTCGATCTCGCGACTTTCCTCACGGCCGAGCCCCTGGACATTGCGGCCCAGGGTTTCCAGCAGGCGCTGCAGGAAGGCATCCCGGGGGGCCGGGTCGAGCTTGCCCTGTTCATCCAGCGGCAGAGCCAGGAACCAGATGAGGGGGTCGTCGAGATCTCCCACCCGGAACACCATCGCCAGCCTGGCCTGCGCTTGCCAGGGAATCGGCCAGGGGCGCTCGTCGTTTTCAAGGCCGCGCAAGGCGTCGCGCGGACAGGGTTCGACACGACGGCCAAGATGATAGAGCCTCACCTCGGCACCGGTGCGGACGAAGAAGTCATGTAGGCTGTCGATCGATTGCATGCGGTCCCCCTGGCTCGAAGCGTGCACTTTACATCGACACCCGAATTCTGTCAGCCAACGCTGCATTGGGGATTCGGGGATTGATCATTCATTGATCAATGGCTCGGAAAGCCCATGAGGTCTCGGCAGGCGCGACCTGTTCAGTGGTTATCCACAGGGACGTTCAGGTCTTCTGTGCATGACATGACTGTGTCACGAGGCTATGACAGGCATAATCAACGGCTATTGGCCGCCGTGAGGGATTTTTCCTACGGTTTGTGTCAAAATGGAATATAGATCAAGGCTTCTTATTCCTGAATTCTCTTTGTGACGTGTAATGACAGGAGGCTCATCATGTTGCGCTTTCCAGGCTTGGTACGAAACATCGCTCTGACCCTGATTCCCGTTGGTGCCATCGCTTTCGCCGGGACTCTCCAGGCCGAGGACGAACCTCTCAAGGTCGGCATGTCCGGCGGCTATTTCCCCTTCACCTTCGTCGAACAGGACACCCTCAAGGGGTTCGAGGTCGATGTGATGGAGGCCGTGGCCGAGGAAATGAATACCGAGGTGTCGTTCGTGACCGCCAACTTCTCCGGACTCTTCGGCATGCTCGAGTCCGGGCGCATCGACACCATCGCCAACCAGATCACGATTACCGAAGAGCGTCAGGCCAAGTATGTCTTCACCGAACCCTATGTCTACGATGGTGCTCAGGTCGTGGTCAAGGAGGGCAACGAAGCGGTCTCCGGCGTCGAGGATCTGCGTGGCAAAAGTGTAGCGGTGAACCTGGGCTCCAACTATGAACAACTGTTGCGTGAGCTGCCCTATGCCGACGAGATCGATATTCGTACCTACGAGAGCAATATCGAGCAGGACACCGCCCTGGGCCGTGTCGATGCCTTCGTCATGGACCGGGTGAGTGCCAGCCAGGTGATCAAGGAGAAGCCGTTGCCGCTCGAGCTGGCCGGCAAGCCTTTCTCGGAAATCCGCAATGCGTTGCCGTTCCGCGATACCGAAGAGGACCGCGCACTGCGCGACCGGGTCGGCAAGGCGCTCGCCGCCTTGCGTGAGGATGGCACTCTGACGGACATCTCCGAGCGCTGGTTCGGCACCGATATCACCCGTCCCTGATCCGGCGCTGCTTTCATCATGAGCGTTCTCGATTTCGACTACATGCTGGGGCTGGTACCCATCCTGTTGAGTTATCTGCCGCTGACCCTCGAGATGGCGGCGGCCGGGATGGTGCTGGCTCTGGCCCTGGCCTGCGGGCTGGCGGTGATCCGGGTGCTGAGGATTCCGGGGTTGAACGCGGCGACGATGCTGTTCATCTCCTTCTTTCGCGGTACCCCGCTGCTGGTGCAACTCTTCCTGTTTTATTACGGTCTGCCGCAACTGCTGGCTTTCCTGACCCAGATCAATGGTGTTACGGCCACCATCATGGGGCTGACGCTGCACTTTTCTGCCTATATGGCAGAGTCGATCCGGGCCGCCATCGTCGGTGTCGATCGCAGCCAGACCGAAGCCGCGCTGTCCATCGGCATGACCAACGGACAGTTGATGCGGCGCATCGTGCTGCCTCAGGCGACCCGGGTCGCGGTACCTACCCTGATGAACTACTTCATCGACATGATCAAGGCCACTTCACTGGCCTTTACCCTGGGCGTCACCGAACTGATGGGGGCGACCCAGAAGGAAGCGGCCGGCAGTTTTCTGTATTTCGAGGCCTTTCTCACTGTGGCGGTGATCTACTGGATCATTGTCGAGTTGCTGGCCTGGGGCCAGCGCCGGCTGGAGACACGGCTCAACAAGGCGTATCGCAGATGATCAAGATAGCCAACCTGGTCAAGCGGTTCGGTGGCGCACCCGTGCTCGACGGTATCGATCTCGCCATCGAGCGAGGCGAGATCATTGTGGTAATCGGCCCGTCGGGTACCGGCAAGTCGACCCTGCTGCGCTGCCTGAACTTCCTCGAGACCCCGGACGCCGGGCAGTTGACCCTGGGGGACCTGAAGATCGACGTCACCCGTGCCAGTCGGGCCGACATCCTGGCGGCGCGACGACGCACGGCCTTCGTCTTCCAGAACTATGCACTGTTCGCCAACAAGACCGCATTGGAGAACATCGCCGAGGGATTGATCGTGGTCAATCGCTGGTCGAAGGAGAAGGCGCACGCCCGGGCCCGGGAGATTCTCGAGCGCATCGGGCTGGCCGACAAGGCGGATGCCTACCCGGCATCGCTCTCCGGAGGACAGCAGCAGCGTGTGGGAATCGGTCGTGCCATGGCGGCACAGGCCGATATCATTCTCTTCGACGAGCCGACGTCATCGCTCGACCCGGAGTGGGTCGAGGAGGTTCTGGCCCTGATGAAGCAGTTGGCCACCGAGCGTCAGACCATGCTGGTGGTGACCCATGAAATGGGGTTTGCCCGGGATGTGGCCGATAGAGTGGTGTTCATGGAAGGCGGTCATATCGTCGAACAGGGCCCACCTTCGCGGTTGTTCAATGCCCCCGAGGACCCGCGTACCCGCGACTTCCTGCGCAAGGTGCTGGCCGGCCAACCGGCGCCTCAAGGGCTTTGAGCACGGGGTAGCCCGAGGCGGCGAGTCACGGGATAATGACGCCATTGATCGATTGGAGAGATGACCCATGACCGTTCACGAGGAACTCGATGCCGCGCTTCGCGAACTCGAGTCCACCATGAGGGCCGCCAACCTCTGGCGCGTGGAGCGCCCCGAGCCGACGGCCTTCAACAGCTCTCAGCCGTTCTGCATCGATACGATGAGCCTGCCGCAATGGTTGCGTTTCGTGTTCATCGCCCGGCTCGACGCCCTGGTCGAGACGGAAAGCCCCATGCCCGCGAACTGTGACGTGGCCCCGGCGGTGGAGGCGTATCTGACTCAGGAAGGCGCACGCAACAGCGATCGTATCCTGATGGGCAAGGCTGTCGAACGTATCGACACTCTCGTCACCGAGAACTGAGCGCCATGCCGTATTATTTCGCCTATGGCAGTAACATGAATCCGGCGCGTGTCGAGGCCCGTATTGGCGGTACGCGACGTGCCTTGCCGGGCGTGCTGGTCGATCATGTTCTGCGATTCGACAAGGTATCGAAGGTACCCGGCATCAGCCACGCCAACGTGACTCCCCGGAGAGGGGAGTGTGTCGAAGGGGCGCTCTTCGAACTGATGTCTCCCGAACAGATCCATGCCATGGATCCTTTCGAGGGGCATCCCGACGAATATTGTCGATACCGCCTGCCCATCGAGACCGCCGAAGGCGCCATCGAGGCCTGGGTGTACATCGCCACACCGGGAACCACCGCCGAGGCATTGCGTCCCGCCCACGAATATCTCGAACATCTATTGCGTGGCCGGGCGTTCCTCTCCGCCGCGTACCACGCCCGGCTGACCGAGGTTCCGGCGGTTGCAGGTCTGGATGACGAGACCCTCGCGGCTCTCGGGTTGTCGCGGCACCACCCGCGCTGAGCAAGTGCCATTGATCGTGCAGGAATGACGAGGCCCTCCATCTGGAGGGCCTCGCTGGTTCGAGTACAGAAAAAGCGACGCCGGGCATGGCCCGGCGTCGTGGTCTGGTGATGATGGTGCTCAGAAGCGGTAGGTCAGGCCACCCCCGACGGTGAGCGGGTCGAGCTCGACATTGCCGACCTGCTGACCCTGCATGTCCACGTCGCTATCCACATCGGCGTAGTTGGCGAAGGCACCGATCATGAAGCGGTCGGTCAGGGCCAGATCCACGCCCACCTGGCCGGCGGCGCCGTAGGAATGGTCGAGATCCATGCCGCTCACCGACTCGTTGGAAAAGTGCGTGTAGTTGAGGCCGACCCCTGCGTAGGGCTGGACCCGCGAGTCCGTACCGCCCAGCGGATAGTAGTTGGCCATCAGGTTGACCGGGGTGCGGTCGAAACTGCCGCCGGTCATGTCATGCTCCACGGCTTCGGTACCGTTGAGCTCGATCCCCAGCTTGTCGGTAAACAGGTAGCCGAAACCATAGGCGATGCCTTGTTCATCGGAAACATTGATGTCCTGGTTGGCGATCTCGCCGTTATCGCTCTTCACGTCGGACTTGGAATAGCCGCCGCGTACATAGATGTCGCCTGCCTGGTAGGCCATGGCGGCCTGGGTGGCGAAGAGGCCGGCAGCGGCGAGGGCGGCGGCAGAAATCAGTCGAGTCGCTTTCATGGGGAGTCCTCCCTGTGGTGTTTCGGATGCTGACGCTGGTATGTCCTACTGCGTCGTCCGCATCGTTCAAGGAGAATTATAGAAAACAGTGTTTCTAAACGTCTTGTAAAGAATTCCTATGGTGTCGATTGCAATATATGGGGCAATTCAATGGAACTTTTTGCTACTGATAGCAATAAGCGACACTTCTTGTACAATGTTTGCACATTGTTCGCCAACTGGCCTGGAATCGTCTTCACTGGAAGTGTGACATCGGCGCTGGAGGCGACCATGACGGATCGGCCCCTGATCTCTCGAGTGCACCTCGATACCGGTGCGTTGCTGTTGGCAGCCGGTCTTTCGGCCTGGTTGCTGTGGCGGCCCGAATTGATACAAGGGCTGCCATTCGCTCTGCGGCTTCCCCTTGTGGCCCTGGGAGTCTGGGCGCTGGGAGCGACGTTCGCGCGTCCACTGGTCGGGGGGATAGAGAGGGGCCGGTTGGAGAAACTGGTCAATGGTCCCTGGAGCCAGAGGGCCTTGTGGGGGTTTGCCCTGGTGTTGATCGGGCGTGCTTGGCTGACCTGATGGGCAGCAAAAGGGCTCCCGCAGGAGCCCCTTTACGACGTTGCGTTGCGCGCTCTCAGCGAGAGATTTGCTTGTACTCACCCGCGTCGGCCGTCACGCTGCTCACCACCAGGATGGCAATGAAAGCGGCGATGAAGCCTGGGATGATCTCGTAGACACCGGGCCCACCCATGAAGGAGCCGTTCCAGCCCAGTGAAATCCAGATCATGACGGTGGCGGCACCCACGACCATGCCCGCGATGGCGCCAGCACCATTGGTACGCGGCCACATCAGCGACAGGATGATCAGCGGGCCGAACGCCGCGCCAAAGCCTGCCCAGGCGTTACTGACCAGCGCCAGAACCTGAGAGTCGGGGTCGGAGGCGATCACTGCTGCCACCAGGCCAACCAACACGACGCTCACGCGTCCGATGAGGACACACTCCTTCTCCGGCGCTTCCTTGCGCAGGAACAGACGGTAGAAATCTTCGGTGAGTGAAGACGAGGATACCAGCAATTGACTGGAAATCGTGCTCATCACCGCCGCCAGCAGTGCCGCGAAGAGGAAGCCAGTGATCAAGGGGTGGAACAGCAGGTCCGCGAGGATGATGAAGATGGTTTCCGGATCCTGGATATCCATGCCATTGCGCACCGCGTAAGCGCGACCGAAGATGCCGAGTGACACGGCGCCGATCAGGGAGATGAGCATCCAGCCCATGCCGATGTTGCGCGCTGTCGGTACGTCTTTCAGGTTACGGATCGCCATGAATCGCACGATGATATGTGGCTGGCCGAAATAGCCCAGCCCCCAGGTCACCGCCGAAAGCCAGCCGATGAAGGTGAGTCCATCCGTCCAGCTCAATAGCGTGGGATCGACTTCATTCAGGGTCTGCGATGCCTGCGAGAAGCCGCCACCCCCTTCGCCGAAGAGCACCACCGCCGGCATGATGATCAGTGCCAGCATCATGATGCAGCCTTGCACAAAGTCCGTCATGCTCACCGCGAGGAAGCCACCCACCACGGTATAGACGAGTACCACGCCCAGCGTGATGATGATGCCCGCGGCGTAGTCACTGAGGCCACCGAAGTTGAAGATGCCGGCAAACGCACTCTCGAACAGCTTGCCGCCCGCCACCAGGCCGGAGGCAGTGTAGACGGCGAAGAAGATGACGATGACGACGGCCGACACGGTACGCAGTGACGTCGCTCGAGTCGGGAATCGGTTGGCCAGGAAGGACGGAATGGTAATGGCATTACCATAATGAACCGTCTGTTCCCGGAGACGCGGAGCGACCAGCGTCCAGTTGAAGAACGCGCCCACCAGCAGGCCGATGCCTATCCAGGCAGAGCCCAGCCCCGAAGCGAAGAGGGCTCCCGGCAGGCCCAGCAGCAACCAGCCGCTCATGTCCGAAGCGCCGGCCGAAAGCGCCGCTACCTTCGGGCTGAGGGAGCGCCCTCCCAGCATGTAATCCTCGGATGAGGACGTGGAGGTGCGCATAGCATAAACGCCGATGGCGATCATGAGCAGAAAGTAACCGATCAGACTAATCCAGACACCAATAGCCATGATGAAGCGTCTCCAGTTTATTGGCTCCGAGAAATCTCGGGCAGGTTGTTGTCACGCGCGCAGGCCCGATAGCCGTTGGCGAGCATCGCGATAGGGGAGAGTTCGAGCCTGCAACCGGCAGGGCGTGTGTTGTCGATCATGCGTGCTCCTTGCGTCTTGAACTTGTCATTAGAGAAGGAAAAGGCTTTATGTCAAGAAATCCCTTGCCTTCTTTAATGACACGAAATGCTTTCCGGTATGAAAACCAACAGTCCAGTAGAGAATATCTCCACCGAACTGTTGAAAGCAAAGCGTCACTGGTTATACATAATTTCCTTCAGGGTCCAGGCGTGGTTCTTCATCTGCATCCCACTTGGCTTTTTCGGCATCGGTTGCCTTGGGCGAGAACCAGCCTAGATTGGCATAGAAAATACCGATGAAGGGGGCCGTCCAGCAGGCAAAGGCCAGTGGTATGTAAAGCAGGTTTTCGAAGTTGCCATTGCCGATGTTCAAGGACAGAGCCGTGATGACGAAGGCCCCGCCCGCATTCCATGGAACAAGTGGGGATACGAGGGTTCCGCCTTCTTCGATTGCCCTCGACAGGTTCAGGGTCGAGTAGCCCATGCCTCGGTAGACTGGGGCATACATGCGTCCTGGCAAGGCGACTGACAGATAGGGGTCACCGGCGACGGTATTGGTGGCCACCGACGTCAGGACGGCAGATGTCTGGATGCTGGCGAATGTCTTGAAGCGCGAAATGATGACGCTGATTACGGCTTCCAGGCAGCCGGTGCGCTCCAGTGCGCCGCCAAAGCCGAGCGCGAGCAGGACCAGCGAGATGGTCCACATCATCGACTGGATGCCACCGCTATTGAGCAGGGTGTCGATTTCGTCGACGCCGGTACTGATGGAGTAACCCGAATTGCCGAAGGTGAAAAGGTCATGCAGGCCGACACCCTGGAACAGCATGGCCATGACCCCCCCGGCGACAGCACCGGCGAACAGTGATGGAATCGGTGGTTTCTTCGTCACGGCCAGGCCGATGACCAGTAGTGCGGGCAGCAGCAGCCAGGGAGAAATCCAGAAGGCCTCATCGAGTGCCGACGTGATGGCGTTGATGCTCTCGAAGGAGGTCTGGGTGGAATCGATCACCGTGAAGCCTGCCACCAGATAGATGACCAATGCGAGCAGCATGGCCGGAATGGTGGTCGGCATCATGTTCTTGATGTGGTCGAAGACGTTGGTGCCGGTGACGGCCGGTGCCAGGTTGGTGGTATCGGAAAGCGGGGATATCTTGTCACCGAAGAAGGCACCGGAGACCACAGCCCCGGCGGTCCAGTAGGCCGGAATGCCGAAGCCCGCGCCGATCCCCATCAGGGCCAGGCCGACCGTGCCTACCGTGCCCCATGAGGTACCCAGGGAGACGGACACGACCGAGCAGAGAATCATGGCAGCGGCGAGGAATATCTCGGGGGACAGTACCTTGAGGCCGTAGTAGATCAGGGTCGGCACCGTACCACTGGCGATCCAGACACCGACGATGATGCCGACGATGATCAGTACAGACACCGAGGGAAGCGAGACATTGATGACGTGGAAGATACCCTTCTCGATATTTGGCCAGCCATGGCCAAGATAGATGCCGAGAATACCGGTCAGTGCAATGCCGATGGATAGCGGAATGTGGGGAGTGAAATCTCCAAAATAAAAAAGCTGGACCGCCAGTACGGCGAGGGTTCCCAATATGGGAATGAGGGCAAGCCCCAGTCCTGGCTTGCGTATGGAATCCAGTTGCGCGGTGTCTTCCATGAAGGCCTCCAGTTGTGCTGATTATTACAAGACCATTGTGGATATGAACCCCGGTCGTTCGGGGATCTGCCCAGGAGCGGCAGGTGCCGCTTCTCAGGGTGCGGTAGGGGGTGGCACACCAGTATTGTACTTGGTTTCCGGTATGCCACGCCCTGCGTCAGGGGCGATCGAAAATCCGCTTCAGTCATCTCCCATGGCGAGTAGCGATGCGTTGCCACCCAGGGCGGCGGTGTTGATGGTTACCGTCTTCTCGGTGGCGAACCTCAACAGGTAGTGCGGGCCGCCGGCCTTGGGGCCGGTGCCGGAAAGGCCCTGGCCGCCGAAGGGGTGAACGCCCACCACGGCACCGATGATGTCGCGATTGACGTAGACATTGCCGACGCGAATCCGGCGGGCGATTTCCTCGGCGAAGGATTCATTGCGGCTGTGCACGCCGAAGGTCAAGCCATAGCCACGGCCGTTGATCGAATCGATGACGCTGTCCAGGTCCTGGGACTTGTAGCGCACGATGTGCAGGATCGGCCCGAACTGCTCACGTTCGAGTGCCTCGATGCCATCGATCTGGAAGGCCGTCGGGGCGATAAAGGTTCCGTCGGCGGTATGCGCGGCGTCGAGCGTCGTTTCCGCGATCAGGCGGCCCTCGCCCTTGAGCTTGTCGATATGCGCCTGGAGGTTCTGGCGGGCGTCCTCGTCGATCACCGGGCCCACATCGGTGCCCAGGTCACGTGGGTCGCCTACGTGGAGCTCGGCCATGGCGCCCTTGAGGATCTCGATGACGCGGTCGGCCACGTCGTCCTGCAGGTACAGCACGCGCAGGGCAGAACAGCGCTGGCCGGCGCTCTGGAAGGCCGAGTGGATGACGTCGTTCACGACCTGCTCGGGCAGGGCAGTGGAGTCGACGATCATGGCGTTCATGCCCCCGGTTTCGGCCACCAGGGTCGGAAGAGGGGCATTCTCGCGTTCGGTCAGGGAGCGATTGATGACCTGTGCGGTATCGGTACCGCCGGTGAAGACCACGCCGGTGATGCGGGGGTCGCCAGTCAGCACGCTGCCCACGGTGGGACCATCGCCGGGCAGCAGTTGGACCACGTCTCGGGGCATGCCGGCCTGGTGAAGGAGTTCGACGACCCGGTGGGCGATGATGGAGGTCTGCTCCGCCGGCTTGGCCAGGACGGTGTTGCCGGCCACGGCGGCGGCCACCATCTGTCCGCAGAAGATCGCCACCGGGAAGTTCCATGGACTGATCGCCGCGAAGACGCCCTTGCCGCTCATCACCAGCTCATTGGACTCACCGGTCGGCCCTGGCAGCTTGATCGGCTCACCGAAGATCTCTTCGGCCTTGGCGGCATAGTAGCGGCAGAAGTCCACGGCCTCGCGAATCTCGTCGACACCGTCGGTGAGCAGTTTGCCGCCCTCGCGGGAGCACAAGGCCATCAATTCGGCCATGTGCTCTTCCAGCAGTTCAGCGAAGCGTCGCAGGATGGCGGCGCGGTCGGCGACCGGGGTGGTATCCCAGCGTGGGAAGGCGGCCCAGGCGGCGTCCACGGCGCGCTCTGCCTGTTCCTTGCTGGTCCAGAGCACGTTGCCGACCGTCATGCGGTGGTCATGGGGGCTGGTGACGTCATGCACCAGGCTTGGATCGGTGGCGACATCGAAAGCCAGCAGCGGGCGCGCTTCATAGGCGGTATCCATGCACTCTCGCATGGCGCGCATCAGCGGATCGTAATGGCTGCGGATGTTGAGGTTGACGCCCCGGGAGTTGAGACGCTTCTCGCCATAGATATCCCGCGGCAGGGGGATATGCTGATTGGCAAGTCTGTCGTGCTGGCGCAGCGTTTCCACGGGGTGCACGCATAGCGACTCGACGGGCACCTTGGGATCGACCAGCTGGTGCACGAAGGACGAGTTGGCGCCGTTTTCGAGCAAGCGACGGACCAGGTAGGGCAGCAGGTCCTTGTGAGCGCCCACCGGGGCGTAGATACGGCAGTAAGTCCCCTGGGGGGCTCGCTTGAGCGCGGAAGCGTAGAGGGCCTCGCCCATGCCATGCAGGCGCTGGAACTCGAAGGCGCGATCGGCCTCGTTGGCCACCTCGAGGATGGTGCTGATGGTATGGGCGTTATGGGTGGCGAACTGCGGGAAGATCCGCCCCCGGGTCCCCTCGGAGAGCAGAAAGCGTGCGCACACGAGGTAGGCGACATCGGTGGCCGCCTTGCGTGTGTAGACGGGATAGCCCTCGACGCCGAGCTGTTGCGACTCCTTGATCTCGGTATCCCAGTAGGCACCCTTGACCAGGCGCAGCGGGATTTCATCGCCCTGCGTTTCGGCCAGACGGTTGATGTAATGCAATACCGGAAGGGCGCGCTTGGCGTAGGCCTGGATGACCAGGCCGAAATGCCCCCAGCCACGGCAGACGTCATGCTCGTAGACCGCACGGAATACTTCGAGGGAGAGCTCCAGGCGGTCGACTTCCTCGGCATCGATGGTCACGGCGACATCGCGCTCGCGTGCCATGGTGACAAGCTCGAGAGTGCTGGCGACGAGCTCATCGAGGACCTGTTCGCGACGGCCGAATTCGTAGCGTGGATGCAGTGCGGAAAGCTTGATGGAGATCGACGGTGGAGGCGTCTTGTCCGACAGCCGGGTGCTGGTCTTGCCGACACGGTCGATGGCGTTGGCGTAGTCGTCGAAATAGCGCTTGGCGTCGTCGCGGGTGCGGGCGGCCTCCCCCAGCATGTCGTAGGAGTAGGTATAGCCCTTGTCGAATAACGGCCTGGATCGCTTGAGCGCCTCGTCGATGTCGCGCCCCAGCACGAACTGCTTGCCCATGACCTTCATCGCCTCGACCATGGCCCGGCGGATCACCGGTTCCCCCATGCGGTTGACCATCTTGTTGATGAAGCCGGAGGGGCGGCCCTCCTGCGGCTTGTCCATGGTCACCACGCGGCCGGTCATCAAGAGTCCCCAGGTGGAGGCGTTGACCATCCAGGATTCGCTCTGGCCCAGGTAGGACTTCCAGTCGGCGGGGCCGAGCTTGTCCTCGATCAAGGCGTCGGCAGTGGCCTTGTCGGGAATGCGCAGCATGGCTTCCGCGAGGCACATCAGCATCAGGCCTTCATGGGTATCCAGGCTGTACTGCTGGAGGAGCTCGTCGATGGTGTCCACCGCGGTGTCCATCTCGCGGATTTCGCGCACCAATTCTGCCGTCTTGTCGGCAATACGCGCGAAGTCGCGCTCGTCGGTATCGAGCGCCCTGATCAGTTCTTCGACATAGGCCTCCTCGTCCACCACATAGTGGTCGCTGATACTGGCGAAAAGCGTGTCGAGTTCCTGGCGCCAGGTGGCGTTATCCAGCATGTCGTTGGCGTTGAGCATGAATCTTCCCCGGTCTGAAGCCCGTCGTCACAATAGGTGTTCCGCTCCGCCGGCATCGGCTCGCCAGCGGACCAAGGGCATCTTATGAGGGTAGGGGGCATCATCGGGCTCTGCTTGCCGAATCCACGGATGGATTTGACGATTTCAATGTTGTTAATGGAATATGACGGGATGGTTAGCCTTTCGTCTAACCTTGCAGTGCGGGTGCACCGAGGGGGCGGGCTGATGTGGTCCGCACTCGGCTCGGCGGATGGCCGAAGGTGCGGCGGAAGGCTCGGGAGAACGCGCTCTGGTTGGCGAAGCCGGTCAGGGCGGCGATCTCCGACAGGGGCAGGTGGCTTTCGCGCAGCAGACGCTCCGAGGTATCGAGGCGTCGGCGCAATACGTACTGCCAGGGCGAAAGACCGGTCTGCTCGCGGAAGCGCGCGGTGAAGTGGGTCTCGCTCAGGCAGGCTTCGGCCGCCAGGTCGGCGACTCGCAGGGGGGTTCCCAGGTGATGGTCGATGAAGCGGTCGAGGGCGGCAAGATCGAGGTGGCGACCCCGGGCGGGAGCTTCCTGGGCCAGGCGAGCATGCAGGGAGCCGAGCAGCGTCGTGGCCAGGCGTTCCTGTTGCAGGGGGCTCAGGCGGCCCTGTTGAGAGAGCAGGCCGAGTTCGTGCACCACGAAGTCGAGGTAGCGCTCCAGAGGGGCGTCCAGCGAGAAGAAGCGGGGTGCATCGAACAGACGCACCAGTTCGTGCTGATGGCCGGTCAGCGAGAGGGCGTCTTCCGGTAGGTCGAGAATCAGCTGGTGATTGTCGCCGGTGCCGGCGTAGTAGTGAACATGATTGGCCGGCACGATGCAGCCGGACAGGGCCGAGATGGAGCCGCCCAGCCCTTCGATCTCGAATTCCGCCTGACCACGCAACCCGATCACGATCTGATGGAAGTCATGGGCGTGATGGTGAACGGCGGTATCTAGCGGTGTCTGGCGGATCGCGCTGGTCATCGCGGGCCTCCGGCGGGACGAGTCCGTGGCATGCATCTGCCATGATACCGGATCCAGCGTTGACACTCATTCCTGCTCCCGCTCACGTTTGAGTCGCGTGTGCGCCGCCAGGTGATCGCGCAGGGCGGAAAGTTCCGCCTGACCCTCGGTATCGAGCAGTGGCTTGCCGCGCGCCACGCGCCAATGTCGGCCGTGTTCGTCCATCAGGTGCCTGGCACGGCGGCGAACACTCTCCAGATATTCGTCATGGCGAATCGGGTAACCGATGAGGGCGTTCCACTCGGTTTCGCCGACGCGATTCTCGAGTGCCTTGTCGAACAAGGTCAGCAGGTGCTCGGGCTCGGTGCGATAGCGTGGGGTATGGGATAGCAGCAGGATGAGAGCCATGCCGCCGAAGATCAGCATGCAGACGGCGAAGACAGTCAGGAACAGGGCCATGGAACGCTCGGGGCCGGCAGACGGCGCGACGGCTCGAAATTGGAGCGGGTGAAGGGAATCGAACCCTCGTCTTAAGCTTGGGAAGCTTCTGCTCTACCATTGAGCTACACCCGCGAGGTTTCCCAGTATATCCAGAGGGTTAATGATTACAACCCCACAGGTCGGGCCGCCTTTTCCCAGGGGCGACAGCAGGTCCAGGAAAAAAATGGTGAACGCGGCGAACTTTTTCTCTCTGCGTTGTCTCATCAAGCACAGGCAACATCATCATCGCGATGGCAGTCGCTAGCAATGTTGCACTGGCTTGCATCATCGATCCTTGCCGCCCCATCCGCTGGGGCGGCTTTTTTTTGAGTCTTTCGTCGAGGTCGGCGCCGACGCACACCGGGTGGCCGGCTTCAAGGCTCAGCTGTGACGCATGCGTAGAAGGGCGTTGAGCACGTCGCGGCGGGTGACGATACCGACCAGACGGGTCTGCTCGGTGACCGGGTAGATCTTGGGTTTGGCTCCCAGCATTTCCTGGGCCAGGTCGATGATGCTCTTGTTGGGCGTGACGGACAGCACTTCATGGCGCATCAGCTCTCTGACCAGAGGCGGTTCATCGTTGAGATAGGCACTTTCCAGTACCTTGCCGAGGACATCCTGCTCGGAGATGAAGCCGATCAGGTGGTCGTGCTCGTCGACGACGGGGGCCCCGGGCAGTCGGTGCAGCGACAATCCTTCGGCCAGGGTGGACACCGAGGTCTTGCCGGAGACCCGGTAGCAGTCGCGGGACATGATCTCGCGAACGATGGTGGGGGCCTTCTTGGGCATGGCGGTTCTCCTTGTGCCGACAGTGGTGAGCCTCGCCCGTGCTGGCATCCGATGGAATCGGGACGGCTGGCATTCGCCGATAACGTCGAGTGACCCGGATGCTCTGGGGTTGCCTCGGCTTCAGCATAGTCGACTTGCGCGAGATGCCGCTGCCCGTGATCGGAACCCGTGTCGGGCTGAACGACTCCAATATGGCACAATGGATCCATCATTCGTTCGTGCCCGATCACCGTTGGAGATGCCCATCATGGATGCCCGTGAATACCTGGCCCGCAAGGGCCTGGATGGAGAACGTGACAAGGAGCGCCCCAACACGCTTGAAGAAAAGGCCTGGTATCGTGCTCGCGAGTCCGGCGACCATCGCCCCAAGGCCGGGACGCCCCATGACTGGGAGGATTGGGAGCGCTATCACGAGACGCTGGCGGAAGGGGCCGATGCCCTGGAGCAGAAGATCGATCATGAGGCGCATCAACGGGCCCTGGATCATGAGCAGCCGTCGGAAGGAAGGGAGGTCGGCGAGGGCGCGCGCTCGGGCAGTGGTGTGGAGCATTTTACGCCGCCGGCCTCCGCTCCTGAAAAGACGGTGCCAACCGCCGCCCATGAGGCCGAGTCACGGCGCTCGGCTTCGGGAGCCACGCGTCCCGAGCCCTTTGCCGCGATGGTGATTCTGGCCGTGCTGATGCCGCCCCTGGCGATGGTCCTGGCCGGTGCCGGGGGGCGTCGGGTGCTCCTGTCGCTGGTCCTGATGCTGCTTGGCTGGATTCCGGGATCGGTCTATGCGGTGTTCTGGCTCCTGAAGCATTATTAACCCCTCCCCGACCTCGACCGATGCGCTCGGCCTCGGCATCGCCCGGAGACTTGCCGGTTGGGTGAGGCGGGGGTGAGCTTGGCAGTGGAGCGGACGCGCGTATAATCACCGTCAACCCTTTATATAAACAGGAGTTGACCATTGGGCTATCTCGTCGGTGTCACCGTTCTCTGGGCCTTTTCGTTCTCGCTGATCGGTGTCTACCTGGCCGGGCAGGTGGACAGTTACTTCGCGGTGATGATTCGCATCGTCCTGGCGGCACTGGTCTTCTTGCCGGTGCTGCGGCCGCGTTTGCTGCGGGGGCGGCAGCGACTGGCGCTGATGGCCCTGGGAGCCGTGCAACTCGGCGTGATGTACATCTTCTTCTACCAGTCCTTCCTGCTGCTGTCGGTCCCGGAAGTGCTGCTGTTCACCGTCCTCACGCCGCTTTATATCGCGCTGCTCGACGATGCACTGTTCCGACGCTTCACACCCTTTCACCTGCTCACCGCGGCGTTGGCGGTGCTGGGCGCCGTGGTGATCCGCTACAAGGGACTCACCGACGATTACTGGCTGGGGTTTCTGGTCGTGCAGGGCGCCAACCTGTGCTTCGCGCTGGGTCAGGTCGGTTATCGCCGGTTGTCCGCGGGGTTGCCTGATACGTTGCCGAGGCTGTCGGTCTTCGGCTGGTTCTATCTGGGAGCGGTGGCCGTAGCCGTGCCGGCTTTCCTGGTACTGGGCAACACGACAGCCCTGCCCACCACAGGCCTGCAGTGGGGCGTACTGGCCTGGCTGGGCCTGGTGGCCTCCGGGGTAGGGTACTTCCTCTGGAACCTCGGTGCCGTGCGGGTCGACGCTGGTGCGCTGGCGGTCATGAATAACGCCCTGGTGCCTGCGGGTCTGCTGGTCAACCTGCTGATCTGGAATCGCGAGGCCGATCTGATGCGGCTGGCGCTGGGCGGTGCGATCATCATTGCCTCGTTGGCGCTCAATGACTGGTGGCAGCGTCGCGCGGTCCGGACCGCCTGAGGCGGTTTGCCCCCCTTGGGCAGTGTCGCCATAATGGTTCGTCGCGAAGCGAAGGACCCGCGCATGCAAGCCTTCAAGAACCACGCTTTTAAGAACATAGGACTGATCGGCCGGCTGGGCAGCGCCAAGGTGGTCGAGACCCTGAAGCGCCTGAGCCGCTTTCTCGATGCCGCCGGCTACCACGTCATCATCGAGGATCGGACCGCCACGGTACTGCTCGACCACGGCCATCCGGAGGCCAGCCGCCGTCTGCTCGGCGAGCTGTGCGACCTGGTGATCGTGGTCGGTGGTGACGGCAGCCTGCTGGGTGCTGCCCGTACCCTGTGCCATAGCGGGACCCTGGTGCTCGGCGTGAACCGAGGCCGCCTGGGGTTTCTCACCGATATTTCTCCGGACGAACTCGAGGAGCGTGTCGGAGAGGTGCTGGAGGGGCGCTACGAGGTCGAGGAGCGTTTCCTGCTCGATGCCGAGCTCTATCGCGACGACACCCTGATGGGCAATGGCGACTCCCTCAACGAGGTGGTCCTGCATCCCGGCAAGGCAGTACGCATGATCGAGTTCGAGCTGTTCATCGATGGTCATTTCGTGCACAGCCAGCGAAGCGATGGCCTGATTATCGCCACGCCCACGGGGTCGACAGCCTATGCCCTGTCCGGTGGCGGCCCGATCATGCATCCCAGGCTGGATGCGATCACTCTGGTGCCGATGTTTCCCCATACCTTGTCGAGTCGACCAATCGTCATCGATGCGGCCAGCGAGATCCGCATCCACATCGGCGAGACCAACCAGACGTATCCGCATATCAGTTGCGACGGCCAGACACGCGCCGTGGCCAAGCCTGATGATGTTCTGGTGATCCGTCGCAAGCCGCAGCGGGTCCAGCTGGTACATCCGCTGGGTCATAATTTCTACGAGGTCCTGCGCAGCAAGCTGGGCTGGAGCAACCGTCTGGGAGACTGAGGTGAGCATAAGCGGTGCCCTCGAGGGCTACGACCTGATCGGTGACGTGCATGGTTGCGGCGCCACCCTGGCCACGCTGCTCGAGCGCCTCGGTTACCGTCAGCGGGGTGGTGTCTATCGCCATCCGCGCCGCAAGGCAATCTTTCTCGGAGATCTCATCGATCGAGGGCCGCGCATCCGTCTGGCGGTTTCCATCGCGCGTCGCATGGTCGAGGCGGGCGAGGCGTCTATCGTGCTCGGCAACCATGAAGTCAACGCGCTTGCCTATTGCCACCGCGCGCCGGCGGGGACCGAGCGTGAGTGGCTTCGCGCGCATACCCCTCGACACAATCGCATCGTTCAGGAAACCCTGGCGCAATATCGCGACTACCCCGGAGAGTGGGAGCAGGTGCTGGGGTGGTTTCTGGATATCCCGCTGTGCCTGGAATTCGACGGGCTACGGGTCGTGCATGCCTGCTGGGATCAGGCATTGATCGATGAACTGCGTGGGCGGCGCCCGGATGCCCGTATCGATCTGGACTTCCTCACCGAGGCGATGCGCTCCGGCACGCGGGCGTCACTGATTCTCGATCGCCTGACTCGGGGCAGCCACCTGCCCCTGCCCGAGGGCATGCATATCCACTCTGGAGATGGTTTCACCCGGCGCAGCTTTCGTACTCACTTCTGGGCCAGGGATCCGCATACCTGGGGGGATGTGGTCTTTCAGCCGGACAACCTGCCGGATGATCTGGAGTCCCGCGCATTGAGCGATGAGGAGCGCTCGACGCTGAGCTACTATGGCCCGGATCAACTGCCATTGTTCATTGGCCATTACTGGTGCGAGGGCGTTCCCGCGTTGCCCGCGCCGAATATCGCCTGCCTGGACTACAGTGCCGTCAAGTTCGGTCGCCTGGTCGCCTATCGCTGGAGCGGTGAGGCGCGCCTCGATGCTGATCGTTTCGTCTGGGTCAGCGTGGCCCACGAGGAGCGTATCCGGTCGATGCCGCGGGAGATCGATGTCGAATGATACATTTTGTTACACAAAAAGATGGTCCATGACTGAACTCACCTCCACCTCGCCAATCAGAGTAGGTGTTCCCTTGAATGATCCCTTGCTCTTGTCCGGTGGCCCCCTCCGCCGGACTTTTCTTTTTGCGCGCTTTTCCTGTCCCCATGATATCGGTGTTCGTGCCCCGGAGGTGTCATGTATCGGGTAATCCTGTTGCCTCGCGATGCCGATCTGCGCGAGTTGCGTCAGGCACTCTGGGCGCATCGCATCGGGCATCGCATCACCGAAGAGGATGACGGTCAGGTCCTGTGGCTGGTCGACCCGTCCCAGCAGGAAGCGTTACGTGGACTGCTGGCGCAATGGCAGCGTGGCGAGCCTTTGATGCCCGAGGGTGGCAGGGCGCGTGGCAGCAGCGGCACCCAGTGGCTGGCGCCGTTTCGACGTGCCCCGGTCACGTCCCTGGCGCTGGGAGGCTGCCTGCTGGTGTTCGTCGCCACCTGGCTGTTCGGTGATTGGGCAGTTGCCGCCTTGACCATTGCGCCGGTGGGCATCGTCGACGGACAACCGGCGCCGGGCAGTCTCGGTCAGGGGCTGGCCAGCGGCCAGGTATGGCGATTGCTGTCGCCGATCTTTCTGCACTTCGGCTGGATGCACCTGATCTTCAACATGCTCTGGCTGTGGTTCTTTGGGCGGCAGGTCGAGGCGATCCATGGAGGCAGGCGGATGCTGACGCTGCTGCTGCTGTCGGGCATCGGTGGCAATCTGGCGCAATACGCCACCGGCACGGTGCTGTTCGGCGGCATGTCCGGGGTCGACTTCGCGCTGCTGGGCTATGTTTGGCTGATGTCGAGGCGACGTCCCGACAGTGGCTTCTTCGTCCCCCAGATGCTGGTGGTGTTCATGCTGGCCTGGATGGTCTTCACCATGACCGATGTCGCTGCCTTGTTCGGTTTCGGCAATGTCGCCAACGAGGCGCACCTCGGCGGTCTGGTCGTGGGGCTGGTGTTGGGCTGGTATCATTCGGCACGCACCAGAAGATCCTGATACGCGGCGGCGACCGTCGACGTTGTCTTGTCGAGTGCACCGCGAGCCGACGACGTTCCATACTCCGATTCATTTCTTTCGAGAGACTCCGCCATGAGCGATATGACCTTCGAGCGCATGATCCAGCAGATGACGCCGGCCATCTACGAGAGCCTCAAGCAGGCGGTGTCGCTGCGCAAGTGGCCGGATGGTCGCTTTCTCACCGCCGAACAGACCGAGCTCTGCCTCGAGGCGGTGATGCGCTATGAGGTGGAGAACGGTGTGCCCGAGGATCAACGCGTCGGTTATCTGGAGCGTCGCACCTGCGGCGCCGACAGCGGCGGCGGGAATGTGGCACCGGAGCTGGCCGGTCTGGGCAAGGATGTCGGTCGTGACTGAAACCCTGGCGCGGGGCTGCCTGGCCAAGATGGCCGTCGAACCCGACGATACCGCCCGCTATACCCTGCGCGCCGGCGATGATCGCTTGCCGCTCGACGCTCTGCTGGGCGAGCCTGTTCGGCTCGCCTGGACCGGTGCCATCGCCTGTACGCACTGCGGCCGTGCGACCCGCAAGAGCTTCGGGCAGGGGCACTGCTATCCGTGCTTCAAGCGACTCGCGCGTTGCGATACCTGCATCATGAAACCGGAGCTGTGCCACTATTTCCAGGGAACCTGTCGTGAGCCTGAATGGGGCGAACGGCACTGCTTTCAGCCCCATATCGTCTACTTGGCCAATGCTTCCGGCCTCAAGGTCGGCATCACTCGCGTCACCCAGGTGCCGACCCGCTGGCTCGATCAGGGTGCCGTCCAGGCGTTGCCGATTCTCGAGGTTGATACGCGGCAACAGTCTGGTTTCGTCGAGGTGCTGTTCAAGGACGAGGTCTCGGATCGCACCAACTGGCGCGCCATGCTCAAGGGCGAAACACCGGCGCTTGACCTGACGGCTGAGCGAGACCGCCTGCTCGAACGTCTCGCCCCCGGACTCGCCGAGCTTCGCGAGCGCTTCGGTGCCGATGCCATCCGTACACTTGACGCAGCCCCCCGCCACTTCACGTACCCGGTGCTCGAGTATCCCACCAAGGTCGCCTCGCACAACCTCGACAAGACCCCCGAGGTAGCAGGTCGGTTGATGGGCATCAAGGGACAGTACCTGATGCTGGACAGCGGGGTGATCAATTTGCGCAAGTTCACCGGCTATGAGGTCGTGGTGAGCCATGGCGCCGCGTGATGGACTGTGTCAGCGTTGAGGTCTCGTGCCGTGATATCAAGGAGAGAAAACGGATGTACCGCCTGCATATTGCCAACAAGAATTATTCATCCTGGTCGCTGCGTCCCTGGGTACTCATGCGTCATCTAGGGATCCCCTTCGAGGAACGGCTCACCCCTTTCGATACCGGCTCGAGCTGGCGCAGCTTCCGCGCCTTTTCCCCTACCGGCAAGGTGCCGTGCCTGGAGGACCGTGACCGGGCCATCTGGGAGTCGCTGGCGATCGTCGAGTACCTGGCCGAGCGTCACGAGGGTGTCTGGCCGCGGGACGAGTCCGCGAGGGCCTGGGCGCGTTCGGCCAGTGCCGAGATGCATGCCGGCTTCGGGGCTCTTCGTGACGAGTGCCCGATGAACTGCGCCGCACGGGTGCGGCTAGCGTCGCCCTCGACCGCTCTGGGGCATGAGCTGCAGCGTCTCGACGAACTGTGGCAGCAGGGTAAGTCCCGTTTCGGTGGTCCCTTCCTCGCCGGCTCTGAGTTCAGCGCCGTGGACGCCTTCTTCGCGCCTGTCGCGTTTCGTGTACGCGGCTTCGGCCTCGAACTTGGCGACGCTTCGAAGGTCTATGTCGATACACTCCTCGAGCTGCCGGCGATGCGACAATGGGACGCCGACGCCGTGGCCGAACCCTGGCGGGAGCCCGGGCACGAGGATGATCTGCTGGCACGCGGCACTCTGCTTGAGGATCGCCGCGGGAACGATTGACGACGAGAGGGACAGGGAGGAAGCCGAATGGCGGTGTCGAATCGTGAGGGGCGGGACGCGGGCCGCCTCGAGTTCCGCGTCGTCGATCAGTTGACAGATCCCGACGGGGACGCCAATGCCGACTGGCTCGGTGTTGCCCGGGACTGCGTGCTCTGGATGGACGGCGCCGCGCCGATCAATGCCGGACGGACTCGCAGCGAGTATCCCAGTGACGCGGCCTGGTTGGTGCGACGCTTCGTGGGCCACTTCCTGGCCAGCGTTGACCCGGCATGGCGCACCCGGGCACTGGTCATCGATATTCAGGACCGCCTGGCGGTGGAGTATGACGCGCTGGATCCGGCCGGCGATGTCGAACGAGCCGATCTTCCCTTCGCCTGCTTCGGCGCCGCGCGCCTGGTCGATGATACGCTGGAGGTCACGGGAGCCGGCGATTGCGTGCTGCTCTACGAAACCGACGAGGGGAGGCTGGCCAGCTTCGGTCACAGTGCGGTCGGTGGGCTCGAGCAGAAGGCGGTGTCGTCCCTGTGCGAGGCTAAGGCACGGTCCGGAGCAAGCCATGACGCGGCCCTTCAATCGGCCCTTCCGCATATCCTCGGCAACCAGGCGCAGCGCAATCGGCGTTTCGGCTACGACGTCGTCGAGCCCATCGGCGATCTCTCCATCGAACTGGAGCGTGTCTTGATGCCCGCGCGCCCGGGGCGTCGCCTGCTCGCCATGAGCGATGGCTTCTATCGGGCTGTCGATACCTATCATCTCTTCACTCACGAGCAACTCTTCGACGCCGCCTTCGACGGCGGATTGCGCGATATACTCGCGCGCCTGCGCGCCGCCGAGGCGGAAGATCCGGAAGCGAACGCCCATCCCCGGCTCAAGCTGCAGGACGATGCCACCGCCGTTGCCTTCATGGTGGAAGCGTATTGAGGTGTTGTTTCCGGAGCCGTTTCAAGACGTGAACAGGTCCCCCTGGGCGCCGGGCGGCCGAAAGGCCGACGTGTCCAGGGCGACGTCGCCCGGAAAGCCCAGGCGTCGATGGCACTTGGCGAAGCGCTGGGCGAGCAGTTCGGCGAACACCCCCTCACCGCGCATCCGGTGGCCGAAACGAGTATCGTAATCGGCGCCGCCTCGGCATTGGCGAATCAGGCTCATGACCTTGTCAGCCCGCTCCGGGTAATGGGTCCTCAACCAGTCCTCGAACAGGGGAGCGACTTCACGGGGCAGGCGTAGCAACATCCAGGAGGCACTGATGGCGCCGGCCGTTCGGGCCTCTTCCAGCAGGCGTTCCATGTCGTGGTCGGTGAGACCGGGGATTACCGGCGAGATCAGGGTGCCGACCGGTACACCGGCTTTCGAGAGGGTGCGGATGACCTTGAGCCGTGCCTCGGGAGAGGCCGTGCGAGGCTCGAGGGTACGCTTCAGCTCACGGTCCAGGCTGGTCAGGCTGATCATGACCCGTACCAGACGACGCTCGGCCAGCCCTTCCAGCAGGTCGAGATCCCGCAGGATCAAGGCACCCTTGGTCACCAGCGTCACTGGATGACGATGCTTCAACAGCGTCTTCAGCACGCGCCGTGTCGTTCCCTGCTCGGCCTCTAGGGGCTGGTAAGCGTCGGTATTGCCGGACAGGTTGATCGGGCGACACACATAGCCCGGCTTGGCCAGTTCCTCCTCGAGTCGCTCGACCAGGCCGTGGCGGGCGATCAGCCGCGTCTCGAAGTCGAGCCCTGGGGAGAGGTCCCAGTAGGCGTGGCTGGGGCGTGCATAGCAGTAGATGCAGCCGTGTTCGCAGCCCCGGTAGGGGTTGAGGGAGCGGTCGAAGGGCAGGTCCGGCGAACGGTTCCAGGACAGGGCACTGCGTGACGTTTCGGTGCTGACCCGGGTGGCCAGGCGTTCCGGCACGGCCTCCTGCCACCAGCCGTCGTCGACGATCTCGCTGTGGGTCGGCGCGAAGCGATTGTGAGGATCGAAGGTCGCGCCGCGTCCCCGGCGCGCGCCGTGGTTCATGGGCGCTCGAGAGGCCATGGTGAAACCTTTTTACTGTATTTATATGCAGTATAGAGCGCTGTGGCACGATGGCAACCAGGGAACTCGAGTGGCTGCCTGGCGTTCCACAGGCACGGCAGGCAAACAAGGAACCTGACATGAAGCGACGCGATTTCCTGAAGATGACGGGCGCGCTCGGCGGCAGCGGGCTGCTGCCGATATCCACTCTGTTGGCGGCCACGGAAAAGGCCGAGCGCGGCGCCGGCGAGCTCTTCGACTATGCCTGGCTCAAGGGGTTGGCCCGAGCGCTATCCACCCAGCCGCCGCGCGAGCCCGCCATCGAGTTGCCCGAGCCGATCCGGGGCCTCGACTGGGACGCCTACCAGGCGATCCGCTACCGGCCCGATCGAGCCTTGTGGGCCGATGATCCCGGAACGGATTTCCGCGCCCAGCTGTTCCACCTGGGGCTCCATTACCGAACGCCGGTGCGCATCTACGAGGTCGTCGAGGGCCGCGCCCATGAGCTTGCCTACGAGGCCGACCGCTTCGATTTCGGCGCGTCCGGCGTCGAGGCTCAGCGCCTGCCCGACGACCTGGGCTACGCCGGGTTCCGGCTCCATCACCGCGACGACTGGCAGCGCGATATCGCCGCCTTCCTGGGTGCCAGCTATTTCCGGGCGGTGAGCGATTCCCTGCAGTACGGCATGTCGGCTCGCGGGCTGGCCATCGACACGGCCACTGCGACCGGTGAGGAGGAATTCCCCGACTTCACCCGCTTCTGGCTGGAACGCCCCGAGGGCGGCGAGGCGCACGTCATCGTCCATGCGCTGCTCGAATCCGCCAGTGTCACCGGCGCCTACCGGTTCGTGATCGCCGAGGACGACGGCGTGGTCATGGACATCGATGCCGCCCTCTATCCGCGTCGCACCATCGAGCGCCTCGGGGTGGCGCCGTTGACCAGCATGTACATGGTCGGCGAGAACGACCGGGACGCGGACTGGGACTGGCGGCCGGAGATCCACGACTCCGATGGCCTGTCGATCCATTCGGATAACGGCGAATGGCTATGGCGGCCGCTCGCCAATCCCGACCGGCTGCGCTTCAACGCCTTCGGCGAACGGGCACCCCGCGGCTTCGGGCTGCTGCAGCGGGATCGTGACTTCGACCATTACCAGGACGATGGCGTTTACTACGACCGGCGCCCCGGCGTCTGGATCGAGCCGAAGGGCGACTGGGGCGAAGGATCGATCCAACTGGTCGAACTGCCGACCCTCGACGAGACCTTCGACAACATCGTCGCCTTCTGGAACCCGGCCAGGCCCGCGGAGCCGGGCGAGGAGCTGCTATTCGGCTATCGGCTCAGCTGGTGCGACACGCCGCCCGTGCAGCCGCCGCTGGCGCGCTGCGTGGCGACCCGCACCGGGCTCGGCGGCGTGGTCGGGCAGCGTCGCGAGTATTACAGCCGGCGCTTCGTGGTCGACTTCGCGGGTGGGCCGCTGCCGCTGGGCGAGGACGCCGAGGTCGAGCCCGTCATCGACGCCTCCGACGGACGGGTCGAGATCACCTCGGCCCGCCCCCTGGACGCCATCGAGGGGTACCGCGCCAGGTTCGATGTGGTCCCGCCCGACGAGGGCACCGAGCCCATCACCCTGCGGCTCTACCTGAAACAGGGCGATCGGCCGTTGACCGAGACTTGGCTCTACGAGTGGACGCCGCCGCCCGCGGAGGAGCGCAAGCTGCGCAACCCCGGGCACCTGTAGGTCGTCGTTCTCGCGGAGGACGGCACACGATGGCGGTGGCTCGCTTCGACAATGTGGCGCGGGGAGGGCCACCGCCATCCCGGGGCCTCTGGTAGGATGGGCGCCTTGCCAAGGATGCCCGGAGACGCCCCGTGACCGATGTCATGTCGCCCATTCCCGCCCCCGACGCCGCCTGCGCCGGGCGCGTGAGTCGCTACCTCGACACCCTGACCAAGCCCCCCGGCAGCCTGGGGCGGCTGGAGTCCCTGGCGGTGAGCCTGGCGGCGATCACCGGCGAGGATTTCCCTCGCGTCACCCCGCCCGGCGTGGTGGTGTTCGCCGCCGACCACGGCGTGGCGGCAGAGGGCGTCTCGGCCTTTCCCCAGTCGGTGACCGCCCAGATGGTGGCCAACTTCGTCGCCGGCGGGGCGGCCATCAATGCCTTCGCGCGGCGCATCGGCGCGCGGCTCGAGGTGGTCGATGTGGGCGTGGCGGGGGAGCTGCCCCATGATGGCGTCGTCCACGATCGCGTTCGCTCCGGCACCGCCAACCTGGCCCGCGAGGACGCCATGACCCGCGACCAGGCCCTGGCCGCCATCGCCGCCGGGCGTCGCGCCGCCGAGCGGGCCGCGGCGTCGGGCTGTCGCTGCCTGATCGCCGGCGAGATGGGCATCGCCAACACCACCGCCAGCAGCGCCATGCTGGCGGCGCTGACCGGTGTGCCCGTCGCCGAGCTGGTCGGCCCCGGCACCGGCGTGGCCGGCGAGGCGCTGGTCCACAAGCGCGCGGTGATCGAGGCGGCCCTGGCCGAGCGCGCGCCCGATCCCGCCGATCCCCTGGACGTGCTGGCCAGGCTGGGCGGGCTGGAGATCGCCGCCATGGCCGGGGCCTATCTGGAGGCGGCGGCCAGGCGCCTGCCGGTACTGGTCGACGGCTTCATCGCCACGGTGGCCGCGCTGACGGCCTGCCGGCTCGACCCGGCGCTGCGTCCCTACCTGATCTTCGGCCATCGCTCCCACGAGCCCGGCCACGCCCACGCCCTGGCGGCGCTGGACGCCGAGCCGCTGCTGGCCATGGAACTGTGCCTGGGCGAGGGCAGCGGCGCGGCCCTGGCCTTCCCGCTGCTTGAGGCGGCCACGGCGATGCTCGCCGAGATGGCCACCTTCGACGCCGCCGGCGTCGACGACCGCGAGGGGCCTTGATGCCGATGAATGCCCCATTGCGTCACGCCCTTCGCCATGACCCTTGCCGGAACCACGGTCCGGTCTCTCGGGCGCTGGCCTTCGGCGACGGCCTGAGCCTCGTCGCCGAGGCCGGCTGCCTGCACTTTCGGTCTCCCGAGCCGCTGCGCACCCTCAGCAACGCCCTGGTCGGCGAGGGGCTCGGCTGGGCCCGGGACTTTTGCAACTTACACGTCGACAGGGGCTACGATGGCCGAACCCCGGCGGACGACCTGCGCGGCTGGCTCGCCGCGCGCGGCCTGATGGAGACCAGAGGCGAGGGCCGGGCCGAAGAAAGGGACGAGGTCGTGGCGATGATGACCGCGGTGCCGCTGGCGCGCCTGGCGCTGGTGCCGGCTGACGTCGACGACGTGGAGGGCAAGCCTCGGGTGCTGGCGGCGGTCACCGCCGGGGTGGGCAACGCCGTGGACATCACCGCCCCGGCGAGCGGGGATCCGCGACCGGTCGTGGGCACCATCAACGCCCTGGTGTTCGTCGATGGCCATCTCACCGACGGCGCCCTGGTCAACGCCGCGCTCTCTGCCACCGAGGCCAAGGTCCAGGCCCTGGCCGCCAGCGGGGTACGCGACCCCGAGCACGGCACCCTGGCCACCGGCACCTCCACCGACTGCCTGGCCATCGCCGCCACCCAGCGCGGTGAGCCGACGCCCTACGCCGGCTCGGGCACCCGCCTCGGCCGGGCCATCGGCGCCGCCGTCTATCGCGCCGTGCGCGCGTCCCTGGCGGCGGGGGAGGGCGCGCCATGACGCTGGACCCGCTGTCCTGGGAGCTGCTGGCGCTGATCGCCGCGGCGCTGGCCATCGACCTGGCGCTGGGCGACCCGTCCTGGCTGCCCCATCCGGTGGTGGGCATCGGCCGGATCATCGCGTGGCTCGAGCGGGGCTGGAATCACGGTCCCGCCGAGGCCCGTCGTCGACGCGGCGTCTGGCTGGCGGTGGTGGTGCCCCTCGGCACCTGGGCCCTGGCCTGGGGCCTGCTGACGGCGCTGGCCTGGGTGTCCCCCGGCCTGGCGATCGCCGCCGAGTTGGCGCTGCTGGCCACCACCTTCGCCACCCGCGGGCTCGCCGAAGCGGCCCGGGCGGTGGCCGAGCCGCTGCACCGCGGCGACCTGTCGGCGGCGCGGCGGGCCCTGGGCAGGATCGTCGGCCGCGACACCGAGGCGCTGGACGAATCGGGGCTGGCCCGCGGGGCGGTGGAGACCGTGGCCGAGAACACCGTGGACGGCATCACCGCGCCGCTGTGCTGGGCGCTGCTCGGCGGCGCGCCCCTGGCGCTGGCCTACAAGGCGGTCAATACCCTGGATTCCATGGTCGGCTATCGCAGCCCGCGCTTCGAGGACTTCGGCCGCGCCTCGGCGCGCCTTGACGATGCCGTCAACTGGCTGCCGGCGCGGCTGACGGTATGGGCCATGTGGATCGCCGCGCGCCTTGTGGTCGGCGGTCGCACCAAGGGCGCGCTGGCCGCGACCCGCCGCGAGGCACCGCGTCATCCGAGCCCCAACGCCGGCTGGCCGGAGGCGATGGTGGCGCACCTGCTGGGCGTTCGGCTCGGCGGGCTCAACCACTACGGCGGGCGCCCCTCGCATCGCGCCACCCTCGGGCGCGCCCTGGAGCCGCTGGTGGTCGCCCATATCGAGCGCGCCATCCGCCATATGCACGGCGGCTGGCTGGGCGTGCTGGCGCTGATGGTGCCCCTGGTGCTGCTACGGGAGTGGCTGATATGACGGCCGATATGAAGGCAGGTTCAGTAACGCAGAGCGCCCCGGACTGGCCGGCCCACGGCGGGCGCATCGCGCCGCTGCTGGCGCGCTTCGGGCTGCCCGCCGATCATCCGGTGATCGACTTCAGCGCCAACCTCAATCCGCTGGGGCCGCCGCCCTGGCTCGGGCAATGGCTGGCCGGATCCGGCGAGTCGCTGGCCCGCTACCCGGACCCGGACGACGACCGGGCGCGCCGGGCCATCGCCGACCACGACGGCGTGGCCCCCGAGCGGGTGCTGGTCACCAACGGTGGCATCGAGGCGATCCATCTGGCCGCCGCGCAGCATGCCGGCGGCCGTGCCCTGGTGATCGAGCCCACCTTCAGCGAGTACGCCCTGGCCTGTGGCCGGCACGGCATCAATGTCGAGCGGCTGGGGCTGGAGGCCCCGGCGTTCCGACCCGACCTCGCGGCCGCCGAGGCGGCCCTGGCCGGCGTCGATATCGCCTTTGTGTGTCGGCCCAACAACCCCACCGGCACGCTGATGCCCCGCGCCGACGTCGAGCGGCTGCTGGAACGCGCCCGCGAGACCGGCACCACCCTGGTGGTGGACGAGGCCTTCGTCGACTTCACCGAAGACGACGAACGGCTCACGCCGCTGCTCGACCGGGCGCCGAACCTGCTGCTGCTGCGCTCCTTGACCAAGCGCTTCGACGTGCCGGGGCTGCGGCTCGGCTACCTGCTCGGCGCCCCGGAGGCGGTCGAGCGGCTCGCCGCGCTGCAGATGCCGTGGAGCGTCAACGCCCTGGCCCGGGGGCTGGTGGCGCCGCTGCTCGCGGATGAGGACTATCTGTCCCGCACGCGGGCCTGGCTCTCGGCCGAGCGCGATTTTCCCGCGCGAGTGCGTGCGCTGGGCTATACGGTGCCGGAGACCCAGGCCAACTTCCTGCTGCTGCGCGGAGAGGAGGGGGCCGACGCGCTGTTCGCCTACCTGCTCGAGCGTGGCCTGTTGGCCCGCCACACCCACGGCTTCCCCGGCCTCGATGGCGCCTGGCTGCGCCTGGCGCTGCGTGCAAACGAGGACAACGCCCGGCTGCTCGAGACCCTGGCGGCCTGGAGGCGGTCATGATCGCTTTCGTCTCCGGCGGGGCGCGCTCCGGCAAGAGCGGTGTGGCCGAGGCGCTCGTCGGCGAATGGCAGGCAGCGCGCGGCGGCGAGCGCTACTATCTGGCCACGGCCCGGGCCGGCGACGACGAAATGGCCGCGCGGATCGCTCGCCATCGGCGCGAGCGCGGCGAGGCCTGGGTCACCCTCGAACCGCCGCTGGCCTTCGCCGAGGCGCTCGCCACGATCCCCTCGGGCAGCACGGTGCTGCTCGACTGCCTGACCGTCTGGGCCAGTCGGGTGATGTTCGAGGCCGGCCTGGCGGAGACCGAGGGGAGGGCGATGCTGGCCCGCGGGCTCACCGAGGCGCGCCGCCGCAACCTCGCCCTGGCAGTGGTCTCCAACGACCTCAACGAGGACGTGCCGCCTCGCGACGCCCTGGTATGGCGCTATCTGGCCTTTCTGCAGGTCCTGCATCGCGACCTGGCCGCGGAGGCGGACCGGGTAATCGAGGTGGTGGCCGGGCGCGCCATCGGCTGGAAAGGAGAATTGCCATGAAGGACGCGGGCTTCGGCGCGCTGCTGGCCATCCAGTTCCTGACCCGGCTGCCGGTGCCGCTTTCCTGCCCCTGGACGCCGGCCACCCGGCGCTGGGCGGCGCGGGCCTATCCACTGGTCGGCGCCCTGGTCGGCGCGATCCTGGCCGTCGTCGGCACGCTGCTCGAGGGGCTCGTGCCGTTGCCGCTGATGGCCCTGGCGCTGCTCAGCCTGTGGGTGGCACTGACCGGCGGGCTGCACCTCGACGGCCTGATGGACCTGGCCGACGCCCTGGGCAGCAATGCGCCACTGGAAAAGCGCTGGGCGATCATGAAGGACCCGCAGGTCGGCAGCTTCGGGATGCTGGCGCTGGTCTTCCAGCTGGCCTGGAAGGCGGCGCTGTTGTGGGCGCTGCTGGCCGCCGGGGCGAGCCCCTGGTGGCTGGTGCCGGTGGTGGCGCTGGGCCGGCTGGCCGCGGTCGGCCTGTTGGTGACCCAGCCCGCCGCCCGCGCCGAGGGCCTGGCCCACGCCTGGCAGCAGAGCCTCGGCGTGCGCGACCTGACCCTGGCTTCGCTGCCGGCGCTGGCGTGTCTCTTTTTCGTACCCGGGCTGGGCTGGTGGCTGGCCGGCCTGGCGGGTTTCGTCATCATCTACGGCCGGGCGGTGCGCCGGGCCTTCGGCGGCATCAACGGCGATATCGTCGGCGCCGCCATCGAGGGAGGAGAACTATGGTTGCTGCTGATCGCCTGGAGCTGGTGGTCGTTCGTCATGGCCTGACGAGTTGGGCCTGTGAAGAGGGGGAACGTCGATGAGTGATGGGGAGCGCCGTCTGGACGTGGTGATCGTTCGTCATGGCCTGACGAGTTGGAATCTGGAACGTCGCTACCAGGGCCATCGCGACATTCCGCTGCTGCTGCCGGACGCCGAGCCGGACCTGGACCGGCTTCGCGAGGCGCTGGCCGATGTGACCTTCGACGCCGTGCACTGCAGCGACCTGACGCGCTGTCGCCAGACCCTGGCCCATGTGCTGGAGGGCAGGGAGCGCGATGGCCTGTCGACCCCGGAGCCTCGGCCCGATGTACGGCTGCGCGAGCTGCACTTTGGTGACTACGAGGGCCAGACCTGGGCCGAGCTGAAGGATGATCCCGGCTATCGGGCCTGGGTCGACAGCCGGGGCAGGCGGACCATCCCTGGTGGCGAGTCCGCCGATGACCTGTGGGCGCGGCTCTCGGCGTGGCTGGAGGAGGTGCTGGCCGAGGCGCAGGCGGCGGGTCATCGCCGCGTGCTGGCGGTGAGTCACGGCGGCGCCATCCGCGAGCTGCGCCGGCGCCTGGAGAACGCGGATTTCTGGGACGGCGTGGTCGGCCAGGCCCAGGGGCGGTGTTTCACGTTCACACGCGAGGAGGACGGCTGGTCATGCAGCTCTTCATCGGCGGTGCCTGCGCCGGCAAGCGCGACCTCGTAGCCGCCCGTTTCCCCGATGCCGCCTGGTCTCGGGTCGACGAGGCCGGGCTCGAAGGTTGGGGGCATGCCCTGCGTCCGGGAACGGTGCGGGTGCTGACCGGCTGGGCGGGCTGGCTGAAGAAAGCCTTGGCTGACGAACCCGACGACGACCGCCTGCGCGCGCGGCTGGTCGCGGCGCTCGACACCCTGAGGAACGCCGAGCGCGAGGCGAGGGGAGAGGTCGTGCTGATCCTGCCCGAGATGGGGCGCGGCATTGTGCCCATGGACGCGGCGGACCGGCGCCTGCGCGACCTGGCCGGCTGGCTGGCCCAGGACGCCGCCGCCCGCGCCGAATCGGTCTGGTATGTGCGCCATGGGCTGGCGCGCCGGCTGTAGCAAGCCGACGTGCGTTGACGCCCCGTCGCGCGGTTGCTAGCTTACGCGCACTCTCAGGTGACCCGGGAGCCTTGCAGACAGGCTCCAGGCCTGTTGCGACAGGCCGGGTTGAAACGGGAAGTCGGTGACGCCCGCTCAGCGAGTCAGTCCGACGCTGCCCCCGCAACGGTGATCGAGTCACGCACCGCCACATGCCACTGTGCCGAGACGGCATGGGAAGGCGGCGGTGTGGAGGCGCTTTAGCGCCTCGCTCGTCAGCCCGGAGACCGGCCTGTGAGCGCATGCCAGGACGCGGTGGGCGAACCTCGGGCAGGGCGACTCGCCGATGTCATGTCGATCTTCCCCTCCCATGTCCCGCGTCCGGCCTTTCAAGGGTTCATTGCCGCACGGGTGCGTGCGGTTCCGGGACGACGATCATGACAACTTCGCTTTCTTTCCGTTGGGGCCTGGCTTCCCTTTGCCTGGGGGCGTCACCGCTTCTCCATGCCGCTCCGAATGCGGCCGACACCGAGACCGATACCGAGCAGCAGCTCGACCCGATGGTGGTGTCCGCCACGCTCGCGCCACGCACGGCCAGCCGGTCGCTGTCCTCGGTTTCGGTCATCGACGAGGAGGCGCTGCGCCGTCAGGATGCCGTCGATATCACCGATGTTCTGAAGGCTCAGCCCGGCGTGGACATCTCGTCCAACGGCCGTTATGGCAAGGCCAGCAGCGTCTATCTGCGCGGTACCGGCAGCGAATCCACCCTGATGATGATCGATGGCATTCGGCTGCGTTCGGCCACCCTGGGCAGCCCGGCCTGGCAGTTTCTCGATCCACGCTTGTTCGAGCGTGTCGAGATCGTGCGGGGGCCGCTGGGCAGTCTCTATGGCGCCGACGCGGTGGGCGGCGTCGTGCAGCTTTTCACTCCCGAGGGCGAACTCGGCGACCCCGAACCCAGCATCACCCTGGGCGGCGGCTCGCATGACAGTCGCCGGGTTTCCGCGAGCCTGACCGGCGGTGCCGACGGCACGCGCTATGCCGTCTCGGCCAGCCATTTCGGCACCGAGGGCGCCGAGATCATCGACGGCGAGGGCGACAAGGGCTACGACAACACCAGCGGTTTCGCGCGGCTGTCGCACCGGTTCGACAGCGGTGCCGAGGTCGGTCTGCTGGCCCTGCGGGCCCGGGGCAATACCGAGTATGTCGGCGGCGATTCCGACTATGTGCAGCAGGTGGCCGGTGTCTATGGCGAGCTGCCCGTCACCGATGACTGGCGCAGCCGCCTGACACTGAGCGAGGCGCGTGACGAAAGCGAGAGCCACGAGAGCTTCGGCGATTCCGTCTTCGATACGCGCACGCGTACCGCTCGCTGGGAGAACACCCTGACCGTCGGGCCGCACGAGTGGGTCGCCGGTGCCGAGGTCAGCCGTGACGAGGTCACCGGCACCACCGACTATGTCGAGGATAGTCGCGACAACGCGGCTGTCTTCGGCCAGGCGTTGCTTGATTTCTCGCCGTTCTCCGTCCAGGCGGGACTGCGCTACGACGACAACGATGCCTTCGGCGAGGACGTCACGGGGAGCCTGGCGCTAGGGGTTGCCCTGGATGACCATCACACCCTGCGCGCCAGTTACGGCACGGCCTTTCGGGCGCCGACCTTCAACGAACTCTACTACCCCGGCTATGGTAACCCCGATCTCGATCCAGAGCGTTCCGAGAGCGTGGAGCTCGGGGTGCGCGGTCAGTTCGAGCGCGGTTTCTGGGACCTGGCCCTCTACCAGACCGATATCGACGACATGATCGGCAGTGCCGTCTTCGACGGTGTCAGTGCCCCCTACAATGTCGACGAGGCCCGCATTCGTGGCCTGGAACTCTCCACCGGCGCGGAAGTGCTGGACTGGAGCCTGCGCGCCGCCCTGACCTATACCGACCCCGAGGACCGCAAGACTGACAACCGGTTGAGGCGCCGGGCCACCCAGAGCCTGCGTTTCGATGCCGATCGCGAGCTGGGCGACTGGACGCTCGGCGGGACGGTCATCGCCCAGAATCATCGCTACAACGATGCCGGCAACGAGGAACGGCTGTCAGGCTATGGCATCGTCAACCTGCGGGCCGGCTGGCGCTTCGCACCGCAGTGGTCGGCGCGTCTGACGCTGGAGAACGTGTTCGATCGTGAATACGCCACTGCCCGTGACTACCTGGGTCGCGATTACATCGATGCCGGGCGGGCGGCTTTCCTCAGCGTGCGCTTCGGTGCCCAGTAGCGTTTTTGCGCGGCATCCTGCTCCCGGCCGGACGTGTCGGCAGCGCGATATCATGATCCTCATGCTCGGGGAGACGAGGTGCGCTTGAGATATCTGCTGTATGGGTTGGGGCTGCTGGCACTGGCCGGCCCCTTGCGAGCCGACCCCTGTGTGACCGACGACGCGGGGCGCGAGGTCTGCCTGGAGGCGCCGGCGCAGCGCATCGTGGCGCTCTCGCCGGGGGTGACCGAGTTGCTCTACGCCGCCGGCGCCGGTGAGCGGTTGGTGGGCGCGGTCAGCTTCAGTGACTATCCTCCCCAGGCCGATGACCTTCCCCGGGTGGGCAGCTACGATCGCCTGGATCTCGAGGCGATGCTGGCCCTGTCGCCGGATCTGGTGGTGGCCTGGTCTGGCGGCAATCCCGAGCAGCAGCTCGAGCGTCTGCCGACGCTCGGCGTGCCGGTCTTCTTCTCCGATGCCGACGATTTCGCTTCCATCGCGTCGAACCTGGAACGTTTCGCTACGCTCGCCGGCACCGAGGCGGAAGGCCGACGAGCCGCCGAGCGGTTGCGCGACGAGGTTGCCGAGTTGCGAACGCGTTACGCCGAGGCCGATCCGGTACCGGTCTTCTATCAGGTCTGGGAATCGCCCTTGATGACCGTCAACGGCGAGCACTGGATCAGCCAGGCGCTGGCACTGTGCGGCGGCGTCAACCTCTTCGCCGAGCAGTCGTCGCTGGTGCCGCGCATCGGCCGCGAGGCGGTGCTGACCCGGGATCCGGAAGCGATCATCACCGGCGGGATGGGCAAGGCCGATTCCACCTGGCTGGAGGCCTGGCATGATTTCCCGGACATGACCGCGGTACATCGCGGCAATCTCTTCTTCGTCAATCCTGACCTGGTGCAGCGCGCCACGCCCCGACTGGTGCAGGGAACCCGAGACATCTGTCGTCATCTGGAGGTGGTGCGTGAGCGGCGCTGAATCCGGGCGTCGGGAGAGGGCGAGACGCGCTGGCCCTCTGGCGTGGCTGGTGCTGGCAGCGCTGCTTTCCCAGGTGCTGGCGGTGTCCCTGGGCAGCGTAGCCGTGCCCGTAGACGCCTTGTGGTCGGTACTGAGCGGTGGCGGTGAGCCACTGCATCAGACACTGGTACTCGAGCTTCGCTTGCCACGCTCTCTGGCCGCTTTCGGAACCGGCGCGTTACTGGCTCTGGCCGGGGCCCTGATGCAGGTATTGTTGCGCAACCCGCTGGCGGATCCCTACGTGCTCGGGCTCTCCGGCGGTGCCTCGGTGGCTGCCTTGCTGGCAATGCTCGCGGGGCTCGGTGCCACCCTGGTCGCCGGCTCGGCCTTCGTCGGCGCGCTGGCGTCCACCCTGACCGTCTTCGGCCTGGCCCATGGCACGGGGAGCTGGACACCGACCCGGATGCTGCTCACCGGGGTGGTGATGGCGGCGGGCTGGGGCGCGCTGATCAGCTTCCTGCTGGCGGTGAGCCCTGTCGAACAGCTTCCCGGCATGCTCTATTGGTTGATGGGCGACCTGGCCTATGCGGGAACGCCCTGGCCGGTGCTGGTGGTGGCCGTGCTCAGCCTTGCGGTGGTGACGCCGCTGGGACGAACGCTCAATGTACTGGCGCGTGGTGGCATGCAGGCGGCGGCTCTCGGGGTCGCCGTTCGTCGCATGGAGTGGATGCTCTATCTGGTCGCCAGCCTGTTGACGGCCGTGGCCGTGACGACGGCCGGCAGCGTCGGTTTCGTCGGTTTGATGGTCCCGCACATGCTGAGGCTGAAGCTGGGTACCGATCAGCGGATCATTCTGCCGGCCAGCCTGCTGGCGGGAGGAACCCTGCTGACACTGGCGGACACCCTGGCGCGCACCATGATGGCGCCTCAGCAGCTCCCCGTAGGGGTCATCACCGCCTTGCTGGGTGTGCCGAGTTTTCTCTATCTGCTCTATCGGAGTCGCTGATGGCGAGCCTCGAGACGCGCGGCTTGATCGTGGATGTGCCGGGACGTGCCTCGGGGCGTCCCCTCGATCTGCACATGAAACCCGGAGAGCGGTGGGGCGTACTGGGGCCCAATGGTGCCGGCAAGACGACCTTGCTGCATACGCTGGCGGGGCTGAGAACGCCCCGGGCCGGCGAGGTACGGCTCAATGATCGCGAGCTGTCGCGCTGGCGGCGTCGCGAGATGGCCCGGTGGATGGGGGTGGTCTTTCAGGAGCGTCATGATGAGTTTCCCGCTACCGTCATGGAAACCGCGCTGATCGGTCGACATCCCTACCTGTCGCCCTGGCAGCGGGAAGGGGAATCGGACATGGTGCTGGCCCGTGATGCGCTCCGGCGCCTCGATCTTGGCCACCTGGCGCCACGGCTGGTATCGACGCTTTCTGGTGGCGAGCGCCAGCGCGTCAGCCTGGCCACGGTGCTGACTCAGGCACCGAACTGGTGGCTCGCCGATGAACCGACCAACCATCTCGATCTTCACCATCAGGTCGCGATCATGCGTCTGCTCGAGGTACAGGCCAACGCCGGTTGTGGCGTGGTGATGTGCCTGCATGATCTCAATCTGGCGGCGCGCTGGTGCAGTCACCTGCTGTTGCTGTATCCCGATGGCGAGGCCTGCTGGGGGCCGGCGTCCGAGATGCTGGTGCCCGATGCCCTGGCGCGCCTCTACGATCAACCCTTGACGACCGTGGAAGTGGACGGGCTCCCCGTCTTCGTGCCGCGGTCCCGTCCCGTTGCCGGAGATGCTTCATGACGACCCTCGACCCCGAACGCCATGCCCGCCGCATGGCCCACAAGCAACGCATCATGAACGAGCGGATCGCCGCCGCCGACAAGGAACAGGGCGTGCTGCTGGTGCTCACCGGCCCCGGCAAGGGCAAGAGCAGTTCCGGTTTCGGCATGCTCGCCCGGGCCCTGGGCCATGGCATGAAGGTCGGCGTGGTGCAGTTCATCAAGGGCGCCTTCAGCACAGGCGAAGAGGCGTTCTTCCGCGACCTGCCGGGGGTGGACTATCACGTCATGGGCGAGGGCTACACCTGGGACACCCAGGATCGCGAGCGCGATATCCGCGCCGCCGAGGCCGCCTGGGCAGAGGCCCGACGCATGCTCGACGACCCGAACTATGCGCTGGTGCTGCTCGACGAACTCAACATCGCCCTGCGCCACGGCTACCTGGAACTCGACCGGGTGCTCGATGATCTCCAGGGCCGCCCGGCGATGCAGCATGCGGTGGTCACCGGCCGTCACGCCCCCGAGGCGCTGATCGAGCTGGCCGATACCGTGACCGAGATGAAGGTAGTCAAGCACGCCTTCAAGGAGCAGGGCATCAAGGCCCAGAAGGGTGTGGAACTCTAGCCAATGGGTACCTTGATGATCCAGGGCACCACCTCGGATGCCGGCAAGAGCACGGTGGTGGCGGGGCTTTGCCGGCTGCTGGCGCGTCGCGGCGTCTCGGTGGCGCCCTTCAAGCCCCAGAACATGGCGCTCAACAGCGCCGTGACCCCGGAGGGCGGCGAGATCGGCCGGTCCACGGCGCTGCAGGCGATCGCCTGTGGTATCCCGCCCCACGCCGACATGAATCCGGTGCTGCTCAAGCCCGAGACCGACCGCGGCGCCCAGGTGATCCTCGATGGCCGGGTCCACGGCCATATGGACGCGCTGGATTACCACGCCTTCAAGCGCCGGGCCCGGGAGACCGTCCTGGCGGCCTGGGAACGGCTGACGTCTCGCTACGATCTGATCATCGCCGAGGGGGCGGGGAGCCCCGCCGAGATCAACCTGCGTGCCAACGATATCGCCAACATGGGCTTCGCCGAGGCGGTGGACTGCCCGGTGTGGCTGGTCGCCGACATCGACCGCGGCGGGGTCTTCGCCCAGTTGGTGGGCACCCTCGAGCTGCTGAGCGAGTCCGAGCAGGCGCGTACCCGAGGCGTCATCATCAATCGCTTTCGCGGCGACATCTCGCTGCTCGAGCCGGGCCTCGACTGGCTCACCGAACGCACCGGCAAGCCGGTGCTGGGCGTGCTGCCGCATCTGGACGGGCTGCTGCTCGACGCCGAGGATGGCCTGGGGCTCACCGAGAGCGCCGGCGAGGCGCCGGGGCTGCGCGTGGTGGTACCGGCGTTGCCGCGGATCAGCAACCACACCGACCTCGACGCGCTGCGCCTGCATCCGCGGGTCGATCTGACACTGGTGGGACCGGGACAGTCGATTCCGCCGGCCGATGTCATCCTGCTGCCCGGCAGCAAGAGCACCACCAGCGACCTGGCCTGGCTGTGCCGTGAGGGCTGGGAACCGGCGATCCGCCGTCACCTGCGCTATGGCGGTCGGGTGCTCGGCATCTGCGGCGGCTTCCAGATGCTCGGCGAGGCGATCGACGACCCGGACGGCCTCGAGGGCGAGGTCGGCAGCGTGGCGGGGCTCGGGTTGCTTCCGATGCGCACCCGCATGGTGGCCGGCAAGCAGTTGCGCAACGTGCGCGGCACGCTCGTCGGCGATGATATTGCGGTGAGCGGCTACGAGATCCACAACGGCATGAGCGATGGCCCGGCGCTGGCGCGCCCGCTGCTCGACCTCGGTGGCCGCCCGGACGGTGCGGTGAGCGAGGACGGCCAGGTGATGGGCACCTACCTGCACGGCCTGTTCGACGAGGCGCCGGCGGCCGCTGCGCTGCTGGCGAGGCTGGGGCTCACGGATGAGGCAGGTTCGGCCGTGGATCTGGCGACCCACCGCGAGCGTCAGCTCGACCGGCTGGCGGATGTCTTCGAGTCACATCTGGATATGTCCGCTGTCGGCAAATTGCCGATGGCATGACGGAACAGCCAGCCTCACTCGACTCGTCTATGGTGAGAAGGACGCCATGATCAGGGGGAGGAAGGGGAATGCTCGGATACCTCGGTGGATGGTTGAGTCATTACCTGAGCCAGCCCCTGCCCGGTGCGCGATCACTGACGCCCGTGAATCTCGAGCAATTGGCGGCCAGTATCGCGCCGGGCGATGTCCTGCTGGTCGAGGGCAACACCCGTATCAGTACGGCGATCAAGTACCTGACCCAGTCGACCTGGTCCCACGCCGCTCTCTATGTGGGCGAGGCCTACGCCGAGGCGGGGGGTGGCGAGCAGGGAGTGATCGAGGTCGATATCCGCGAGGGCGTTCGCCGTGTCGGTCTGGGTGACTTCACCGGGTTTCACTGCCGCATCTGTCGTCCGGTGGGGCTGAACGACGAGGAACGATGCGCGGTGATCGATCACGTGGGGCGTCGCCTGGGGTACCGTTACGACATGCGCAACATCGTCGACCTGGCGCGCTATCTGCTGCCGGAGCCGCCGGTGCCGATGCGCTGGCGGCGTCGCATGTTGGCCTTCGGTAGCGGCGATCCGACCCGGGCAATCTGTTCCACCTTGATCGCCGAGGCCTTCCAGTCGATTCGCTATCCGATCCTGCCACGCATTTCTCAGGCACAGTCGCTGGATCCCGGTTGCTGGGGCTGCGAGATCGAAGTGCTCTATCCCAGGCATTTTACCCATTTCGTGCCGCGCGATTTCGATGTCTCTCCTTACTTTCACATCATCAAGCCGACTCTGGAAGCGCACTTTGACTTTCGCCGCCTGAACTGGGGAGACACAGGGGTCACGACGGATGAGGGTCGGTCCGAGGCGCTGCGAAACGAGTCGGATCGTCGCTGATCACGCCGTGAACCCCCCATTCCCAGCGTGGGGCGAAGGCGGTCGGGTCGTTGGCCGTGTAGCACAGCAGCGCATGACCGGCCTGGACGATGTCACGGGCGCGGGAGGCGCGCAGGCGTCGCCAGTCGACGTGCACGCTGTAGGCGTCGATGGCGTCGCAGCGGGCGGCCCAGTCGCGGGGGACCCGCTCGAACAGGGCGCCCAAAGGGAGACGTTCGGCCGGCGCCTGACGTCGCGCGTGGGCCAGGGCAGTGACATCGAAGGACGAGACGATCAGTCGTTCGGCCGGCAGGGCCTCGAGCAGTGTCGGCAGGGTACGCTCGACCAGGGCCAGGGGATCACGGCCGCGGTTGATCTTGAGCTCAAGGTTCAGGCCCAGTTCCCGTTCATCAATCAATGCCAGCATGCGGTCCAGGGTCGCCATGGGTTCGCCGGCGAAGGTGACGTCGAACCAGCTGCCGGCATCGAGCCGCCCGGCCTGTCTGATATCCAGGTCGGCCAGCCGGCCGCGGCCGTCCGAGCAGCGAGCGACGTCCCGGTCATGCCAGATCACCGGGGTGCCGTCGCCGAGCAGTTGGACGTCAAGCTCGACCCAGCGACAGCCGGCCTCATGGGCCGCTTGCACGGCGGCCAGGGTGTTTTCCGGCGCCCGGGCCGAGAGGCCGCGATGGGCGATCAGGCGAGGCGGGACGAGGGACTGCTGGCGCATGAAGGGGCATCCTTGTCATCGAGTCGTCGACCGGTCTCGAGGTCGAAGAGGTGCAGGCGGCCGGCATCGGGGCGCAGATACAGCCTATCGCCTTCGGCCACTGGCTGGACACCGTCGAGGCGTGCCACCAGCGGATCGTCCTGACCGTCTAGCCTGACGTGGGCGAGGGTATCGGCACCCAGGGGTTCGACCAGCTCGACCCGGGCGGTCAGGGTCGTGTCGTCGGCCTCGTCGACTCGCGATAAATGTTCGGGGCGGATGCCCAGGCAGACGGCATGATCCTTGGCGTCATGGGACGCTGGCGCAGCGATTCGAGAGCCACAGGGCAGCGTCAGGGTGTCCCCCATGTGGCGGGCATCGAGGAAGTTCATCGCCGGTGAGCCGATGAAGCCCGCCACGAAGCGGCTGGCCGGGCGCTCGTAGAGATGCATCGGGGTGCCGACCTGTTCGATATGGCCACCGTTCATCACCACCAGGCGGTCTGCCAGGGTCATGGCCTCGACCTGATCGTGGGTGACATAGACGGCGGTGACGCCGAGTCGCTTCTGGAGGCGGCGGATCTCGATGCGCATCTGTACGCGCAGCTTGGCGTCGAGATTGGAGAGCGGCTCGTCGAACAGGAAGACCTTGGGCTCGCGGACGATGGCGCGGCCCATGGCCACCCGCTGGCGCTGGCCACCGGAAAGCTGCCGGGGGCGCCGGTCGAGCAGTTCCTCGAGACCGATCAGCCGGGCGGTCTCCTCGACCCTGCGTCGGCGTTCGGCCTTGGGGACGCCCCGGTTCTTCAAGGCATAGCCCATGTTATCGGCCACGCTCATGTGAGGGTAGAGGGCATAGTTCTGGAACACCATGGCGATATCGCGCTCGGCGGGTTCCAGGTCGTTGACGCGGCGGCCGTCGATGGCGAGCTCACCGTCGCTGATCGATTCCAGACCGGCCAGCATGCGCAGCAGGGTGGACTTGCCGCAGCCCGAGGGACCGACCACCACGATCAATTCGCCATCGTCGATCGCCAGATCGATGCCGTGCAGGGCGGCGAAGCCATTGGGATAGGTCTTGCTTAGGGCATTCAGGCGGAGCGTGGCCATAGGTGTCTCTTGTGTCCGGTGAAGTGTGTCATTTCTCGGCGTCGACCAGCCCCTTCACGAAGTAGCGCTGCATCAGCACGATCACCGCCACGGGTGGGAGCATCGCCAGCAGGGCGGTGGCCATGACGGCTTGCCAGGGCACCAGATTGTCGGCCGAGGACAGCAGGCGCTTGAGGCTGACCACGATCGTCATGTAATCCGATTCGGTGGTGATCAGCAGCGGCCAGAGGTACTGGTTCCAGCCGTAGAGAAACATGATCACGAACAGGGCAGCGATGTTGGTCTTCGACAGCGGCAGCAGGATGTCCTTGAGGAAGCGCCAGGGGCCGGCGCCATCGACACGAGCCGCCTCGAGCAGTTCCGGCGGCACGGTGAGGTAGAACTGGCGGAACAGGAAGGTAGCGGTGGCGCTGGCGATCAACGGCAGGATCAGGCCGGCATAGGAGTTCAGCAGGTTGAGGTCGGCCGCGATCTTGTAGGTGGGCATGATGCGCACCTCCACCGGCAGCATCAGGGTGATGAAGATCAACCAGAAACACAGCCGGCGCAACGGAAAGCGAAAGAAGACGATGGCATAGGCGGCGAGAATGGCGATGAAGATCTTGCCGCAGGCGATGCCCAGTGCCATCACCGTCGAGTTGAGCAGCAGCCGGGTCACGTCGGTGCCCAGCCGGGCCACCGGCTCGCTGAGGATGGCGCTGAAGTTGCTCAGCCCCTGATCACCGAGCCACAGCGGGGCGGTGCCGGTGTACAGCGAGGACTGGTCGTGGGTGGCGGCGGTGAAGGCCAGCCAGACGGGTAGACAGAAGACGATCAGGGCCAGTATCAGCAGGCCATGGCTGGCGATGTCGAGGCCGGGACGGCGGTAGCGCATCGTGAGGGTTCTCCCGAGTCAGTACTGGACCTTGCGTTCGAGGTAGCGGAACTGCAACAGGGTCAGCAGTCCTACCAGCAGCATCAGCAGCACCGACTGGGCCGCGCTGGAGCCCAGGTCGTAGCCGATGAAGCCGTCTTCATACACCTTGTAGACCAGAGTGCGCGTCGCGCCTCCCGGGCCGCCCGCCGTGGTGGCGTCGATGGTGCCGAAGGTCTCGAAGAAGGCATAGACGCTGTTCATCACCAGCAGGAAGAAACTGGTCGGTGACAGCAAGGGAAAGGTGATGGTCCAGAAGCGTCGCCAGGGACCGGCGCCGTCGATGGCTGCCGCTTCCAGCAGGCTCTTCGGAATGGCCTGGAGGCCGGCCAGGAAGAACACGAAGTTGTAGCTCATCTGCTTCCAGATCGAGGCCATCACCACCAGCGTCATGGCCTGGCCGCCGTTGAGCTGATGATTCCAGTCGACGCCGAGCGTGCCGAGCCAGGCGCTGACCAGGCCGAGCTCGGGGTCGAGCATGAACATCCACAGCACGCCGGCCACCGCCGGCGCCACGGCATAGGGCCAGATCAACAGTGTCTTGTAGGCGTGGGCCCCCTTGATCACTCGGTCGGCGAGCACCGCCAACAGCAGCGCGAGCGCCATGGCGCCGAGCGCCACGCCGACGCTGAAGGTCACGGTAATGCCCAGCGCCCGGTAATACTCCGTCGAAGCGAGCACACGGGTAAAGTTCTCGAAGGCGACGAAGGTACGGCCGAGGCCGAAAGGGTCCTCGACATAGAAAGCCTGGAGCACGGCCTGGGCAGCCGGCCAGAAGAAAAAGACCGCGACGATGGCCAGCTGCGGAGCCAGCAGCAGCCAGGGGGTGAGGCGGTGACGTTGAAAAGTCGCCATGGTCATCCGTCTTGGCTATCAGGGAGGGGCCGGAACGTCCGGAGACGTTCCGGCGGAGGCGTACCGGTTCAGCCGTTGGCCTGCTGGAAGCGCTCCAGCAGTTCGTTACTGCGGCGCACGGCCTCGTCCATGCCTTCCTGGACGCCGATGTCGCCGTTGAAGATCTTTTCCAGCTGCTCTTCGATCACATCACGAATCTGCGGCATGTTACCCAGGCGCAGCCCCTTGGAATTGGCCGTGGGTGTGACGCCGGTCATCTGTTCGATAGAGACGTCGCTGCCGGGGTTTTCTTCGTAGAAGCCCTGTTCCTGGCCCAGCTCGTAGGCGGCTTCGGTGATCGGCAGGTAACCGGAGAACTGATGCCAGTCGGCCTGGACCTCGGCGGAGGAGAGGTAATCGAAGAACTCGGCAACGCCCTGGTAGACCTCGTCGTTCTGTCCCGCCAGGACCCACAGCGAGGCACCGCCGATGATGCTGTTCTGCGGCGTGTCGATGAGCTCGCTGGAGTAGGGAAGCGGTGCCACGGAGAACTCGAAGTCCTTGGCGTTGGCACGTACCCCGGCGAGGGAGGCAGAAGAGGCCATCAGCATGGCGCAACGGCCGGTGTAGAAGGCCGGTGCGGCTTCGTCGAAGCGGCCGCCATAGTCGAAGCGGCCATCCTGCTGCCAGTCGGTCAGACGCTGGATGTGGTCGACGGCGGCGGTCTCGTTGAGGGTCAAGCGTGCGCCCAGACCGCCGAAGCCGTTTTCCTCGGTGGCGAAGGGTAGGTCGTGGCGGGCGGAAAAGTTCTCGAGCTGGATCCAGGAGGGCCAGGTGGTGGTCATACCGCATTCGGCGGCGCCGGAGTCGACGATCTGGCCGAGGGTTTCGCCGAGCCCCTCCCAGGTGGCCGGTACCTCGTCCACGCCGGCCTCGGCAAGGATGTCGCGATTGACGTAGACCACCGGTGTCGAGGAGTTGAAGGGCATGGACAGCATCTGACCATCGGAGGTCGTGTAGTACCCCGTGACCGCCGGGAGGAAGGCGTCCGGGTCGAAGTCGAGGCCTGACTCGGCCATCAGCTCGTGCGCCGGCACGATGGCGCCTTCGGCATTCATCATGGTGGCGGTGCCGACCTCGTAGATCTGCACGATGGCCGGTGCCTCGTTGGCACGAAAGGCGGCGATGGCACTGGTCATGGTTTCGGAGTAGTTGCCGCGAAACGACGGTTTGACGGTGTAGTCATCCTGGGACTCGTTGAAGTTTTTGGCGATCTCATCGACCTTGTTGCCCAGCTCTCCGCCCATGGCATGCCACCAGGCGATCTCGGTGGCCCCCTGGGCGGAAAGCGACAGGCCGGCAGCGGCCATCCCCAGGGTCAATGCTCCAGCGTGGATACGCGACATCGGTGTCTCCTTGTCTTGTCGGGTCTTGCAACGAGTAAGCCCGAGCCATGCGACGGCCTGGGCAGTCGGGCCTTGGCACATTAGGTCATGACGATGACAACTCCATGAAAGCTAGATCACGACATCGAGCGCCGCCATGCTGCGGATGCGAGATGCGAGATGCGAGATGCGAGATGCGAGATGCGAGATGCGAGATGCGAGATGCGAGATGCGAGATGCGAGAGGCGAGAGGCGAGAGGCGAGAGGCGAGAGGCGAGAGGCGAGAGGCGAGAGGCGGGGGAGCGTGGCGGGTGAATATGGTAGGCTGCGCGACTTGTATCGAGGCGTGATGGACGAGGAAGAGTCGATGAGAGTGGTGCATGTCAAGAACGAAGCCCAGCGCGAGGCGTGCCTGGCGCGTCTGTGTGCCGAAGTCTATGGGCATCAGGCCGGTATTGCGCCGCTGGCGACCTTTGCCGGTGTACTGGGGGTGCTGGTCAAGCAGGAGGCAGCTCGTGTGCTGGCCCTGGTCGATGAGACGTCGCAGCCGGTTGCACTGGCACTCCTGGCGCTGGACGAAGCGGGGGAAGGCATGAATGTCATGCAGCTGGCCTCGCTGGCCGAGGGTGATGCAACCGACCCGGCCGGGCGCCTGGTTGCCGAGCTGGCCTTGCGAGCGCCCTTGCGCGTGGATGCCGTGAACGAGGCGCAACAGCAGCGCTTCGAGGCCGCCGGTATCAAGCGTTGGTTCGACGGCAAGAGTGGCGTGCGTATCGGGCTGGGTCCCAAGCATCCTGCCTCGGGGCTCGATGACCTGCCGCGCACGCTGACAGTGGACGAAAACGCCGTGGCGCAATCCTTCAAGCGCGACCGCGAGGCCTTCGAGGACTACAAGCGTCGCTTCATCCGTGGCCTGGAGTCGTTTCCGCTTTCCCTGTGACGGGGAGAGAAAAGCCCGGGAGAGCCCGACATCGACACCAGGTTGATTCGAGTGTCGATGTCGGTGGGGGTAGGAAGATGCCTTATTCCTCGGTGACCTGGAAGGTCCCCTTCATGGCGGCGAAGTGACCGGGGAAGGAACAGAAGAAGGTCAGATCACGACCTGCCAGGCCCTCGGTGGAGAATTCGATGCTGGTGCTTTCGCCACCGCCGATGATCTCGGTACTGGCGAGGACGCGGTCGTCATCGGCCGGTAGGTAATCGTTCTCCAGTCCGGCCTTCATGCCTTCCTGGGACAGGGCCTGGGCGTCCTCGGTGGAGGAGAGCACCCAGTTGTGGCCCATCACGTTGGCCTTCATCGAGCCGGTGTGCTCCAGGGTCAACGTGACCGTCTCGCAGCTGGCGGGTACGCTCATCGAGTCGGTATCGAACTGCATCTGATCGTTGCTCTCGACCGTCAGGTTGCAGGCCTCGTCATCGGCGGCCAGGGTGGGTGAACTGACCAGGGCGGCCGCGAGGCCGAGGGCGGGCAACATCCAGGTGATTTTCATGAGGACGCTCCTGTTGAGTGTGTCGTCAATAAGTTTGTATTTCTGTATACACAATGATCATTGTTTTGTAGCCAACGAGATCTGTCAAGCGACTTTGGTCGACCGGCTGGCGACGACCGACTTGACCCGATGTCGGCATGGCGCTTGACTGGGCCTCTATATCGTTAGCGGCATAAGGAAGGCGTCTCATGGTCAAGCGTATCGAGTTTTCCCGTACCGGCGGCCCGGAGGTGCTCGAGCTCGTCGATGCTCCCCGTGTCGAACCACTGGCTGGTGAAGTGCGAGTCCGTCATCAGGCCGTCGGCCTTAACTTCATCGATATCTATTTTAGAACCGGTCTCTATCCGGCGCCCTCTCTGCCCTCCGGTCTGGGGACCGAGGGTGCCGGCATCGTCGAGGCCGTGGGCGATGGCGTCGAGCACCTCGCGGTGGGGGATCGGGTGGCCTACGCTCAGGGCCCCCTTGGCGCTTATGCCGAGCAGCATGTGCTGCCGGCCGACAAGGTCGTGGCGTTGCCTGACGGGGTCGACTGCGAGACGGCGGCGGCCTCGATGCTCAAGGGGCTGACCGTGCAGTATCTGCTGCGCCAGACCTACCCGCTCCAGGGCGGCGAGACGATCCTCTTTCATGCCGCCGCCGGCGGCGTGGGTTCCATCGCCTGTCAGTGGGCCCGGTCGCTCGGCGTGAAGCTGATCGGCACGGTCAGCTCTCCCGAGAAGGCGGCACTGGCCAAGGGCAATGGAGCCTGGGCAACCATTGATTACACCCGTGAGGATGTCGTCGAGCGAGTGCGAGAGCTGACCGGCGGGGCGATGTGCGACGTGGTCTACGACTCGGTCGGCAAGGATACCTGGGAAACCTCGCTGGACTGCCTGAAGACGCGTGGTCTGATGGTCAGCTTTGGTAACGCCTCGGGACCGGTCGAGGGCGTCAATATCGGCATCCTCAACCAGAAGGGCTCGCTGTTCGCGACCCGTCCTAGCCTCAACGGCTATGCGGATACCCGCGAGCGACTCGAGACCATGGCCGCCGACCTCTTCGCGATGCTTGAGAGCGGCGAGGTGACTATCGATATCGCCCAGCGCTTCCCGCTCGCCGAGGCGGGCAAGGCCCAGGAGGCGCTGGCCGGGCGCCTGACCACCGGCTCCACTATCCTGTTGCCTTGATGCCCTGTTTCGAGTTGCCTCGGGGCCGGCGGTGTCACAGCGAGGCGTCGAGTTCGCCGATCAGGCTCTCGCGCCGCTTCAGCGCGGCGAGGCCGGCGTCGCCGAGTCGGTTCGCCGCCTCGCTCAAGAGTCCTTCCACCAGCAGCATGAAGGCACACATGCTGTTGCTGAAGAACAGGCTGTGGTTGGGGACCGGAAAGCTGTAGCGGGCCACCTTGGCGAGGGGGGAACCCCGGGAGTCCGTCAGGGCGATGACGTGAATGCCCTGGCGGGCCGCCGCCTCGGCGGTGGCCAGTACACTGGGGGTATAGGGGAAGCAGCTCGCCACCACCAGCACGTCGCCCTCGTCGAGCTGGGCCAGGGCATCCGCGACGCCATGCCGTGCGGCGTCGAGCGGTGACACGTCGGGGCGCAGCATGCCCAGGCCGTAGGCCATGAACGACGCCAGCGAGGCGAACTGGCGCATGCCGTGTACCCTCACGCGGCGCGCCTCGACCAGCAATTCGGCGGCTCGAACGAAGACCTCCCCATCGATTCCCGTCACCATGTCATCGATATTGGCGCTTTCCTGGCGTCCAAGACGCGAGAGGCGGGCATGATGGTCATCGTTGTCGCCCTCACCGTCCAGCAGGCGAGAGACCTGATCGCTGTAGAAACTCTTGCCTTCGGTGACGTTACGACGGAAGACGGCCTGCAGGCCGGCGAAGCCATCGAAGCCCAGGCGTTGTGCCAGGCGGGATAGCGTGGAGGGACTAACGCCCAGGCGTTCGGCCAGGTCGCTGATCGAGGACACCGCCGCCTGCTGGGGGGCGGTGACCAGTGCGGTCAGGACATGGCGCGAGCGCTTGCCCAGGCGTACCGGACCTTCGCCGCCCTCGATGTCGGTGAGCAGCTGCTCCAAGTCTCCGAGCGTTTCGGGACGACGATAGGCGGGTGGCGTCATGGTGAATTCCGGTAGTGTCCTGAAGCGAGTGGCGATCAGGGTGGCATTGTAGCGCCTGGATGCCGGCAGCGTCAGTGATGCGTGGTCTGTGTTTGCAAATATAATTCCGTTTATACAAAATAGGAAATGTATTTGCTTTTAGCCCTGCGAGGAGGGCAGCATGAGTCACGTGTTCCACCGTCACCTGAAACAGAGTTATCCCTCCGCCGTAAGCGGCGAGGGCCCGTACTTGATCGATGCCGAGGGGCGTCGTTACCTGGATGCCTGCGGTGGAGCGGCCGTGTCCTGCCTGGGCCACAGCGATGCCGAAGTGGTCGAGGCGATCCGCGAGCAGGTGGGGCGGCTGGCCTATGCCCACAGCTCGTTTTTCACCACCGAGCCGATGGAGGCGCTGGCCGACTTTCTGGTCGAACGCGCCCCGGAGGGACTATCGTCGGTCTATTTCGTCTCAGGCGGCTCCGAGGCGGTGGAGGCGGCACTGAAGCTGGCCCGGCAGTATTTCATCGAGCGTGGCGAGCCTGAGCGCAGGCACCTGATCGCGCGTCGCCAGAGCTATCACGGCAACACCCTCGGCGCCTTGGCCACCGGTGGCAATGCCTGGCGGCGTCGCCAGTTCGAGCCACTGCTGGTGGAGGTCAGTCACGTCAGCCCCTGCTATGCCTATCGCGGCCAGGCGCCGGGCGAGACCCCGGAGGCCTATGGCGAGCGCCTGGCCGCTGAGCTGGAGGCCGAGATTCAGCGGCTGGGTCCACAGACGGTGATGGCCTTCGTCGCCGAGCCGGTGGTCGGAGCGACCCTGGGGGCGGTGCCTGCCGTACCGGGCTACTTCAAACGCGTGCGCGAGATTTGCGACCGCCACGGCATCCTGCTGATCCTCGACGAGGTAATGTGCGGCATGGGACGCACCGGCAGCTTGTTCGCCGCCGAGCAGGAGGGCGTGTCGCCGGACCTGGTGACCATCGCCAAGGGCTTGGGAGCCGGCTACCAGCCAATCGGCGCGACCCTGGTCGGCGAACGGATTCGTACGGCCATCGCCGAGGGCTCGGGCTTCTTCCAGCACGGCCATACCTATATCGGCCATGCCACTGCTTGTGCCGCGGCGCTGGCGGTGCAACGGGCCATCGAATCGCGCGACCTGCTGTCCCGTGTGCAGCGTCTTGGCGAGGGGTTGCAGCGGCGGCTCGAGGAGCGCTTCGGCGAGCATCCCCATGTCGGCGACATACGCGGGCGGGGGCTGTTCCGCGGCCTCGAGCTGGTGGCCGACCGCGCGGACAAGGCGCCGTTCGACCCGTCGCGCAAGTTGCATGCCACTATCAAGCGCACCGCCATGGACGAGGGCCTGATGTGCTATCCGATGGGCGGCACCCTCGATGGCCAGTCGGGCGATCATATCCTGCTGGCGCCGCCGTTCATCCTCGAGGAAGCCCATCTGGACGAGATCGTCGACAAGCTCGATGCCACCCTGAAGACCGTCCTTGGCCATCATTGAAGGAGACCGACCATGACCATCGAGTCCCGACTCTCACCGCTGGACGAGGCGCGGATGGACGCGGAACAGCGCCGCGTGCTGGATGCCATCCTCAGCGGCCCGCGCGGCAACCTGGACGGTCCCTTCCTGGCCTGGATTCACAGCCCGGCACTGGCCGACCATGCCCAGCGTCTGGGGGCCTTCTGCCGCTATGATACCCGCCTGGAACTGAGGCTGACGGAGCTTGCGATCCTGTTCACCGCCGCCTGGTGGCAGTCCCAGGCGGAATGGCAGATCCACGAGCCCATCGCCCGCGAGGCCGGCGTCTCCGAGGCGGTGATCGAGGCCCTGCGTGAGGGGAGGGAACCCGATTTCGAACGCGACGACGAGGCGCTGGTGGTGCGTCTTGGCCAATCGCTCTATCGCACCCGGCGCGTCGATGACACGCTCTACGCCGAGGCCGTGGCGGCCTTCGGCGAGCCCGCGGTGGTCGAATTGGTGGGGGTGTTCGGCTACTACGCCCTGGTGGCCATGACGCTCAACGTCTTCGAGGTGCGTCGTGGCAGTGCTCCGCTGCCGTTCCCCGAGCCGCCCGCCTCGTGAATGCCCGGGTGGCGCCACGACGCGAGACGGACTGAACAGCGGATTCGGGTAGACAGAGTGTCCCCGGCGGTTTCGATGCGGCTATGCTGGTGTCATTGCCATTGTCATGGATGACCGAACCACATGACCGACAGCACCCTGGTCTTCATGCTCCTGGGCCTGACCCTTGCCGCCTTCGTCTGGGGGCGGTTTCGCTATGACCTTGTCGCGCTGGCCGCGCTGCTGATATCGGTGTTGCTGGGACTGGTACCGGCGGAGGAGGCGTTTCTCGGCTTCGGTCACCCGGCGGTGATCACGGTAGCGGCGGTGCTGGTCCTTAGTCGCGGATTCGAGCGCTCCGGCCTGGTCGATTGGATCGCCGAACAGGCGCTCAAGGTCGGTGATCGTCTGTTGCTGCAACTTCTGGTGCTGACCGGTACGGTGCTGGTGCTGTCGGGGGTGATGAACAATGTCGGTGCCCTGGCGCTGATGCTGCCGGTGGCGATCCGCATGGCGCGCGAGCATGGCACCCCGCCGTCGCTGCTGTTGATGCCGTTGGCCTTCGGGTCGTTGTTGGGCGGCCTGACCACCCTGATCGGTACGCCGCCCAACATCATCATTTCCAGTTATCGCGGCTCCCTGGATGCCGAAAGCTTCGGCATGTTCTCGTTCTTTCCCGTGGGGGCGACCGTCGCCCTGGCCGGGCTCGGCTTTATCGTGCTGCTGGGCTGGCGTCTGGTGCCCAAGCGTGCCGGCAGCGCTTCCACCGAGGCAATGTTCGATACCGCCCATTATCTGGTGGAACTGCGCGTCCCGGAGAAGGCCAGGGCGGCCGGTTGGACGCTATACGAACTGCGCCAAGCCATCGACGAATCCGTCCCGGTGCTGGCGGTGGTGCGTGGCGAGCAGCGTCACGCCGGGCATGCCTTTCATGGTGTGCTGCGAGAAGGGGATATCCTGCTGGTGGAAGCCGGACCCGAGGAGATGAAGCTGCTCGAAGACAAGGCGGGCCTGGAGGTTGGCCCCGAGCCCAGTGACGAGCCCGCATCGGGGGAGGACAGCGGGGACGTCGAGCCGGTCGATACCGAAGGGTTGCACCTGGTGGAAGCGGTAGTGCGCAACGATGCCATGATGATCAATCGCACCGTGGCCCAGTTGCGCCTGCAGAACCAGTATGGCCTGCACCTGGTCGCGGTGGCCCGGGACGGCGGCCGGCTCAATCAGCGGTTGCGGGATATTCGATTTCGACCCGGTGACGTGCTGCTGCTGCAAGGCAGTGAAGGCGAGCTCGCCGAGAGTCTGGCGACCCTGGGGTGCCTGCCGCTGGCCAAGCGCGACCTGACCATCGGCCAGCCACGCCTTCTGCTGGTGTCGGTGATGATCTTTGCCGTTGCCATCCTGGCCATGGTACTGGACCTGTTGCCCTCATCCGTGGCGCTGGCCGGGGCGGCGCTCATCTCGTTGCTGGCGGGGGTGCTGCCGCTGCGCGAGGGGTATCAGGCCATCGACGGGCCGGTGATCGTGTTGCTGGGCGCCATGATACCGGTGGGGCAGGCGCTGGAGACCAGTGGCGGGGCCGCCTTGATCGCCGAGGCGATGCTGACGCTGGGCAGCGACTGGCCGGTGGTCGTGACCCTGGCGGGACTCTTCCTGCTGAGCACCCTGCTGTCCAACGTGGTCAATAACGCCGCTGCTGCCCTGCTGATGGCACCCATTGCGGCGAGCCTGGCCAAGGGATTCGATGCCTCCCTGGATCCCTTCCTGATGGTGGTGGCGGTCAGCGCCTCCTGTGCCTTCCTGACACCCATTGGCCACCAATCCAATACTCTGGTGATGGGGCCCGGCGGGTACCGCTTCGGCGATTACTGGTGGCTGGGGTTGCCGCTGTCGCTGGTGGTGATGGTCGTGACCGTGCCGATGGTGTTGCTGGTCTGGCCGGTCTGAGACGCGTGATGGCTACTCGATGTCGAGTGCCTGGAAGGCGGCTTCGTTGGCATGCAGCGAGGGCAGCAGCGTCTCGCCGAGTTCGGTGGTCACTTCCGCCAGGAGGGCTTCGGCGACCGCGAACAGCGCTGCCAGGGGATTGAAGAAGTTGTCGCCTTCGCAACAGGCGTGAAAGTGTCGCGAGGCGAAAGGCAGCAGGGGCGAGTCGCCGCGGTTGGCGAGGGCGATGACGCGGGCGCCCCGATTCGCCGCCAGTTCGCTTGCGAGTACCGTCATGCGGGTCTCGGGTTTCACGGCGATGGCGATCAGTACGTCGTCCGGGCCGATGTGGCCGAGGTCCTCGGCGATGGTGAAGCCCGCACCGCCCAGTGTGGTGACGGGCTTGTCGAGAAATCCCAGGTAGTAGCCGAGGTAGTGAGCCAGACCGAAGCAACCGCGCAGGCCGAGTACGTAGATACGACTGGCCTCGAGCAGTTCCCGGGCGGCGCCATGCAGTGCTTCGATGTCCAGGTGTTCCGCGGTGCGCGTGAGGTTGTCGAGTTCCTGGGTCATCAGGCGTGAACTCGTGGTGTCATCGTCGTCGCTGCCAGCCAGCCGACGCACCTGCTCGCTGTAGAAATGCCGGCTACGCAGCATCTCCTCCTGAAACAGGCGCTGGAAGTCGCGAAACCCCTCGAAGCCGAGCTGATGGGCGAGACGGGTCAGCGTCGAGGCACTGACGCCGTGCTCGTCGGCCAGGCTGCCGATGCTGTGCAGAGTGACATTCTCGGGAGCGGCCAACAGCCCCTCGAGAAGCACCAGCCGTCGGGTGCCGAGACGCATGGGGGCTGCCTGGCGTCGGGCGGCATCGACGAGGGTGCGGAGCGCTTCCAGGGAGTCGGGAGGCAGGACGATGTCGGCTGTTCGGGGCATGGGGCGGCTCGTCGATGTCAGGGAGTCGGGGGCAACCAGCGCTCCCAGTATACCGGTTGATCCGGCCCTGACCTCAACTGACACCAGATGCCGCGAGAGGTGACCCGGAACAGGACACTGGCCAGGGTGTTCTCGTTATCGGGATCATCGGGGGCGAGCCGATGAATGGGCAATGTTGGATGCCGACGGTCGGCTAGCAGCGACAACAGCGCGTCGGCCGTGGTGGGCCCACGATGTGCCTCGTGCCATTCTTCCAGGCGCCGCTGGCGGGCCGCTGAGGAGTCGGTGATGCGTTGGGGGAGGTCACGAAAGCGTTCATGAACCAAGTGGTTGGCGTGCACCTCGCAGGGCATCGCCGGAATGGCCGAGAGGCCCTGCCAGGGGGCCTCGACGCTCAGCGGTCGGCATTGCCGAGTGTCGGCCATCATGAAATGGAATCCGCCGCAACGCCGGGTCCGATTCAGCAATCGCAGGGCGCTTTCGGTGTCTGGACAGGCGAGCAGGGCGCGGGCGGTGACCATGCGCGGAATGCCGCGTCGTGACTCGGTCAATCTCAGGTTGTTGACGGTATAGGCGAAACCGGCGTCGTTGACGCCAAGGGTGTGACCGGCCAGGGAGCCCGGATAGCAGAAGGCCGTGAAGGCGGGCGCATCGTCTGGCCGGGCCTCGAGCACGAAGCAATCGCGGCGCAGTGCCGGATTACCGTCCTCGTTGTGGGCCAGCCAGGCCCCGTCATCGCCGGCCACGGCCACCGAGGTGCAACCCTCGGGGCCGGTGGGGGACAGGTCACCCCGGCAGTTCCACAGCAGTACACGTGCGAAGGGCTGGTGCATGCCATCAGCGAGGCCATGCAGTTCCTCGACGTATGCCGGGAACTCGCGGCGCAGCCGCTCGGCGATGTCTGCAAGCCAACCGTCGTGTAGTGCCGGCATGAGGCGCTGAAAGTCATGGCTGGGCAGGATGCTCTTGGCGAAAGCCTCGCGGCCCAGTTCGCCCATGGCATGGCCGATGGTGTAATGGCTGCCCGAAATGTCGAGATGCTTCATTCGTGAATCCTGCTATTGAATGTGGGCGAGGAACTCGGCAAAACGAGGAATGGGCGGCTCACGCATCAGCTCTCGAGGGTCGCCGTCCAGCACGATCCGTCCATTGTCCATGAACAGCAGCCGGGTGCCCACATCACGGGCGAAGGACATTTCATGGGTGACCACGATCATGGTCATGCCGGCCTCGGCGACATCGCGCATGACCTTGAGCACTTCATGGCGCAGCTCGGGGTCCAGCGCCGAGGTCGGTTCGTCGAACAACATCAGGTCCGGGTTGATGGCCAGTGCGCGGGCGATGGCCACGCGTTGTGCCTGGCCGCCGGAGAGTTCGTCCGGGTAGTGATGCCCGCGCTCGGCGAGGCCGACCTTCTGCAGGAGCCCGCGCGCCACTTCCTCGGCGTCAGTCTTCGATTTACGGCGCACTCGACGCACGCCGTAGGCGATATTTTCCAGGGCGGTCATGTGGGGAAAGAGGTTGAACTGCTGGAACACCATGCCGGCTTCCTGGCGAACCTCGCGGATCCGGGTCGTCGGGTCGGCGACGTTCTTGCCGTCGACCCAGAGCGCGCCGGTGGTGATACGTTCCAGGGCATTGATGCAGCGTAGCATGGTCGACTTTCCGGAGCCGGAAGGACCAACGATGAAAACGATCTCGCCCTTGTCGATGCTGACATTCAGGTCTTCCAGTACGACATTGGTGCCGAAGGCCTTGGTGACCTGGTCGAATTTCACCATGCTCATAGGATTTTCATCCTTTTTTCCAGCAATCTGAGAAGCAGCGTCAGGGAGAGGGTCATGGCCAGATAGATCAGGGCCACGGTGGTCCAGATCTCCACGGCGCGGAAGCTACTGGCCATGACCTCCTGTCCTTGTCGGGTGAGCTCGGCCACGCCGATGACAATGAACAGTGAGGTATCCTTGAGGCTGATGATGACCTGATTGCCCAACGGAGGAACCAGGCGGCGAAAGGCCAGCGGCCCGATGATGTCCTTGAACAGCTGAACCCGAGTGATGCCCAGTGCCTTGCCGGCTTCGATATGGCCACGGCCGATCGAGAGCAGCGCGCCGCGCACGATTTCGGCGATATAGGCCCCGGCGTTGATCATGATGGCGACGATCGCCGAGGACAGGGCGTCGATGCGCATGTCCAGCAGTACCGGCATGGCGAAATAAATGAACATGACCTGGACGACGATCGGGGTGCCGCGAATCACCTCGATGTAGAGCATGGCAATGGCATTGACCAGACGGTTGCCGTAGGCGCGGGCCGTGCCGGCGACGGCGCCGATCACCAGGCCGCCGAACAGGCCGGAGAAAGTGATCAACAGCGTCAGTTGGGCGCCCTTGGCGAGCTCCGGCAACGCGTCGAACATGGCGGAAACGTCGAACTCCATGGAGATAGCCTCCGTTGTGCGATGAGCCGGGGCCTCGCCCCGGCATGGCGTCGGATCGGGCTCAGTTCTCGCCGAACCACTTGGCGTATATCTCGTCGTAGGTGCCGTCTTCGATCAGCTCGAGCAGGGCGACGTTGACCGGGTTGCGCAGCTCGCTGCCCTCAGGAAAGCCGATGCCGTAGGACTGGGCGTCCATGCGATCGCCGACGGCCTTGACGTCGCCATCGCCGGCGGTCTGGATGTAGTAGAGGACATTCGGTGTATCGTGCGCGGCCACCTCGACGCGGCCGGTGCGCAGTGCGAGATAGGCATCGCCGATGTTGGGGAACTTGATGACTTCTCCTGTCGACAGGTCATCGATGTAGGCGGCCGCCGCAGTGCCCTGCTTCACGCCGATGCGCTTGCCTTCCAGGTCGTCGACGCCGCCGACCGAATCATCGTCCTGCTTGACCATCAGGGTGACGCCGCTGTCGTAGTAAGGGTGGGAGTAGTCGATTACCTGCTCGCGCTCGGCGGTAATCGAGATGGCGGCGAGCGCCAGGTCGACGTTACCGGTCTGCAGGGCCGGGATGATGCCGCCGAAATCCATGGGCTGGAGCTCGTACTCCATGTCGACCCGCTCGGCGATGGCCTTCCACATGTCGATGTCGAAACCGACGTATTCACCGTCCCGCTCGAACTCGAAGGGGACGAAGGCGGTATCGACGGCGACCAGCAGTGGTTCTTCCTGAGCCTGGAGTGTCCCGCTCAGGGTGAAGACCGCCAGGGCAGGGGCGAAGTAACGGGTCAGTATCTTCATGTTGTGTCTCCATTGGTGTTGTTGGCTGTGGAGTGAGGCGTGTTTTTGATTGGAATTATTTTTTCTTAAAAATAGAGATTGACGCAAAATTTTGCAATTAAATTTTCATATGCGGCGTCGAGACGCTTCCGAGTGCGCTAACGACGATGCCCCGGCGCGTGGCCGGGGCATCGAGTGACGGTGGGAAGATCGGGGATCAGGCGGGGTGGTGACGCAGCACCTTGGACTTGTCGGTGACGAAGGCGTCGTACTCGAAGTCGTCGACGGTCAACATGTCCAGTACCTCGGCTTCGCGCTGGCGCATGAAGGTGGCGTCTTCCTCGCCGATCAGCCCGGCGGCGCGGGCGGCCTCCACCTGCTGCTCGGGATGCAGTGCCTCGGCCGGGATCTCGCCCTTGGCATGTGCCTTGCCGACCGTGCGATACAGGGCTTCGGCGCGTTCCTGGGTGGCCAGCAGGGCGTTGTAGCGGGCCAGGGGGTTGTCCTGGGGCCCATCATCGGCGTCCCAGGTATTGGCGGTGAGCTTGTGACGCAGGGCACTGTCCCGGGAGACGGACTGGGCAATGGCCCGCGACAGGTCATCCCGGGGGCGTGACCAGCGTCGGCCGAGCGGCATGATGATCAGGCGCAGCGTGCGACCAAGGGCGCGATTGGGCAGATTTTCGAACAGTTCGACGAAGGCTTGTTCGGCGCGGCCCAGCAGCAGGCTCGCGGCGTAGTGCAGCAGGGCGTCCTCGCCCTCGACACGGTCGCCCTCGTGCCACTGCTTGAGCATCATGCTGGTCAGGTAGAGATTGGAGAGCACATCGCCGAGCCGGGCGGAGAGCATTTCGCGTTGCTTGAGCTTCGAGCCGAGGCTGGCCATGGCGGCGTCGGCGGCCAGGCCGAAGCCGGCGGACAGGCGTGCGATGTCCTGGGCATAGGGGGCGGCGACATCGTCGAAGGGAACCCCTGACTTGCCGATGCCGAGCCCCTGGGTCAGGGCGCGGGCGGCGTTGCCGAAGATCAGGCCGGCATGGCCGAAGAAGGCGCGGTCGAAGGCCTTGGGATCGTCGGCGTCCTTGGCGGCCAGTTCCTCGAGAACGTAGGGATGGCAACGGATCGCGCCCTGACCGAAGATCATCAGGTTGCGGGTCATGATGTTGGCCCCCTCGACGGTGATGGCCACCGGGTTGGCGCTGTAGCCGATGCCGAGGTAGTTGCGTGGCCCCAGCGTCACGGCCTTGCCGCCATGGATATCCATGGCGTCGGCGAGGATGTCGCGCTGGAACTCGGTCAACTGGCTCTTGAGGATCGCCGACGGCACCGCCGGCTTCTCGCCATGGTCGATGGTGTTGGCGGTCTGATAGACGGCGGCCTGGGCGATGTAGGCCAGCGCCGTCATGCGGGCCAGAGGTTCCTGGACGCCTTCCATCTCGGCGACCGGTACGTTGAACTGGCGGCGAATGCGGGCGAAGCCGCCGCTCCAGCCGATGGCGTAGCGGGCCGTGCCGGTGGCGCCGGAGGGCAGGGTGATGCAGCGACCGACGGACAGGCACTCGACCAGCATGCGCCAGCCCTGACCGATCATTTCCTCGCCGCCGATGATGGTCGAGAGCGGCACGAAGACCTTGTCACCCTTGATCGGGCCATTGAGGAAGGGGCTGCCGATGGGGTGGTGGCGGCGGCCGATCTGCATGCCTTCGGTGTCGCGGGGCACCAGCGCCAGGGTGATGCCGCGATCCTCGTCGTCGCCGAGCAGGTGATCGGGATCGAACAGGCGGAAGGCCAGGCCGACCACGCTGGCGATGGGAGCCAGGGTGATCCAGCGCTTCTCGAAGGTCAGCTCGAGGCCCAGCGTCTCCTCGCCGTCGATCTCACGCTTGACCACCACGCCGACGTCGGGGAGCGAGGTGGCGTCGCTGCCGGCGCGCGGGCCGGTCAGGCCGAAGCAGGGAATCTCGCGGCCATCGGCCAGGCGCGGCAGGTAATGATCCTTCTGTTCCTGGGTACCGTACTTGAGCAGCAGCTCGCCCGGACCGAGGGAATTGGGTACCCCTACGGTGACCATCAGGGTCTCGCTGATCGACAGTTTCTGCAGGATCGTCGACTGTGCCTTGGCGGAAAAGCCCAGTCCCCCGTATTCCTTGGGGATGATCATGCCGAAGAAGCGCTCGCGCTTGAGGTAGTCCCAGAGTTCCTGGGGCAGGTCGGCGCGCTCGCGGGCGATATCCCAAGCATTGCACATGCCGGCGGCGACGCCGCACTGGTGGTCGACGAAGGCGCGCTCCTCATCGGACAGGCCGTCGTCGCGGAAGGCCAGCAGGCGTTGCCAGTCCGGACGGCCGGAGAACAGCTCGCCGTCCCAGGCCACACTGCCGGCCTCCAGTGCGGTGCGCTCGGTGGCCGAGACCTTGGGGGCGACCTTTTTGAACATCGCGAACAGCCGGGGCGTCAGCCAGGTGCCACGTACGCCCGGCAAGCCGCAGGCGGCGATGCCGACGGTGACGATCAGCAGCAGGATACCGATCACCGCTGCGCCGGCGAAAATGCCGACCAGGCCGGTGATGCCGGTGACCGCCAGCGCGGGCAGGGCGCCGGCTTCGCGGCGCATCACGATGAGCAGGCCGATCACGGCCAGCGCGAGCAGGATCAGGGTCAGCATGGGGATCTCCGGGTCGTTGTCATTGGCAAGAATTCGAACATCTGTTTGAATTCTTGCAGAATAGCCCAGTTCCCTGCAAGCGGCCAGCTATTCCCGGTGTTATCGCCCGGGGGGAGTCGGTCGAAACGCCCGGCATGTTGCCCGCGGTTTTCCGGTACGCCTCGCCGGGGTGTCTCGGTGCCACAATGAAACGCCCCGCGCTGCGTCGGCAGGCGGGGCGTCGTCGTGCGGCAGGGGCCGTGCGGAACTCAGTCGAGCCGGCGCATGGGCGCCTGCTGGGCGGGGGCTCCATTGGCGACATAGTAGGCCGCGTCGCTCTTCGGCAGCGGCTCGCGGCCTCGAATCTTGTCGGCCATCTTCTCGGCCAGCATGATCGTCGGGGCGTTGAGGTTGCCGGTAGGGATCACCGGGAACAGTGACGCATCGACCACGCGCAGGCCTTCCAGCCCGTGGACACGGCCGACGCCGTCGACCACGGCGTCATCGCCTTCGCCCATGCGGCAACTGCCGCAGGGATGGTAGGCCGTCTCGGCGTGCTCGCGAACGAAGGCGTCGAGCTCGGCGTCGGACGTCACGTCCGGCCCCGGGGAGATCTCGCGACCACGATAAGCATCGAAGGCCGGCTGCGCGATGATCTCGCGGGTCAGGCGAATGGCGTCGCGGAATTCCTGCCAGTCCTTGTCGGTGGACATGTAGTTGAACAGGATGCTGGGCGCTGCCGCGGGGTCGCGGGATGTCAGGCGCACGCGTCCTTCACTCTCGGAGCGCATGGAACCGACGTGGGCCTGGAAACCATGGGCCTGGACCGCGCTCTTGCCGTTGTAGCTGATGGCGATGGGCAGGAAGTGGTACTGCAGGTTGGGCCACTCCTCTTCGTCACGGCTGCGGATGAAACCGGCCGCCTCGAACTGGTTGCTGGCCCCCACGCCGCTGCCCATGAAGAGCCATTCGGCGCCGATCTTCGGCTGGTTCCACCATTTCAGTGCCGGGTACAGCGAAATCGGCTGGGTGCATTCGTACTGGATGTACATTTCCAGATGGTCCTGGAGGTGGGCGCCGACGTTCTCGTTGACCTGGACCGGCTCGATGCCGAATTCCTCGAGCACGTCCTGCGGCCCTACCCCGGAGCGTTGCAGGATCTGCGGTGAAGCGATGGCGCCGGCGCACAGCAGGACTTCGCGACGGGCACGAACCTCGTGCGGTTGCCCCTTGCGGGCGTAACGCACCCCAGTGGCACGCTTTCCCTCGAAGGTGATGACGTCGGTGGTAGCGTGGGTCTCGATGGTCAGGTTCGAACGCGACTTGGCCTGGTCGAGATAACCCCGTGCCGTGGAGGCGCGACGGCCGTTCGGCGTGACGAAACGGTCCATGGGGCCGAAACCCTCCTGCTGGTAGCCGTTGACGTCGTCCGTGGCCGGATAGCCGGCCTGTTGTCCCGCCTCGATGAAGGTGTGATAGAGCGGGTTGTTGCCTTCCTTCGGTGTGGTCACGCTGACCGGGCCGTCGCCGCCATGGTAGTCGTCGGGACCGATATCGCGGGTCTCGGCCTTGCGGAAGTAGGGCAGGCAGTCGGCGTAGGTCCAGTCCTCGAGGCCATCGCGCTTGGCCCAATTGTCGTAGTCCAGGGCGTTGCCGCGGATGTAGCACATGCCGTTGATCAACGAGGAGCCGCCGAGGCCCTTGCCGCGTCCGCACTCCATGCGCCGACCATCCATGTACGGTTCTGGGTCGGTCTCGAAGGCCCAGTTGTAACGTTTGCCCTGCAGCGGGAAGGCCAACGCCGCTGGCATCTGGGTGCGGAAGTCGAAGCGGTAGTCGGGGCCGCCGGCCTCGAGCAACAGGACCTTGACGTCCGGGTCCTCGGTCAGGCGAGTGGCCAGGACATTGCCGGCCGAGCCGGCGCCGATGATGACGTAATCGAATTCACGAATCTGGGACATGGAGCCTCCCTGGAAGAATCGAAGGTGCCTTGAAGGCAAGTGGCGAGAACGCCGCCTGCCTCAGGGGGCATGGAGCGCGATCTCCGTACTCCGTGGTAATGGTGGAAGGGCAATATGAATGCCCTTCCCGGTGCTGGGCGGAGATGAGCGCCGGGGACAAGGTGGAGCGAGGGTCATCCGCCATGGGTGAGGCGCATGCCGCCGAACGGGCTGGCCATGGAGGGCCAGCCCAGGTCCTGCAAGCGAAGCAGGAAGCGGGAGCGCCGCAGGGCGGATGTAGCGCCCAGGGATGGGTTCACAGCGCCCTCGCGCAAGCTTGTCGCCGGAAAAGCTCATCGTTTCGCCGGGCTCGAACGAGGTATCAGAACACGGACTCGAAGGGCCCCATCTCGACCTGCACCGACTTGGTCTGGGTGTAGTGGGCCAAGGTTTCCAGGCCATTCTCGCGGCCCACGCCGGACTGCTTGTAGCCGCCCACCGGCATCTCGGCGGGGGAGTCGCCCCAGGTGTTGATCCAGCAGATACCCGCCTCCAGGCGATGAATCACCCGGTGGGCACGGTTGAGGCCCTCGGTGAAGACACCGGCGGCCAGGCCGTAGAAGGTATCATTGGCGCGACGGATCACTTCCTCTTCGTCGTCGAAGGTCAGAATCGACATCACCGGACCGAAGATTTCTTCACGCACGATGCGCATGCTGTCGTCGCAGTCGGTGAATACCGTGGGGGCGGCCCAGGCACCAGCACTGTAAGCGTCCTGGTCCCAGGCATCGCCGCCGGCCAGCACGCGGGCGCCTTCCTGCTTGCCCAGCTCGATGTAGGAGAGCACCTTCTGCTGATGCTCGAAACTGACCAATGGGCCGAAGTTGACCGCCGGGTCCAGCGGGTCGCCGGCCTTGATACGGGCTACCCGCTCGGCGATCTTCGCTTCGAAGGCGTCCTTGACCCGGCGATCGACGAAGACCCGAGTGCCGTTGGTGCAGATCTGCCCGCTGGAGTAGAAATTGGCCATCATGGCGGCGTCGGCGGCACGGTCCAGGTCGGCGTCGTCGAAGACGATCAGTGGCGACTTGCCACCCAGCTCCATGGTCACGTCCTTGAGCGTGGAGGCGGCGGAAGCGGACATCACCTTCTTGCCGGTGCCGACCTCGCCGGTGAAGGACACCTTGTCGATGCCGGCGTGGCCGGTCATCAACTGACCAACCCGGCCGTCACCATGGATCACGTTGAAGACGCCGTCGGGCATGCCGGCCTCGGTGAAGATCTCGGCGAGCACCATGGCCGTCAGCGGGGTGACTTCGCTGGGCTTGAAGACCACGGCGTTGCCGGCGGCCAGCGCCGGGGCGGATTTCCAGCAGGCGATCTGGATGGGATAGTTCCAGGCACCGATGGCGCCGATCACGCCCAGTGGCTCGCGACGCGTGTAGACGAAAGAGGAATCACGCAGTGGAATCTGGCTGCCTTCGATGGCACCGGCCAGGCCGGCATAGTATTCGAGGACTTCGGTGCCGGTAACGATATCGACCTCGGCGGTCTCGCTGATCGGCTTGCCGGTGTTGCGGGTTTCCAGTTCGGCGATCTCGTCGTTCCGCTCCCTCAGCAGCGCCACGGCGCGATTCAGGATACGGCCACGTTCCACGCCGGTCATGGCGGCCCAGATGCGCTGACCACGTCGGGCGGCGTCGACGGCGGTGTCGACGTCGGCCTCGCTGGCCTGCTGGATATCAGCCAGGCGGCTGCCATCGAAGGGGTTCACGACCGGAAAGGTTTCGCCGGAGGTGGCGTCCACACGGCGGCCGTCGATGTAGAGGGACTGGGTATCGAGCTGTGTCATGGTGGCTCCCGTCAGGACTCGGGTTGGGGTTCGTGTGAAGGACGCGGGGTCCGTGCATCCTGGGTGCGCAGCAACTGGTCGAGGTAGTCTCGGGCCAGGCGCCGCGCGCGGTCGGAATCCAGGCCTTCGGGCGTCAGGGCACCGCGCAGCCATAGGCCATCGATCATGGCGGCCAGGGCGCGGGCGGCGTCACGAGCCTGTTCGCGTGGCATCAAGAAGCGAAACTGGTGGCAGAGGTTGGCGTACAGGCGACGGTCGTTGACGTTCTGCAGGCGTTGCAACTGCGGTTGATGCATACTGCTGGCCCAGAACGCCAGCCAGGTCTTGGCCACCGGGCCGGTGACCTGACTGCGATCAAAGTTGCCGTCGATGATCGCTTCCAGGTGTGCCCGGGGCGAGCTCGTCGACAACGCCTGGCGTCGAGCCGACACGGCGTCACCCAGATCGTTGAGGATCTGACGCATCGTCGCCTCCATCAGGCCGTCCTTGCCGCCGAAATAATGGCTGATGATCCCGGCGGAAACGCCGGCGTGACGCGCGATGCGCATCACTGTGGCATCGGCCAGGCCAACGTCGTCGATGGCGGCCATGGTGGCCTTGATCAGCTGCTGGCGACGGATGGGTTCCATTCCGACCTTGGGCACCTTGCTGACTCCTCTTCCGTGTTCACCTTGCAACCATGCGGTCTAGCATGGTTAAGATAGGGCCAGTTTGCCATTTTTTTATTGAATGTTCAATCAATAAAAATGGCGGCGGGCGGCTTCTCATCCCGCCCGGGAGCGACGGGCGCTCACTACAGAGGCGCCTGCGCCGACTATTCACTTTCCAATTCAAGGGAGAGATGTCAATGAACAAGATGACCATGGGGCTGGCAACCGCCGCAATCGCGCTGTCTTCCTCACCGCTGATGGCTGCCGAAGACAGCTGCCAGCCGGTGCGTTTCGCCGAGGTCGGCTGGACGGATATCACCGCTACCACCGCGCTGACCACCGAGGTCCTGGAAGCCATGGGGTATGAGACCCGTATCGATACCGTCTCGGTGCCCATCGCCTATTCGGGCATGAAGAATGGCGATTTCGATGTCTTCCTCGGCAACTGGATGCCGTCCATGGCCTCGATCAGCGATCCCTACGTGGAGCGTGGCGAGGTGGAACGCCTGGGTGCCAATCTGGAAGGGGCCAAGTACACCCTGGCGGTGCCCCAGTACGTTCATGATGCCGGCGTGACCTCGGTGGACGACCTGGACGAGCATGCCGAGCGTTTCTCGCAGCAATTGCACGGCATCGAGGCCGGTAATGACGGCAACGAGCTGATCCAACAGATGATCGACGACGATGCCTTTGGCCTGGGTGACTGGCAGTTGATCGACTCCAGTGAGGCCGGGATGCTGGCCGAGTTGAAGGCTCGGGTTCCGGACGAGAAGTGGATGGTGTTCCTGGGCTGGGAGCCGCACCCGATGAACACCAACTTCGACATGGCCTACCTCGAGGGTGCCGACGACTACTTCGGTCCGAACCTGGGCGGTGCCACGGTGTATACCAACACTCGGGCCGACTATGCCGAGGCGTGCCCCAATGTCGGCAACCTGCTGAACAACCTGAGCTTCACGCTGGAGATGGAAAACCAGCTGATGGGCACCATCATGGATGAAGGCGCTGATCCTCGCGAGGCGGCGAAGGGCTACCTCCAGGCGCATCCCCAGGTGCTCGATGGCTGGCTCGACGGCGTGACCACCAAGGATGGCGAGCCGGCGCTGCCGGCGGTCAAGCAGGCCCTGTCTATCGAGGAGTGATGCTCGTGCGGGCTTGCCATGCAAGCGGCCCGCATGCATAATCCCTCCCCGTTGCTCGATGGGCAACGGAAAGGCTACGTAGCTCAGCTGGTTAGAGCACATCACTCATAATGATGGGGTCCCCTGTTCGAATCAGGGCGTAGCCACCAGGGATATCGAGAAGACGCCCGTTCGGTCATGCCGGACGGGCGTCTTGCGTTGGGGGGATCGACGGAACCATTAGATGATACTTGACGTTGTCGAGCCGATCCGTATACTACGCCCCGTGTTCGAGGTCGTTCCCCGATAGCTCAGTTGGTAGAGCAAATGACTGTTAATCATTGGGTCGCAGGTTCGAATCCTGCTCGGGGAGCCAACACCTCGTTTCATCGAGGCTCGAACGCCGCGCCGAGCAAGAAGGCGCGTTGAAGGTCATTCCCCGATAGCTCAGTTGGTAGAGCAAATGACTGTTAATCATTGGGTCGCAGGTTCGAGTCCTGCTCGGGGAGCCACCTTTCCTTTCTCTTGCCCGTTCCTGGGCATGCACATCGTCATTCCCCGATAGCTCAGTTGGTAGAGCAAGTGACTGTTAATCACTGGGTCGCAGGTTCGAGTCCTGCTCGGGGAGCCATGTCGTTGTCACTCGCTTCATTTGACGAACCATCATCACCCATCGGCTGCTGACATCGTCTTGCACGGCGCCTTCTGCTACGCCGCGGATTAGCTTGTCGTGAGCCGTCGTACAAGCGTTGAAAAGCAAGACGCCGGGTCGATGACCCGGCGTCGTGTCGTGATGCCTTGAGGTGTCGGTCTACTCGTTCAAGTCAGCGTGCTCGGCGAACTGTATGCCGCTCTCCAGCCTGGAAAAGTCGAGCAGAATCTCCGCCGCCTCCGTCAGTGGCGCGCGATCGAGAGGTTGTGGCTCGTCTTCCTCGTCCTGATCTCGGCTGTCTATCCAGCTTTCCAGGGGCTCCAGGCCGAGGGCGTTGCGTCGCTCATTCTCCAGAGCCAGCTGTTCGTCCTCGCGCGCCTGGGTCTCACGACGTCGCTGCTCGCGGTTGAGGCTGACGCTGGTGTGTTGTTCGCGAAGGCGCTCGGAGAGGGCCGCCCGGCGTTCCAGATAGTGGAAGTTGGGATGATCGTCGGCGCGTTGGCGGTGACGCTCCCGCAGGGTTTCCAGGTAGCGGCGCGGGTCGCCATACTGGCGGTACTGCACCTTGCGCACGCTGTCCCAGCCCAGGGCATTGTCGAGGCTGCTCTCGCCGATGGTGTCAGGGTCCACCAGGCTGGGGAACTGGATGTCCGGCGCGACGCCGCGATTCTGGGTGCTGTCGCCGGAAATGCGGTAGAACTTGGCGCGCGTCAACTTGACCTGGCCGAGATCCAGTTCGTTGAGGGTCTGCACGGTCCCCTTGCCGAAGGTGTTGCTGCCCACCACAAGGCCGCGACCGTAATCTTGAATGGCGCCGGCGAAGATCTCCGAGGCCGAGGCCGAGAGGCGATTGACCAGTACCACCAGAGGGCCGTCGTAGAGAGTGCCGCTTTCGGTGTCGCCGTAGAGCTTGATACGGCCTCTGGCATCGCGAACCTGGACGGTGGGGCCACGGTCGATGAACAGGCCGAGCATCGAATTGGCTTCCTGCAAGGCGCCGCCGCCGTTATTGCGCAGATCGAGGACGATACCCTCGACATTTTCCTTGCGTAATTTCTTGATTTCCTTGGCAACGTCGCGCGTGGTGCTGCGATAGTCTTCCTCGCCGGCCTGCCAGGCATCGAAGTCGACATAGAAGGCCGGCACTTCGATCATGCCGACGCGGTGTGTGCCATCGTCGCGCTGTATCTCGATCACCTCGCTCTGGGCGGCCTGGTCCTCGAGCTTGACGGTGTCTCGAGTGATCTCGATGACCTTGGAGCGTGTCATGTCCATGGCCTGGCCGGGCACGATTTCGAGGCGTACCACCGAGCCCTTGGGGCCACGGATCATGTCGACCACTTCGTCGAGACGCATGCCGACCACGTTGACGATCTCTTCATCTTCCTGGCCGACGCCGATGATGCGGTCGGCAGGCTTGAGTGCACCGGCCTTCTCGGCGGGGCCACCGGCGACCAGGCTGGATACCTTGACGTACTCGCCATCCGCCTGGAGCAGTGCACCGATGCCTTCCAGGGAGAGCTTCATCTGGATGTCAAAATCCTCGCTCTCGCGGGGTGAGAAGTAGTCAGTGTGCGGATCGATGGTGTCGGTCACCGCGGTCATGAAGAGGTCGAAGACATCCTCGGCATTGGTCTGGCGCAAGCGGTTGAGTTGCCCCTCGTAGCGTTGGCGGAGCGTTTCCTCGACCGTCTTCTCTTTCTTGATGACTGCGTCATCGTCGGTCGTGTCATCATCGCGGGATGATGGCGATTGTTCCTCGGCTGACGCCGAGTCGCCCTCCGAGGCAGAGGTGTCCTGGGCCTCGGGCTCTTCCCGGTTGATCGACAGCTGCAAGGCGGCGTTCTTGAGGCGTTTGGTCCACAGGGTGTCGAGCTGTGCCTCGTCGGTGGGCCAGGGCATGTCGGCGCGATCCAGGATCAGGCGCTGGTTACCGTCGAAGGAGAAATCGAGTCCGTCGTCGAGACGGTCCAGCATCCATTCCAGGCGATCTTCAACGCGTTGCTGGTAGCGTTGGTAAAGGGCGAAAGGGCGTGCCAGTTCGCCGTCCAGAATGGCGTCGTCGATCCGGGTGCGCATGTCGTCGAAGTCGGCAATGTCGCTGCGCAGCAGGTAGGCGCGTTGCCCGTCGAGGGCATCCAGATAGTGCTGGAAGGCTCGCTTGGACCAGTCGTCGTCCAGCCGAATCTCAGAATAATGGTCGTTGAGCAGGGAGTCGGCGATTTCCTCGGCCGTTTGACGCTGAGCGTCGCTGGGGGCGATATCGGCCAGTGCCGGGCCGGCAACCAGCAGCAGGGCCAGGGCCGACGCGCGCCCCAGGGTAGCAAACAGGCTCATCAATGAAGCACTCCCTGATTCATGTACACTATTCGTCCAGACTGCGATTCGGCGCTCGAGTTGCAAGACCGAGCGAGCATTGTAGCAGTTCCGGCGACATGCCAAGACCCCTTGAACGTTTCATCACTAGAGGATCTCATGCCCCAGGATGCCCGCCTCGAGCGCTTGCTCGATTTTCTGCGTCGCTCTCCGACGCCTTGGCACGCCACCGCCAACATGGCCGAGCGGCTGGAGGCCGAAGGCTTTCGCCGCCTGGAGGAAACAGAGGCCTGGCGACTGTCGCCCGGCGAGCGTGTCTATGTGACCCGTAACGATTCCTCGATCATCGCGCTGCAGCTGCCGTCCGAGCCGCTCGATGCCCTGCGCATGATCGGTGCCCACACCGATAGCCCGGGGTTGCGCCTCAAGCCGCATGCGCCGCAGACATCGGCCGGCTGGTTGCAATTGGGTGTCGAGGTCTATGGTGGTGCCCTGCTGGCGCCCTGGTTCGACCGTGACCTGGGCCTGGCCGGGCGTGTGCATGTGCGCCATGCCGATGGGCGCCTGGAGGGCGTGCTGCTCAATGTCGAACGTCCCTTGGCGATTGTCCCCAGTCTGGCGATTCATCTCGATCGCGAGGCCAACAACGGCAGGGCGATGAACGCTCAGACCGAAATGCCGCCGGTATTTCTGCAGGGTGGCGAGAATGCCGATCTCGATCGGTTGCTGCGTGGCTGGCTGGCCGAGCAGCATGACCTCGAGGACGTCGAGGTCATCGACTTCGAGCTGGCCCTGTATGACGTTCAGCCGCCGTCCCGGGTGGGTGTTGGAGGGGAATTGATCGCCAGCGCGCGTCTCGACAACCTGTTGTCTTGTTTCATTGGGCTCGAGGCCTTGCTGGAAAGCGATGGTCGCCAGGGCGCGGTGCTGGTGGCCAATGACCACGAGGAGGTTGGCAGTGCCAGCGCCTGCGGTGCCCAGGGGCCTTTCCTGGTCGATGTGCTACGGCGGGTTAACGCCCAGTTGAGCGACGGCACGGAGGAGAGTTTTATTCGCCTGGTACAGGCCTCGCGGATGATCTCCTGCGATAATGCCCACGCCCTGCACCCCAACTTCCGTGACAAGCATGATGCGGCTCATGGGCCGGCGCTCAACGGAGGGCCGGTGATCAAGGTCAACGCGAACCAGCGTTATGCGACCAATAGTGCCACCTCGGCGCTGTTCCGCGAGCTGTGTCGCCAGGTCGACGTGCCGGTGCAGACCTTCGTCACCCGTGCCGACATGGGGTGCGGCAGCACCATCGGGCCGATCACTGCTACCGAGCTGGGGGTACCGACCCTGGATGTGGGGGTGCCCCAATGGGCCATGCACTCGATCCGCGAGACATCCGGGGCGCGGGATGTGGAGTATCTGACCCGGGTGCTGACGGCCTTTATCGAGCGGGAAGGGCTTTAGGCTTGCGAGCCACGAGCCACGAGCCACGAGCCACGAGCTGCGAGCTGCGAGCTGCGAGTCGAAAGCTTGAAGGTGTATGGCCTGAAGATTAGGCTTGCCTGCTCGAATCTCGAAGCCAAAAAAGCCCGCCTGGCGAACCAGGCGGGCTTTTCGGTATCTGGTGGCTACGCCCTGATTCGAACAGGGGACCCCATCATTATGAGTGATGTGCTCTAACCAGCTGAGCTACGTAGCCGACAACGGGGGCGAATGATACGGATAAGCCCCCGCCACGTCAAGCCGTTACATCCTTAAACGTTGAACCTGAAGTGCACGACGTCGCCGTCGGCGACGATATAATCCTTGCCTTCGAGGCGCCATTTTCCGGCATCCTTGGCGCCCTGCTCGCCGCCCAGGGCCACGAAGTCGTCGTAGGCGACGACTTCGGCGCGAATGAAGCCCTTCTGGAAGTCGGTGTGGATCACGCCGGCGGCTTCAGGGGCGGTGGCGCCGATCTTGACGGTCCAGGCCCGAACTTCCTTCACGCCGGCGGTGAAGTAGGTCTGCAGGCCGAGCAGTGCATAGCCGGCGCGAATCACGCGATCCAGCCCCGGTTCTTCCATGCCCATCTCGTCGAGGAACATGGCACGTTCCTCATCGTCGAGTTCGGCGATCTCGGCCTCGATCTGGTTGCACACCGGCACGACCACGGCGCCTTCCTCGGCAGCGATCTCATTGACGATGTCGAGGTAGGGATTGTCCTCGAAGCCGTCCTCGTTGACGTTGGCGATGTACATGGTGGGTTTAAGCGTCAGCAGGCCGAAGCTCTTGAGCTGGCGCTTCTCGTCGTCATCCAGGCCGAAGCTGCGCAGTGGCTGGCCCTCGGCCAGGTGCGGCTGAATGCGGTCGAGAATCGCCTTGGTGGCGATGGCCTCCTTGTCGCCTCCCTTCACCACGCGGGCCAGGCGCTGGATGGCACGCTCGACGGTGTCCAGGTCGGCCAGGGCGAGTTCGAGATTGATGGTCTCGATGTCGGCCCTTGGGTCGACCTGGTTGGCCACGTGGATGACGTTGTCGTTGTCGAAGCAGCGCACGACATGGGCGATGGCCTGGGTCTCGCGGATATTGGCCAGGAACTGGTTGCCGAGTCCCTCGCCCTTGGAGGCGCCCGCCACCAGGCCGGCAATGTCCACGAACTCCATGGTGGTCGGAATCACCTTCTCGGGCTTCACCATGCTCGCCAGCTTGTCGAGCCGCGGGTCCGGCATCGGTACGATGCCGACATTGGGCTCGATGGTGCAGAAGGGAAAGTTCTCGGCGTCGATGCCCGACTTGGTCAGGGCATTGAATAGAGTCGATTTGCCGACGTTGGGCAGGCCGACGATACCGCAGTTGAAACCCATGGGCTGATCCTGGAAAGAGAGTTCGAAAAGGATGATTGGCCGGTATTCTATCGTTGCTACGAGCTACGAGCTACGAGCTACGAGCTACGAGCTACGAGCTACGAGCTACGAGCTACGAGCTACGAGCTACGAG
>NZ_JAVXUS010000017.1:0-86146 GCF_032334135.1 Halomonas sp. I1
TACGGCTTACGGCTTACGGCTTACGGCTTACGGCTTACGGCTTACGGCTTACGGCTTACGGCTTACGGCTTACGGCTCGAGTGGAGTAATATGACAGACAGACAGCATATCCAGGTTCTCGATCCGCGGTTGGCCAACCAGATTGCCGCGGGTGAGGTGGTCGAGCGACCGTCGTCGGTGGTCAAGGAGCTGGTCGAGAACGCCATCGATGCCGGCAGCCGGCGTATCGAGGTGGAGCTGGAGTCCGGCGGGGCGCGACTGATCCGGGTGCGTGATGACGGCGTCGGCATCGGCGAAGAGGATCTGCCGCTGGCCTTGTCGCGTCATGCCACCAGCAAGATCGCGTCCCTCGACGACCTCGAGGGCGTGGCGAGCCTGGGGTTTCGCGGCGAGGCGCTGGCCTCGATCAGCTCGGTGTCGCGCCTGGAGTTGATGTCCAACGTCGAGGAGGATCCGACGAGTGGCTGGCGCGTGGTCGTGGAAGGTCGCCGCATGGAACCTCGGGTTACCCCCTCGCCGCACCCACGTGGCACCTCGGTCACGGTGCGCGACCTGTTCTTCAATACGCCGGCACGACGCAAGTTTCTGCGCACCGAGAAGACCGAGTTCGGCCACGTTGAAGAAGCCTTTCGACGCCAGGCGCTGTCGCGCCTGGATCTCGGCTGGGTGCTGCGCCACAACCAGAAGACCATCCATCAGTTGAGCCCCGGGGGCGATCTGGTCGGCCACGAGCGTCGTCTTCAGGCCCTGCTGGGCAAGGGCTTCCTGGAAAACGCCCTGCACCTGGATATCGAGACCGGCGGATTGCGCCTGTGGGGCTGGGTCGGTCTGCCGACTCACTCCCGGGCTCAGGCCGATCAGCAGTATTTCTTCGTCAATGGGCGGGTGGTGCGTGATCGGCTGGTGGCCCATGCCATTCGCCAGGCGTATCGGGACGTACTCTTCCATGGCCGCCATCCCGTGTTTGTCTTGTATCTGGAGGTCGACCCCACGGTGGTGGATGTCAACGTCCATCCGACCAAGCATGAAGTGCGCTTCCGCGATGGGCGCATGGTGCATGATTTCCTGTTTTCCAGCCTGCACCGGGCACTCGGTGAGGCGCGTGCCGGCCAGCCGGGCGAAGGCACGGTGACAGAAGGGGCGCCTGACGCGGAAGGGGCGTCGGAAGAGGTGCCGTCGGCGGCGAATGGCGTGGCCGAGTCCGCCGGACGCTGGCAGCAACAACCCATGGCGCTGCATGGGCGTGATGAAGAGGGGGGGCAGAAGGTTACCCCGGACCGTGTGCGTGCTTTCATGGAGGGCTATCGTGCCCTTCACCCCGAGCACGAGGAGAGCCTGCTGACACCTCAGCCATCCGCGCCGGGAGCGGGAGGGAGCGCCGCCGAGGTGGCGCTGGCCGAGCGAGAGTCCTCTCCCGATGCGGCGACAACCGCCGCGGCTTCGGCACCGTCGATGCCGGAGGAAGATGCCACGCGGGCGCCGCCCCTGGGCTACGCTGTTGCCCAGTTGCACGGTATCTACATACTCTCCCAGACCGAGCGTGGTCTGGTGGTGGTGGATATGCACGCCGCCCATGAGCGTATCGTCTATGAGCGCATGAAATCGCAGGTGCATGGAGACGCCGGTGACGGGGGCGGTCTGCAGGCCCAGCCGTTGCTGGTGCCGGTATCTCTGGCGGCCAGTGCCGCCGAGGTGGCGACCGCCGAGGCCGAGCGTGGCGCCTTCTCGCGGCTGGGCGTGGAGCTCGATGTGGCCGGCCCGGAAACGCTTCTGGTGCGCCAGGTGCCGGCCTTGCTGGTCGATGCCGATGTCGAGCCGCTGGTGCGCGACATGCTGGGTGACCTCGAGCGTTACGGGCGTTCCGATCGACTCGAGGCCCATATCAATGAACTGCTGTCGACCATGGCCTGTCATGGTAGCGTACGGGCCAACCGCCAGTTGACGACGGCGGAGATGAATGCGCTGCTGCGTGACATGGAACGTACCGAGCGCAGCGGCCAGTGCAACCATGGCCGTCCCACCTGGACCGAGATGAGCCTCAAGGAACTGGATCGCCTGTTCCTGCGAGGCCAATGACCCGACGGAGACTTCATGAGCGACACGCGCCCGCCGGCCATCTTCCTGATGGGGCCGACTGCCGTGGGCAAGACCGACATGGCCATCGCCCTGCATGAGCGACTGGGGTGCGAGCTGATCAGCGTCGATTCGGCGATGGTCTACCGTGGCATGGATATCGGCAGCGCCAAGCCGACATCGCGGGAGCTGGCGCGGGCGCCGCATCGCTTGATCGATATCCGTGACCCGGCCGATCCTTATTCGGCGGCGGCGTTCCGCGAAGATGCGCGCCGCGAGATGCGTCGTATCACCGACGCCGGGCGCGTGCCCCTACTGGTCGGTGGGACCATGATGTATTACCAGCGGCTCTGGGTGGGCGAACCCAACCTTCCATCAGGGGATCCGTCGATCCGGGCCGAACTGGATCGGGAAGTCGAACAACGTGGGCTGGCCGCCCTGCATGAAGAGCTCTCACGGATCGATCCGCGTGCCGCCCGACGCATCCACCCCAATGATCCCCAGCGCCTGACGCGGGCATTGGAAGTCTATCGCATCAGTGGACGCTCGCTCACCGAACACTGGGATGAGCAGCGACCGGAAACCTTCCCCTGGCGAACGTTGTCGATAGGGCTCGCCCCGGCCGACCGAAGTGTGCTGCACTCACGGATAGCGGCTCGGTTCGATGCCATGCTCGAGGCGGGATTTCTCGATGAGGTGGCCGGCCTGAAGGCGCGGCATGACCTGCATGCGAGACTACCGGCGATGAAGAGCGTGGGGTATCGTCAGGCCTGGGAGTACCTGGAAGGGCAGGTCGACCGAGAGACGCTGCGGCGCCGGGGGATCGTCGCCACGCGGCAGCTGGCCAAGCGCCAACTGACCTGGATGCGTGGCTGGCCCGAACTGCATTGGGTCGACATTCTGGGCGGTGAGCCACTCGATCATGTCGTGAAATTGGTGCGCGAATTCAGCAGTTAGCGTAAGATGAGCGTTCCATGAGACCGGCTGATCGGGCTTCACCGGGCAAGAGTGCCACCTCGGGAATTGAGGTGGGCACCCAATAACACTATCAACCCCATAAGAGATAATTTAGGGAGAGCAACATGTCCAAAGGACAGTCCCTTCAAGATCCATACCTGAACGTACTGCGCAAGGAGCGCATTCCGGTGTCGATCTTCCTGGTCAACGGCATCAAGCTGCAGGGCCAGATCGAGTCCTTCGACCAATTTGTCATTCTGCTGCGCAATACGGTCAGCCAGATGGTCTACAAGCATGCCATCTCCACGGTGGTGCCGTCGCGCAACGTGCGTCTGCCGGCAACCGATGTGCCCGCGCAGCCGGACAGCGACGCGTGAGGTATTGATTGTTTTTCGAACGTCCCGACGCCGGTGAGACGGCGGTACTCGTCCATGTGGACTTCCAGGACGAAAGAGAGCGTGAGGATTCCGGTGAATTTCTCGAGCTCGTACGCTCTGCCGGTGCGGAGCCGGCTACGCTGCTGACCGGCAGTCGAGGTCGGCCCGATCCGCGCTTCTTCATCGGCGCGGGCAAGGTGGAAGAAGTCCGCGATGCACTGGCGGTCCACAAGGCTGAGCTGGTGATCTTCAATCATGCCCTCAGTCCCTCCCAGGAGCGCAATGTCGAGCAGTCGCTCAAGTGCCGTGTGCTGGATCGCACGGGGCTGATTCTCGACATCTTTGCCCAGCGGGCGCGGACCCATGAGGGCAAGCTGCAGGTCGAACTGGCTCAACTGGAGTACATGTCGACTCGACTGGTACGTGGCTGGACTCACCTGGAGCGGCAGAAGGGCGGTATCGGCCTGCGCGGTCCGGGGGAAACCCAGCTGGAGACCGACCGCCGTTTGCTGCGTGGTCGCATCAAGGCCATTCACAAGCGCCTGGACAAGGTGCGTAGCCAGCGCGGCCAGAATCGCCGTGCCCGTTCGCGGGCCGAAATTCCCAGCGTGTCGCTGGTCGGCTATACCAATGCCGGCAAGTCGACACTGTTCAACGCTCTGACCGAGTCCAGGGTCTATGCGGCGGACCAGCTGTTCGCTACCCTCGACCCCACCTTGAGGCGTCTCGAGGTCGAGGACGTGGGGCCGGTCGTGCTGGCCGATACCGTGGGTTTCATACGGCATCTGCCTCACAAGCTGGTGGAAGCTTTCCAGGCGACGCTTCAGGAAGCCGCCGAAGCGAGTCTGCTGGTTCATGTGATCGATGCCGCGGACCCGGACCGCGACCTCAATGTGAGTCAGGTAAACGAGGTGCTGGGCGAGATCGGTGCGCTGGATGTGCCGACGCTCAAGGTGATGAACAAGGTCGACCTGTTCGACAGCGCACCGCGCATCGAACGCAATGCCGAAGGACGGCCCGAGTCGGTGTGGTTGTCGGCCAAGGACGGTCGCGGGCTGGCGCTTTTCGAGCAGGCGCTCTCGGAATGCCTGGCCGACGATATCATCGACTTCGATATCACCCTGGCACCTGCTCAGGGCAAGCTGCGAGCGGGCCTTCACGACCTGGGGGCGGTACGCGAAGAGCGTTTCGATGAGCAGGGGCGTACCTTGCTCGAGGTACGGCTGCCGCGACGTGACTTTCTGCAATTGATGGCGCGTCTGGGCGAAAGCGCCAACGACTACCTGCCGCAGGAATTGCAGGAAGGTCCCGTTTGGGAGCAGTGAGTCGCCTTCGGGCGTCGGTCGGCGTCGCCAACGCCGGTCGACGCCACAAGGATCGCAACGATGCCCGTCGCGACACTCCGGTGCGCGGCGGTACGCAACGCATAGTGGAGACGACGTATGGCCTGGAATGAGCCCGGTGGCGGCAACCAGCATGACCCCTGGAGTGGTGGGGGCCGCCGTGGTGGCAACGGCGGTGGAGGCAAGGGGGGCGGCAACCAGGGCCCCCCGGATCTCGACGAGGCCCTGAAGAAGTTTCAGAACAAGCTCAATGGCATGTTGGGCGGCCGCGGCAAGCGTGGCGGCAATGGTGGCGGCTCGGGCGGCGGCGGCAAGCCGCGCAACGTTTTCGCATTGCCGGGCCTGCTGCTGATCGTGGCACTGGCCATCTGGGCGGCGTCAGGGTTCTATCTGGTCGATCAGGCCGAACGGGGCGTGGTGCTGCGTTTCGGCAAGTACCAGGAAACCGTGACGCCGGGCCTGCAATGGAATCCGCCGTTGATCGATGACGTTCGCATGGTCAATGTGACCCGGGTACGTTCCATTACCCAGACCCAGTCGATGCTGACCCAGGACGAGAACATCGTGTCCGTCGAGATTTCGGCTCAGTACCAGGTGGCCGATCCGCGCGGTTACGTGCTGAACGTGCGTGACCCCGAGCTGAGCCTGGAAAACGCCCTGAATTCCGCCCTGCGCCATGTGGTGGGCGGCACCGACATGATCGATATCCTGACCTCGGGCCGCGAGATCCTCGGCAGCTCGGTCAACAGCCGCCTGCAGTCCTATCTGGACAGCTATGGTACCGGCATTCTGCTGCAGACCTTGAACATCGAGTCCACCTCGCCGCCGGATGCGGTGCAGGATGCCTTCGATGACGTGATTCGTGCCCGCGAGGATCGCCAGCGCACCATCAACGAGGCCATGGCCTATGCCAATGCGGTGATTCCCGCCGCTCAGGGCCAGGCCCAGCGCATCGTCGAACAGGGGCAGGGGTATCGCGAATCGGTGGTAGCCGAGGCGCGTGGTCAGGCCAATCGCTTCAATGCCCTCTTGACCCAGTACCAGGATGCTCCGGCCATCATGCGTGAGCGCCTCTATCTGGACACGCTCTCCGAGGTCTACAGCGGTACGCCGAAGGTGATGGTCGACGTCGCCGAGCAGAGCCCGCTGATGGTCCTGCCGATGGATCGCCTCAAGCGCAGTGGCACCACCGGTGGCCAGGCGAGCGATAGCGACACGCAGCTGGATCCACAGTTGCTCGAGCGGCTGCGCAATATCCAGTCCTCGTCCAGTTCGAGCAGCAGCAACAGCAGCAACAGCAACGGAATTCGCAGGGAGGGTCGCTGAAATGATCAATAATCGTTCCCTGCTCATCGTCGGTGGCCTGGCTGCCGTCGCCTGGCTGGCCAGCAGCAGTCTGTATGTGGTCGACGAGACCGAGCGTGCGGTGAAGCTGCGCTTCGGCGAGGTCGTCGAGGAGAACATCCAGCCGGGCTTGCATGCCAAGATTCCGATCACCCAGACGATCCGCAAGTTCGATACGCGTGTACTGACGCTGGATACCGATGCCAGTCGCTACCTGACGCTCGAGCAGAAGGCAGTGATCGTCGACTCCTACGTCAAGTGGCAGGTGGTCAACCCGACCCGCTACTACGAGGCCACCGCCGGTGACGAGATGCAGGCTGTGCGCCTGATTCAGCCTCGGGTCGACGAGAGCCTGCGTAACGAGTTCGGTCGCCTGAACCTGTCGCAGATCATCTCCGAGCAGCGCGACGAGTTGATGACCGGGCCTACCGAGGAACTCGACAAGCTGATGCGCGAAGAGCTCGGGGTAGCGATCCTCGACATTCGCGTCAAACGCATCGATCTGCCCGAGGATGTCTCCTCGGCGGTGTACGATCGCATGCGCTCGGAGCGCGAGCGCGAAGCCCGCGAATGGCGTGCCCAGGGTCAGGAAGAAGCCGAGCGCATTCGCGCCAATGCCGACCGGCGTCGTCAGGTCCTGCTGGCCCAGGCCCAGGAACGTTCCGAGACCCTGCGGGGCGAGGGTGACGCCGAAGCGGCGGCGATCTTCTCGCAGGCTTATGGCAAGGACGAGGAATTCTTCTCCTTCTGGCGTAGCCTCGGCGCCTATCGCGACAGCTTCCAGGGTGATGGCGACATGCTGGTGCTGGATCCGTCCAGCGATTTCTTCCAGTATCTCAAGAGCCCGACGCCGACCGACGAATGAACCGGCCGGCCTGGCGTCGGTGCCAAGATGGTACCGGCGCCAGGGTTCATCCTGATGCGAAACGTGATAGAATCGGTAAACCGGGCGTGGCCCGGTTTTTTTGTGGCCTATCCACTCCCGGCGAGCTTTCTCCGGCATCCCGCCATGCTTATGTTCCGTCATGCCGCGAGGCTCGCGCAGGCCAACCACTGTCTTGCAGGAAGAACGACATGACCATCGCTGACCGCTGGCTCTTGCCCGACGGCATGGACGAAGTGCTGCCGCCCCAGGCCAGCCGCATGGAGGAATTGCGCCGGGCGTTGCTCGATCTCTATCACGGCTGGGGCTATGACCAGGTCATGCCGCCCCCCGTGGAGTTTCTCGACTCTCTGCTGACCGGAACCGGTACCGAGCTGGATCTGCAGACCTTCAAGCTCACCGACCAGATGACCGGCCGCATGATGGGGGCCAGCGCCGATGTCACCCCGCAGGTGGCCCGCATGGATGCTCACTCCCTCAAGCGACAGGGGCCCGTTCGGCTATGCTATTGCGCCAATGTGCTGCGCGCCAAGGCCGACCAGTATCAGGGTGGCCGAAGCCCGGTACAGGTGGGGCTGGAGCTCTTCGGGCATGCCGGTCTCGAGGCCGATCTCGAGATTCTGCGCCTGGCGTTGACGAGCCTGTCCGTCGCTGGAGCCGGCGAGGTCCACCTGGCGCTCGGCCATATCGGTATCTACCGTAGCCTGGTGGAAGCTGCTGAGCTGTCTCCGGAACAGGAGCGCGCGGTGTTCGAGGCCCTGGAGCTCAAGTCGCCGGGCGCCCTGTCGAGCCGGGTCGAGGAGTGTGTCGATGACCCGGTGCTGGCGGAGATGTTCCGTGCCCTGGTGGCGTTGCACGGTGGCCCCGAGGTGCTCGACGAAGCCCGAGAGGCGTTCGCCGAAGCGCCCCAGGCAGTGGGCGCCGCCCTCGACCAGTTGCGGGCACTGCACCGTGGCGTGATCGCCGAGCATCCGGACGTCGATCTCTATTTCGACCTGGCCGAGCTGCGAGGGTATCAATACCACACCGGCATGATGTTCTCTGCCTATGTACCCGGTTACGGCCAGGCCCTGGCCAAGGGTGGGCGCTATGACGACACCGGACGTGCCTTCGGGCGTGCCCGACCAGCCACCGGCTTCTCCCTGGAACTCAAGCTGTTGGCAACCCTGACGCCGAAAGAATCCCGTGGTGAGGGGATCTGGGCGCCGGCCGAGGGTGAGGGACTGGCCGAGGTCGTCAAGGACCTGCGTCAGCAGGGGGAACGGGTCGTCCAGGCGCTGCCGGGACAGCGGACCGGTCCCGAACAGCACCACTGTCAGCGGCACCTGGTACCGACCGATGGCGGCTGGCGGGTGGAATCGCTGCCATCTTCCGATGACCCCGCCTGACGCCAGGCGAACCGTTTTTTTCGACGCCGGCCGATGCCGGTGTGCAGCAACGAGAGACAAGACACTATGGGCAAGAACGTAGTCGTACTGGGCACCCAGTGGGGTGATGAGGGCAAGGGCAAGGTGGTCGATCTGCTGACCGAATCCGCCGATGCCGTGGTGCGTTTCCAGGGCGGGCACAATGCCGGCCATACGCTGGTCATCGATGGCGAGAAGACGGTGTTGCACCTGATTCCCTCCGGCATCCTGCGAGAGGACAAGACCTGCGTGATCGGCAATGGTGTGGTGCTGTCTCCGGAGGCATTGATCGAGGAGATTCGTGAGCTGGAGGCCAAGGGGGTACCGGTCCGTGACCGCCTTCGCCTGTCGCCGGCATGCCCCTTGATCCTGCCGTATCACGTGCGTCTCGACCAGGCACGCGAGAAGGCGCGTGGCGTGGCCAAGATCGGCACCACCGGCCGGGGCATCGGGCCGGCCTACGAGGACAAGGTGGCGCGTCGGGGCCTGCGTCTCGGCGATATGCTGCATCGCGAGCGCTTTGCCTCCAAGCTCGGCGAGGTACTGGACTACCACAACTTCGTGTTGACCAAGTATCACGGCGAACCGGCGGTGGATTTCCAGCAGGTGCTCGACGATGCCATGCGCATGGCCGACGACCTGCGCGACATGGTCTGCGACACCGTGAGCCTGGTGCACGACGTGCGCAAGGCCGGCGAAAACATCCTCTTCGAGGGCGCCCAGGGCTCGCTGCTGGACATCGACCATGGCACCTATCCCTTCGTGACCAGTTCCAACACCACGGCCGGCGGTACCGCGACCGGCTCCGGCGTGGGCCCGTTGTATCTGGATTATGTGCTGGGCATCACCAAGGCCTACACGACGCGAGTCGGTTCCGGCCCCTTCCCCACGGAACTGTTCGACGAGCATGGTCGTCACCTCGCCGAGAAAGGCCACGAATTCGGTGCCACCACCGGCCGCGCTCGCCGCTGTGGTTGGTTCGACGCCGTAGCCTTGCGTCATGCCGTGCAGATCAACTCGGTGTCGGGGCTCTGCCTCACCAAGCTCGACGTGCTCGATGGCCTGGAAAACATTCGCGTCTGTGTCGGCTATCGCAGCAAGGATGGCGATGTCCTCGATGCTCCGGTGGATTCCGAGGGCTATGAGGCCATCGAGCCGGTCTACGAGGACCTGCCGGGCTGGAACGAGTCGACCATCGGGGTGAAAAGCGTCGATGAGCTGCCCGCCAATGCGCGCGCCTACATCCGTTTCCTCGAGGAGCAGGTGGGCACGCCCATCGATATCATCTCGACCGGGCCGGATCGCAACGAAACCATCGTGTTGCGCAATCCTTTCGCCGAGTAGATCGCCAACCGAGTGAGCCTGGCATCGCCGGGCAGTGCTGAACCGCAACGCCGCCTACCGGAGTTTCCGGCAGGCGGCGTTTTTTGTTGCGACCGTCATGCCCTTTGGGGGGGCAGTTCAGCGGCGGTGACGTTTTTCGGCCGCGACAAACGATATCGCCCCGCACGGAGCGGGGCGATATCGTCTTTCACGCGTCTGACTCGCGAGTCAGAGGTGCGCTTCAGACACTCTTGGGCTCGCTCATCAGGCCCTTGATGATGGCGTAGCAGGCCACCAGCAGTACCAGGGTGAAGGGCAGCCCAGTGGTGATTACCGCGGTCTGCAGGGCCGTCAGCCCGCCGCCCAGCAGCAGGGCGATGGCGATGGCACCCTCGATGAGGCACCAGAACACGCGCTGTGACGTCGGTGCGTCGACCTTGCCGCCGGCGGTGATGGAGTCGATCACCAGCGAGCCGGAGTCCGACGAGGTGATGAAGAACACCATGACCAGCACGATGCCGACGAAAGACGTGATGCTGGTCAACGGGAGCTGGCCGAGCATGGTGAACAGTTGCAGCTCGAGTGCCGCGTTCTGTACGCCCTCGAAGCCATCGGTAATGTACTGGTCGATGGCGGTGCCGCCGAAGGCAGTCATCCACAGCACCGAAACCACGGATGGCACCAGCAGCACGGCAATCAGGAACTCACGCACGCTGCGGCCACGGCTGACCCGCGCGATGAACATGCCGACGAAGGGCGACCAGGAGATCCACCAGGCCCAGTAGAAGGCGGTCCAACCTTGGCTGAAGTTGGCATCCTCGCGCCCGAAGGGCATGGACAGCGCCGGCAGATTGACGATGTAAGCCACCAGGTTCTCGAAGAAGCCCGTGGCGATCATCAGGGTCGGACCGACGGCGATCACGAAGATCAGCAGAAGGAAGGCCAGTGCCATGTTGAGCTGCGAGAGCCGCTGTACGCCCTTGTCGACGCCCATCACGACGGAACCCAAGGCCACGATCGTGATGCCCAGGATGAGCAGCACCATGGTGGCGTCGGTATCGGGTGTCCCGAACAGGTAGCCGAGCCCCGCCGAGGCCTGGGAGGCACCGAGCCCCAGCGACGTGGCCAGGCCGAAGAGGGTGGCAAATACCGCCAGGATGTCGATGACATGACCGGCCCAACCCCAGACGCGCTCACCCAGCACCGGGTAGAAGATCGAGCGCATGGTCAGCGGAAGGCCCTTGTTGTAGGAGAACAGCGCCAGTGCCAGGGCGACGACGGCATAGATCCCCCAGGGGTGCAGGCCCCAGTGGAAAATGGTCGCGGCCATGCCCAGGGTGATGGCGCCCTGTTGGTCGCCACCGGCAGCGCCCAGTGGGGCCCAGTCGGTCCGTACACCATTTTCCACCGTGGTGCCGCCCATGGCGGTACCGAAGTGCGTCATCGGCTCGGAGACACCGTAGAACATCAGGCCGATGCCCATCCCGGCAGCGAACAGCATGGCGAACCAGCCAGCATAGCTGAAGTCAGGGGTGGCATGGGCCCCGCCGATGCGTACCTTGCCCAGAGGCGTGAAGATCAGCACCACGGCGAGGATGACGAAGATATTGGCGGCCAGCAGGAAGAACCATGACAGGTTGCCGGTCAACACATCGAAGATGGCGTTGAAGAGCGGCTCGACCTGGTTCTGCATGGCCAGGGTTGCGATCACGAAGAACAGGATCACCAGCGAGGAGATGGTGAAGACCTTGCCGTGAAGGTCCATGTCCACCCCGAACTTGCTGCCGGTGATGTTGTCCTGACCGATCACGTAATCGGTATCGATTAGGTTGGCGGGCCCATCCGGGGCTGGAATGCCCTCGGACCCCGTATTGGCCTCTTGGGCTTTATCGTCGTTCGTCACGGGACTTCTCCTTGTTGACGTCGATGAACAGTGAAAAGCGAGGCGTCAGTCGCGCGGTAGATGCGCGAGGGCTCCCGACACCTCGGCATGAGTGGCGACCTTGCCGCCAAGCGAGAGGTCTGCATTGGCCCGATGGGGGGAAAGCTTCGCCACCCGATCGGTACCGACCTCGTCGATGGGTTCCACAAATGCCGGATCCATGGGCACCATGATCCGCCTTGGCATGTTCCGTGTTCCTCCCTGGTGTCTCGCTTGTTGATGACACGACAAGTGTGGTCGTTTGACGATGATCGCGCGGGTCGTCACTTTCAACGGCCTGTTTCGCCACGAATCGTTGCATACCGTACATCATCTCATGCGAATCGTCTGCGCCTGGCGACACATCTGGGCGGGGATGGCTATGTCATGTCGCGATCATGACCGTCCGAACGATTGTTTTGATGAGTAATCCTGCTCTCAGGACTTGATGTATTGCACTTCTTCATCCTTGTCGTGCGCCAGCATGACACCGGCATGAAAAAGGGAGGCACCGGACTGGTGCCTCCCCTCCACGATGTTCGAGCCATCATGAATGCTGGCTCGAACTCACGACTCGGGCAGCCACTCCTGCACGACGTCCTGATTGTCCTCGACCCACTGTTTGGCGTTCTCGTACGGGTCGGAACCTTCCTCCTGGTTCATCAACATGACTTCGCCCATCTGCTCGGGCGTCCACTCGAAGGCATCGAGGATGGCGTAGGCCTCCGGCATGTCCTCCTCGAGTCCCTGGCGGGCGATGGTGTTGATGTGCTCGGCGCCCCCATAGACGTTCTCGGGGTCCTCCAGGTACTTGAGGTCCCAGCGCGCGAACATCCAGTGTGGCGTCCAGCCGGTGACCACGATGTCACGCTCGTTCTGGATGGCCGATTGCAGGGCGGCGGTCATGGTGGCGCCGCTACCGCTGCGCAGACTGAGGTCCAGGCCATACTCGTCGACGACGTCTTCGGTCAGGCCCATCAGGCCGGCGCCCGGGTCAATGCCGATGATCTCGTTGTCGAAGGTACCGGCGTTGGCGTTGAGCTCATCGATGGAGTCGACGTCCGTGTACTCGGGCACGACCAGCCCGAGCTTGGTGCCTTGCAGGTTCGGGCCGAGGTTCTCGACCTTGTCGCCGACGCGTTCCAGATAATCGGCGTGCGTCGACGGCAGCCAGGCGGCGACGATGGCGTCGGAATCGCCGGTGGAAACGGCTTGCCACATGGCGGCGGCAGACAACGAGGTCAACTCGACGTCGTAGCCGGCCTGTTCCAGCACGGCACGTACTACGTTGGTGGAGGCGACTTCCGAGGACCACTCGACATACCCCAGCTCGACGGTTCCCTTGTCCTGAGCCTGGGCGGTACCGGCGGCGAGGGCGGTGCCGGCGGCCAGTGCGATGCCAGCGATGCGAAGATGATGGCGCATGGGTTGCTTGGTCATCCGTTTTGCCTTTATTGAAGATGTACCTAAAGGATGCAGACGCGGGCGCAGGTATGCAACCTTGCTCCCGCGACGCTGACGGGATATCAGGACTTGCGTTGCTTGCGCAGCGACTGGGTGACGCGGTCGAGGATCATGGCCAGGATGACCACCGCGATACCGGCTTCGAAGCCGTCACCCGGGCGAAGGCGCTGGATGGCGCGCCAGACTTCGCTGCCCAGGCCATCGGCGCCGATCATCGCCGCGATCACCACCATGGAAAGTGCCAGCATGATCGTCTGGTTGATGCCGGCCATGACCGTGGGCAACGACATCGGCAACTGGACCTTGATCAGCTTCTGACTGCGCGTGGCGCCATAGGCATCGGCGGCTTCGACGAGTTCCACCGGTACCTGACGGATACCCAGGGTGGTGAAGCGGATCGCCGGTGGCATGGAGAAGATCACGGTGGCGAAGATCGCCGACACGGAGCCGATGCCGAAGAAGGGAATCGCCGGGATCAGGTAGACGAAGGCCGGCATGGTCTGCATGAAGTCCAGCACCGGCATGATGGTCTTGTAGAGTCGCTCGGAGAGCGCGGCGGCGATGCCCACTGGCAGGGCGATGACCACTGCCACCAGGGTGGCGATCACCACCAGGGTCAGGGTCTCGATCATCGGGTCCCAGAGGCCCAGGTTCCAGATCAGCGCCAGGCCGACGGCGGCGCCGATGGCCAAGCGAGAGTTGGCCAGCCACCAGCACAGGGCCACGATGATCGCCAGCAGTGACCAGTCGGGCAGCCACATGAGCGCATCGTTGAGGCCATCGATACCGGTCTGTGTCACACGGGAGATGCCGCGGGTCACCACGGAGTATTCCGTGGTCAGCCAGTTCAGGCCGCCCTCGATCCAGTCGCCGAGCGGAATGCGCGGAATGTCGATAGCCATCAGTCTTCTCCTGCCTGTGCGAGTTCATCCAGGACGGCGCCCTTGACCACCACGCCCTGAAGCACCTTGTCGTCGTCCACGACGGCGATGGGGAAACGGTTCTCGCTGAACATGGCGAACAGGTTGTGCAGCGGCTCTTCCCGCGTCACGCTACGAAAGTCCTGCGTCATGGCCTCGGTCACCTTTTCCTTGCCCTGCTCCAGCGCTTCGCTCGCGGCATCGGCGTCGATCAGCCCGATCAGGCGGCGTTCGCGGTCGAGGATGTAAATGGAGTCGAGGCTGTGTTCGCGCATCTTGCGCAATGCGGTGCGTGGGCCGTCACTGTCGCGCACCGTGGAGCGCACCTTGCGCATGGCGCTCTCGGCGGTGAGGATGCGTGACTTGTCGACGCCCTCGATGAAGCGACGTACATAGTCATCCGCTGGTTTGGTGAGGATTTCCTCGGGCGTGCCGATCTGCACCACTTCACCGTCCTTGAGCAGCACGATGCGATCGCCGATGGTCAGTGCCTCATCGAGGTCATGGGTGATGAAGACGGTGGTCTTCTGCATGCGGTGCTGCAGGGCCAGCAGTTCCTGCTGCATGTCGCCGCGAATCAATGGGTCCAGTGCCGAGAAGGCCTCGTCCATCAGCAGTACGGTGGCGTCGTTGGCCAGTGCACGGGCCAGGCCGACACGTTGCTGCATGCCGCCGGAGAGCTGATTGGGATAGGCGTCCTCCCAGCCGTCCAGGCCGACCTGCTTGAGAGAGTTGTCCGCGGCTTCCCGCCGCGTTGCCGTGTCGATACCCCGAACTTCGAGGCCGAACTCGGCGTTCTGGCGCACGGTACGATTGGGGAAGAGGGCGAAGTTCTGGAACACCATGGAGAAGTGGCGTCGGCGGCACTCCAGGAGTTCCTTCTCCTTGAGATCGGGAATGTTCTCGCCGTCGATGACGATCTCGCCTTCGGTGGGCTCGATCAGTCGGTTGAGGCAGCGGATCAGGGTCGACTTGCCCGATCCGGAGAGCCCCATGATCACCAGAAGTTCACCCTCGTGAACATCGAAATCGATGTTGGAGAGGCCCAGGGTCTGGCCGGTCTTGTCGAGGATCTCGGGCCGCTTCAGGCCCTGGTCGCGCAATTCGAGCGCCTTCTTCGGCTGGCTGCCGAAGACCTTGCTGAGATTGCGGACCCGAATCTTGACGTTTCGGTTGTCACTCATTGCTGTGCCTTAGTGGCCCCTGGCCGTGGCGCGGACGCCCTGACCGGTGCCTGGTTGGGATGAGGGGACGCATCAGGATGCCGGGCGACAGTCGTGATGCGCGCGAGGCGGCATACCCTAGCGTTGGTTGAATGGTTATTCAAACACACCGGGCGGCCATGAGCGCTCAGGAAGCGCAGGATGCGGCGCCTCCCGTTGACTGTGCCGCCGGCAACAGCCGAAAGAGGCTACCGTTGGAGGCGTCGTTGAGCAAGTACAGGGCACCATCGGCTCCCTGGTGGATATCGCGGATTCGGCCGATATCGCCGTCGAGAATCACCTCGCGCTCCGCCACGGCGTCTTTCTCCAGCGATAGCCGCACCAGCGTCTCGCTGGCGAGCCCACCGGCCAGCAGGTCTCCCGTCCAGCCGGGGAAGGTATCGCCGGTGATATCGGTCAGCCCGGAGGGAGCAAAGCGGCCCTCGAAGACGTGTACCGGGTCACGCATGCCCGGTGCGCTGTCCTTGCCGAGGGGGAGGTTGGTGACGTAATCACGGCCTCGGGTGACCTCCGGCCAGCCATAGTTTTCGCCGGCGACGAGCCGATTGAGCTCATCGCCGGTACGAGGGCCATGTTCGGTCGACCAGGGCGTGCCATCTTCGGCCACGACGAGACCCTGGGGGTTGCGATGCCCAAGGCTGAAGATCTCGTCATCTATCCCCGGATCATCGACAAAGGGGTTGTCCGAGGGCGCCTTGCCCGTGGCTGTCAGGCGGAGAAGGCTGCCGGCATGATCCTCGCCATCCTGGGCTCGTGCGGCGTCGACGCCGCGATCCCCGATGCTCATCAGCAGGGTGCCGTCGTCGAGCCAGGCCAGTCGCGAGCCATAATGGCGTCCTGGCTCGGAAAAACGGTCCTGGGTGAAGAGATGCTCGAGATCCTCGAGACGTTCACCCTGCAGCCGGGCTCGAGAGAGGGCGGTGGCGGTGCCGCCGTCGCCGGTTCGGCTCCAGGTGAAGTAGAGCCAGTCGTGCTCGCCATCGCCATGCACTTCACTGCCGAACCGGGGGTGCAGGACGATGTCGAGCAGGCCGCCCTGGCCACGGGTCGAGACACGCGGCATGCCTGCCAGTCGGGTCGTGCCTCCCTCGGGGGTCACCAGGGTGAGATGGCCCGGGCGTTCGCTGACCAGAAAACGGCCGTCGGGCAACGTGGCCAGGCTCCAGGGATGTTCCAGCCCGGAAGCGATGCGTTCGAGGCATAGCGTCAGGTGTCGTGTCTCAATGGCCGAGTCGGCATGGACCGTCATGCCGGCGGTCAGGAGTAGCCCGACAAGCGACCGGGATATCAGCGCGCGCATCCGTCCTCCCGCATGGGTCGAAATCCTGGTGTCCTGTTTCGGAGGTTCGTTGAAGAGGTGGCGGATACAGGACACAAGGCACTGTCTGAAAAGTCGGTGAGCGAAGTATAGGCGGTCGTCGCGTTGACCGTGTTACATCAAGATGGCCAGCAGGATCGGCAGATAGATCAGCGACAGCAGGGTCGAGCAGAACACCAGGCTGGCCACGTATTCCGGTTCACGCTTGGCGCGTTGAGCGAAGAGGTAGTTGAACACGGCCACCGGCATACTCATCTGCAGGATCAAGATGCCGTGCGCCATGGGGGGCAGTGCCAGCAGGCTGCCGATACCCCAGGCGGTCAGAGCGGCCAACGGAATGCGCAGCAGGCTGAAGCCGATGCCCGAGCGCAGGCTGCGCACCTGAATGCTGGCCAGCGAGACGCCGAGGGTGATCAGCATCAAGGGGACGGTGAAGCCCGAGATCAGGTCGACGCTGTTGGCCAGCCAGAGCGGCAGCTCCGTGTCGGTCAGCAGCAGGCTCAGGGAGATCAGGATGGCGTAGACCGTCGGCGTCTTGGCCAGGGACTTCAACGGATTGCCGCGGCTGGCAAGCATCGTGCCCAGGGTGAACTGGAACAGCGACACGGTCACCATCACGGTGATGCCGAAGGCGAAACCCGCTTCGCCGAAGGCGTAGAGCACCACCGGCAGTCCCATGTTGCCGGTGTTGGGATACATCGAAGGCGCCAGCATGACGCGCCAGTCCTTGCGCAGCAGTCGTGCCAGCACGAAAGCGGCGCCGGCCATGGTGGTGATCACCAGGGCAGCCGCCAGCATGGTGCGACCGAAGCTGCCGGCGTCGATCTCGGCGCCGGAGAGCGAGGCAAGCACCAGGGCCGGCGTGCCGATGTTGAAGACCAGTCGAGTCACGAAGGCGACGGGATAGTCGTGACCGAGCCGGATCCAGGTGAAGCCGAGGCCGGCGCCGGCGAGTACCGGGGCCATCACGGCGAAGAGTTGGGCGAACATGGCAATCCTTCATGAAACGGAATGTCGAGTGACGGCGGTGGCGTCCGGTGTCGATGTCAGGCAGGGCCGGCCTGCATCGCGTTCGGCGCGCGCGAATCCCGGGCCCGCTCGGCCTGGCGCTGCAACGACAGGTCCAGGCGCTCTACCAGCCCGGTGAGCAGGGCGCGGCGACGGTCATCGAGCGATGGCTGCTCGTCCAGCACATCGATCAGCGCATCGCCCGCTCGGCGGACGTCGCTGGAGGTGTGCCCCCTGGCGCTGTCGGCATAAGCCCGGGCCAGCGCGGCGAAAAAGTCCCGTTGCGCATGGCGAAGGGGCATTCCGGGCAGGTCGTCGAGTCGGCGACGCAGTTGCAGGCAGGCATAGCCGATATCCAGGCCGGTAAGCCCCAGGGTAAAGAGATGTCGCTGATCCTCGGGCAGCATGTCGTCGTGCTTGGCCAGGTGCAGCAGTCGGTCGGCCATGCTCCCGATGAAGCGGGTTTCTGCCTCGGGTATGGGGCGGTTCGGCAAGTGGCGAAGATCGCGGACGATGGCGCCGACCAGGCGCCGCTTGCGCAGGGTGGAGCCGAAACCGGGAATCAGCCGGAAGCCCGTCACGACCGTGGCTAGCCCGATCATCACGGCGATGGCTCGGTTGATGAAGCTGTCGAAGGAGAAATCCATGCCGTTGCCGGGCATGGTCAGCAGGATGTTGCCGATGGTGAAGGCCAGGCAGTAGCCCATCAGGCGTGGATTGGCCGCCCCCAGCAGGCCGAGGAACAGGGGCGGGAGAAAGATCATGGCCAGCATCGCAAAGCCGTTGGCCTGGGCGAGCAGTACATGGCCGAACAGGAACGCACTGGGGATTGCCGCCAGCATGCCCTTGGCGAACATCATGCAGACCATGACGGGGTTGTCGCGGCTGGCGAAGAAGGCCGAGAACAAGGTGCCCAGCAGCATGGCTACCTGGCCGCTGTTCCAGGCGGTGGCGATCCAGAAGCTGGCGAGGGTAGCGAAGATGATCCCGGCGCGAACGGCATTCAGGCCCGCGGCCAGGTGGTCGCGATGCCAGGCAAGGGCCACACCGCGCAGACGTTTGCGTCCAGGGCGTGAAATGGCGTCGCGGGCGTCGAGCATGACCAGGGCATGGCCGAGTGCCTCGCGTAACCCGATGATGACCCGCAATTGCAGCGGTGAGGCATTTTCGTCGGGGCACCCAAGGACCCGATGGCGCAGGTCATGCAGGCGACGGTGCGCTTGGCCGGTGCCGCGGGTTTCCGCGGACAGACGGAACCCCTCGGCGATCTCGCCGGCCAGGTCATGGATGGCGGGGTCGAGTCGGTCGCCATAGTGATGCAGGAGCTGTTGCAGGGCATGCAGGGTCGCCATCAGGCGCAAGGTGTGTCGTGTCAGCACATGACTGGCGCGGATGCGTCCTGCGCCTTCGGGGCCCTCGTAGCGCGCGGCCTGGCTGTCCGTCTCGAGCTGTGTGAGCGGCTCCAGGCTGCCGGTCAGGGTCGCCTGGAGTTCATCGAGGTCGGTCGCGTTCGTCAGTCGACGTGTGGCGTGTTGAAAGGCCTGATTGACGACGTCGTCGGCCTGTTGACCGAGGTGATCGCGAACCTTGATCGGCCACAGCAGCGAGCTGACCAGGGTGGCGCAGATGGCGCCCAGCGCCAGCTCGGAAAGCCTCGCCACGGCGATGCCGAAAATGCCGTCGGGCTGGGAGGCTCCGATGACCACGATCAACATCGCCGTGACGGCGCCCATGATACAGCCGTAGGAGGCATTGTTGCGCAGCAGGGAACTGCCGTAGGTACACAGCATGATCCACAGCGTCAGGACGACCAGGGCGGGGATCGGGGCCTGGACGAACAGCCCCATGATGGCAATGCCGGCGGCGCAGCCGACGACCGTGCCGGCGATCTGGCTCAAGCCCTTCTCGACCACCATGCCGCTCATCGGACGAATCTGCAGGAAGGCCGCCGAGATCAACGCCCAATAGGGACGTTCCAGGTCGCACCACAGGGCCACGTAGAGCGCCAGCAGCATCGCCAGGGTCGCCTTGATGGCGAACTGCACGGCCTGGGTGCCGGGCGTCAGGTAGGCTTGCAACCAGGGCGACATGCGCCGTTACTCCGCGTTGTCGAGGATGCGTACGGTAGCCGTCATGCCGGCACTGAGGGTGACGCCCTCGGGGATCTCGTCGAGCGCGATGCGTACCGGGATACGCTGAGCGAGCCTGACCCAACTGAAGGTGGGTTGTACTTGCGGCAGCAACTGGCTGTCGGTCGAGGTATTGCTGTCGGCAATGCCTCGCCCGATGCTGGCCACGTGGCCTTTCAGCTCGGTATCGCCGCTCATCAGAATGACGCGGGCCGGGTCGCCGACCTGGATGTGCGGCGTCTTGGTTTCCTCGAAGTAACCGGTGACATAGAAGGAGTCCGTCTTGACCAGAGCCATCACTGGCGTGCCGGCGTTGACGTAATTGCCCTCGGCAAGCTGCAGGTTGAGAACGTGGCCGGCGGCAGGGGCCTGAACGCTGGTGCGCTCCAGGTCAATTTGCGCGCTTTTCAACGCACTCTGCGCCTGCCCCAACTGGGCGGCGGCAACCTGGCTGTTGATCTGTGCTGTCTCCTGGCTCTCGGCGCTGATCGCCTGACGGCTCAGACGGTTGCGCCGCGAGGCCTCGTGCTGGCTCAGCTCCAGCTCGGCCTGGCGCTGCTGGACCACGGCCTGCGTCTTTTCCAGTGCGGCCTGATAGCGAGTGTCATCGATGCGGAACAGGGTCTCGCCCTTGTCGACGCCCTGGTTGTCGGTGATCGGCAGGGCGACGACGCGCCCCGAAACGTCCGGGGCGATGGTGACGACATCGGCCCGGACCCGGCCGTCCCGGGTCCAGGGGGTGTAGAGATAGTAGTGCCAGAGCCAGAGACCGGCGACGATGGCCAGAGCCACGATGGCCAGGGTGATGAGGCTGCGTAGAAGGGTGCGCATCATTTAGAGAATCCCCACGGACGCCGAAGCCAGGAAGGCGATGCTAGCGGTGCAGATGAAAAACAGAGCGGTGTCGAACCAGGCCTCGAACCACAGCCGTGCCGAGCCGACCAGGCGGTGCAGGATCGCTCGGATCACCAGTGTGGCAAACAGCCCGAGCAGGGCGTAGAGGAGCATGGGGGAAAAATAGATCCCGCCGAAGGCGATTTCACGAAGGCCCATGGTCGCCCCTGTTGAGTCGCTTGAAAGCGTCCCATGGTAGCAATTTCCGACGGCGCGGGCACGGCGGCCATCGAGAGGGGCTCTCCCGCCAGTACGACAGTGGGGTCAGGAAGCGCGTCGCTGGGCGCCATGCTGCCACTCGACCGGACAGGCACTGCGCAGGAACTCGAGCAAGGCCGAGACCTTGCGCGGCTGGTGCCCATGCGCATAGAGCAGGCTGACCGGAGAAGGAGAGACCTGCCAGTCGTCGAGACAGCGTTCGAGCTGCCCCGGGTGGGCCGCTTCACGGCGCTCGGCCATCCAGTTCGGCATGACGCCGAGTCCCTGTCCCCGAGCGATGGCATCGGATTGCAGCACCAGGCGATTGACCCTCAGTCGCGATCCCGGCGGCCGCACGTCGACCTGGCCTTGATGCGGATGACGCAGTACCAGCCCGTGTTCGGCGTCACCGAGCAGGTCGATCCAGTCATGACGCTCCAGCTCATTGGGGTGGGTGGGGTGGCCATGACGGGCCAGGTACCCCGGATGCGCGTACAGCCCGCGCGACAGCAATGCCAGTGTCTCCTGACGCAGTCCTGTCTCGCCGGGATCGCCGAACCAGATCGCCACCGATTGCGGAGCAAAGCTGTCCGGGAGGGCTTCGCGGATCATCAGGCTGACATGCACGCCAGGGTGACGTTGCATGAAGTCGTCGATGGCGCGGGCGATCCAGGAGCGCCCCAGGGCATCGTGCACCTCGAGGGTCAGCTCTCCACTGATCTCCTCCCGCAACTCTTCCAGAGCTCGGTGTCCCTGGTCGGCCAGGTCGAGGATGCGCAGGCAGTAATCGTGGAAGACGCGGCCCGCCTCGGTGGGCAGCAGCCGGTTCGACTGACGCCGCATCAGCGGCTGGCCGAGCCGGGTCTCCAACTGCTGGATACGGCGGCTCAGGGTCGACTTCGACACGCCGAGGCGTCGGGCGCTGAGGGTCAGGCTGCCGGACGTCATGACGGCGGCGAAGGCATGCATTTCATCGAGGTCGGACATGATGCTGGCTCGGGCCTGGGAGGGGCACAGTATCGCACAGGTGTTATTGGTGGTGAAAATCATTCTCTAATGCTGTTGCGAACCATGCAACGTAATGTGCGAAGACATAAAGGAACAAATTTGAAAGAATCTAAATGATAAAAATTCGCATTAAATTTGGGTCGATATTTCCGACCCCGGATCATCAGGAGAACGATCGACATGCCCCTTCCTTTCACTCGGACACTGCTGGTGGGCTCCATGGCGGCATTGGGCGTACCCGTTGCCCTGGCACAGGATGCTCAGGACCAGGATCTCGATGACATCGTCGTCACCGCTTCCGGCTACGAGCAGCAGGTCAAGAATGCGCCGGCCTCGATCAGCGTCATTCCCAGAGAGCAGCTCGAGAAACGCCATTACAACGACGTCACCGATGCCCTGCGGGATGTGCCGGGTGTCATCGTCACCGGTGGGGGCAGTGGCGATAATGGCCATGACATCAGCATGCGCGGCATGCCATCCGAGTACACGCTCATCCTGGTCGATGGTCGGCCGGTGAGTTCCCGTGAGTCGCGTCCCAACGGCAGTGCCGGCTTCGAACAGGACTGGCTGCCACCGCTGCAGGCCATCGAACGTATCGAGGTCGTGCGTGGCCCGATGTCGACCCTTTACGGCTCCGATGCCATCGGTGGGGTGATCAACGTCATCACCCGCAAGGTCGCCGACGAGTGGAGCGGCAGCGTCCAGCTCGACAGCATCGTGCAGCAGGACAGCGATTCCGGCGACAGCTATCAGGGCAATTTCTATCTCAATGGTCCTCTGGTCAAGGGGTTGATGGGGCTCGAGGTCTACGGGCGCGCCAAGACGCGCGAAGAGGATGACATCGTCAATGGCTATGAGGACAAGACCCTGCGCAGCCTGACGACCCGACTGACCCTGACGCCCGACGAGGATCATGAATTCGGCGTCGAAGCCGGTGCCACGGAGCAGACGCGTGAAGGGCATGTTGGCCGAAGTGTGCCGGTGGATGGCTGCCGAGGCGGTTGCGAGGACTCCTATGGCGAGTACACCCGCGAGCATGTCGCCCTGACTCACAATGGCCAATGGGGTATCGGGACCACCGACACCCATGTGCAGCGCGAGGTCAGCGAGAACGAAAGCCGCGAAATGGAGATCACCAATACCACCGCCAAGACCAGCCTGGTGATGCCGCTCGGTGCGCATATCGTCACGGTCGGTGCCAACTACGAGAAGGAGGAGCTGGATGACGCCACCTCCAATCGCATTTCCGATCGTACCTTTGTCGAAAATGCCAAATGGGCGCTATTCGCCGAGGACGAATGGATGCTGACCCGCGACTGGTCGTTGACCGGGGGCGTGCGCATGGATGACGACGAGAACTATGGCAGTCATGTCAGTCCGCGTCTCTACAGCGTCTGGAACATGACGCCCGAGTGGACGCTGAAAGGGGGTGTCTCGACGGGGTTCCGCTCGCCCAGCCTGCGCGAGATCACTCCGGACTGGGGGCAGATCAGCCGTGGTGGCAATATTTACGGTAACCCGGACCTGGAGCCGGAAACCTCGCTCAACAAGGAGCTGGCCCTGCTGTACAGCGCGCCCAATGGCCTCAGTGGTGGCGTTACCCTGTTCCACAATGATTTCGAGGACAAGATCACACGGATTCAGTGCCCGATTTCCATCTGCACCGATGGGCCCAACCAGTTCGGAAGTGATCCGACTTACCGCGTCAATGTCGACGAAGCCGTGACCCGTGGGGTGGAGCTCTCCCTTTCGGCGCCACTGGCCGATACCCTGGATCTCACCGCCAGCTACACCTACACCGACTCCGAGCAGAAGAGTGGCGAGTACAAGGGCGAGCCACTGACCCAATTACCCAAGCACCAGGTATCGGCGACCCTGGACTGGCAGGCGAGCGACCGGCTCAGTCAGTGGACGAGGGTGACGTATCGTGGTGAAGAGAGCCAGCCGACAACGGGCCCCTCGCGCAGTTCTCTGGTTGCACCGTCCTACACCTTCGTGGATACGGGCATCGGCTATGAGGTGACCGATACCGCCACGATCAATCTCGGCATCTACAACCTCTTCGACGAAGACGTGACCTACGACGAATACGGCTACATCGAGGATGGTCGTCGAGCGTGGCTGGGGCTGACCGTCGACTTCTGAGGCGTTGAGTGTTTGCCCGGTCATCCCTGGCCCGGGGTAAGCACAGCGGGTTGTGATTCGTGGAACGCGATGTTGCAGAAGACAGGAATGCATCCGCGTTTGAGATTCATTACCATTCGTTCCATTCCACGCCGCGTCGAACAGGCGCGGCGCTTCCGGGAAGCGGCGTCATGCCGTGAGCCGCATGATCGATGCGGTTTCCCGGTACACCAAGGAGTTGTATCACATGTCGTCGAGTCACGTTGCTGCGCCCCGTATCGGCAAGCATTTCGCGAGTTTGACATTGGGGGTTCTGGCCATCTCGATGCTGCATGCCGCCCAGGCCCGAACGCTCGATACCGCCCATGGCGAGATCGAGATCGACGGCCAGCCCAGTCGCGTGGTGACGCTCTATGAGGGTGCCCTGGATGCCTCTCTGGCAGTCGGTGTGACACCTGTGGCGGCGGTGGCCAGCCGGGGTGGCGAGGGCGTGGCCGAGTACTTGAGCGACCAGGTGCCGGATATCGCCATGGTCGGGACCAGTCGCGAGTACAACCTCGAGGCGATCGCGACCCAGGAGCCGGACCTGATTCTGGCCTCGCCGTACCTCAGCGACGAACAGTACGCCTTGATGTCCCGACTGGCACCGACGGTCGTGCCGGAAAGCGAAGGCTTTTCGCCGAACGGCTGGAAGGACGAGACGCGCTTGTATGGCAAGGCGCTGGGACGTGCCGATGCGGTGGATGCCGCCATCGAGGACGTCGAGAGGCGTGCCGCGGACCTGCGGGAGCAACTGAATCCTGGTGATACCACCACCAGCCTGGTGCGCTGGATGCCCCAGGGACCGCTGGTCATGTCCACCGAGCTGTTTTCCACCGGTATGCTCGAAGCCGTCGGGCTGAACGTCACCGATGCCGGTCTGGTCAAGGCAGGCCGCCCGCACAGTGACCCGCTGAGCCTCGAGAACCTGGAGCAGGTCGATCAGGATCTGCTGTTCCTGGCCACGCTCAACGACGCGGGGCGCGAAGCGCTGGAAGCCGCGCGGCAATCGCCGGCCTTCGCGCGGCTCGATGTTACCGAGCGTGATCGGGTCTTTGCCGTCAATGGCCAGCTGTGGACCAGCGCTTCCGGCCCCCTGGCCGCACAAGCCGTGCTGGACGACATCGAGGCCGCTCTGCTGCCTGACGACGAATGATCACCGGCGTCATGCAACGACCTCTGGCCGGCCAGGCGAGCGTCCTGGCCGGCTTCTTGCTGTTGGCCTGCCTGGCCAGTCTGCTGTGGGGGGCCGGCGATGTCGGGGCCGGGCGGGCACTGGCCGTGCTTCTGGGGCAGGGGGACGACGAGGCCCGCTTCGTGGTCGGCACCCTGCGTGGTTCCCGGACCCTGGTGGGGCTGGCGGTAGGCATGGCGCTGGGAGTCGCCGGCGCGCTGCTGCAGACGATATCGCGTAACCCGCTGGCCGAACCGGGGCTGCTGGGCGTCAGTGCCGGCAGCGCCTTCGCGGTGGCCATCGCGCTGTTGCTGGGCACCTCGGCGGCCACGCTGCGCATCGGCGTGGCGCAGGTGGGCGCCTTGCTGGGTTGCCTGTGCGTGCTGGGTGTCGCGCGCTTTCGTGGCCTGGGCCAGGATCCGGTACGCCTGGTGCTGGCGGGCGCGGCCTTTTCAGGGCTGCTGTCGGCGCTCACTACCTTGCTGCTGCTGTTCGATCAGCGGGCGGCCGACGAAATACGCTTCTGGGTGGTCGGCAGCCTGTCGGGACGTCGAATCGGTGATCTGCTGTCGGTGCTGCCGAGCTTTCTGGTCGCCGCAGCCATCACCCTGTTGATCGCCAGGCCCATGGCGGCGCTGGCATTGGGCGAGCGGATGGCCGCCGGACTCGGGCATCACCCCGGTCGGGTGCGCCTGCTGGCGGTCCTGGTGGTGGCGCTGCTGGTCGGTGGTGCCACGGCCATTGCCGGTCCCATTGCCTTCGTCGGCCTGGTGGTGCCCTTCGCGGCGCGTGCACTGGCGGGGCCGGACATCCGTCGCAGCTTGTGGCTCTGCCTGTTGCTGGGGCCGCTGATGGTGCTCGTCGCCGATGTCATCTCGCGGCGAGTGGTGGCGCCCTCGGAGCTCCCCCTTGGCGTCTTGACGGCACTGTGTGGCGCACCGGTGCTGGTTGCCGTGGTCAGGCGTCGTCGTCTGCCGACGTTATAGGAAACGCATGAGTCTGTCGGTTTCATCATCGTCATCCCGGGACAGCATGACCGTATCCCCTTCCCTGGTGCCGGCCCCGGTCGGCACCCATCGCCTGGCCTGGGGCAATGCCAGCGTGCTGCTCGATCGTCGCACCCTTGGCGCCAACCTATTGCTGCTGGTGGTGCTGCTGGCGGCATGCCTGACCTACCTGTGTCTGGGCGAACGGCATCTGTCGCCGCTGGAGGTGCTGGCGGTCCTGCAGGGACAGGGCGATGGTCTGGCGAGCTTTCTGGTCGGCGCGTTGCGCCTGCCGCGGCTCGGCGCAGCGCTCGCCACGGGGGCCGCCTTCGCCCTGGCGGGCTGTCTGATGCAGACGCTGGCCGCCAATCGACTGGCCACACCGGGGATCATCGGCATCGACAATGGGGCCACGGCCTTTGCCGTGGCGTCGGTGGTGGGGATTGGCGTCGGCATGGCGCCGCCGGCCATGGCGCTGGCCGGTGCCACCACGGCCACCATCCTGACCTTCGGCCTGGCACTGGGTGGTGGTACCCAGGGATATCGTTTCATCGTCGCCGGTATCGGCGTGGGCGCGGTCTTCGGTGCCATCACCAATCTGCTGTTGGCGCGAGTCGCCATCGACGTGGCCAATGCCGCCTACCCCTGGACGGTCGGCTCACTCAGTGCCCGCCCCGAGGGGGCTGTCTGGATGCTCACCCTGGGGCTCGCGCTGGGCTTGCCTGCGGCCCTGGCATTGAGTCGCTCACTGCGCCTGATGGGGTTTTCCGAATCCGTGGCACGTAGCCTGGGGACCCGCCTGGGGCGACGTCGCATCCAGGTGCTGAGCACCTCGGTGGTGTTGACGGCCCTGGCCGTCGCCGTGGCCGGGCCGGTGGGCATGGTCGGGTTGATCGGTCCCGAACTGGCGCGTCATCTGGCGTCCCCGCGCAGTGTGCCGATACTGGCCTCGGCATTGGCCGGCGCCTTGATCATGGTGCTCGCGGACCTGGCGGGTCGCCTGATGCTCGCACCGCTGGAGATTCCTGTGGGCATTGTCACAGCGGTGGTGGGCGGTCCCTGGTTACTATGGATTCTGATTCGCCCCCGCCGTCATGGAGTTGCTTGAGATGAATGCCGTTGCGTCTTCCCTGGAGGCCCGGGAACTCACCCTGGCCCACGACCGCATCCCGGTAGTGATCGACCTCGATCTGCGTCTGCCGGCCGGCAAGGTGACGGCCATCGTCGGCCCCAATGGTTGCGGCAAGTCGACCCTGCTGGCGGGGCTGGCGCGCTTGCATTCGCCGCAGGACGGCCATGTACTGCTCGATGGCGCCGACATCGTTCGGCTGCCGGCCCGGGAACTGGCGCGTCGGCTGGCCTTGCTGCCCCAGGAGGCAAGGGCACCGGAGGGGTTGACCGTTGCCGAATTGATCGGCTTCGGTCGTCAGCCGCATCAGAGCTGGCTTCGGCAGTGGTCGGCCGAGGATCGTCGGGTGGTGGATGAGGCACTGGCGGCGGCGGATCTGCAGTCACTGGCCGATCGCCCGCTGGAGTCGCTTTCCGGTGGGCAGCGTCAGCGGGCCTGGATCGCCATGATCATTGCCCAGCAGACCTCACTGCTGCTGCTCGACGAGCCGACGTCTGCGCTCGACCTGGGCCATCAGCTGGAAGTCTTCGAACTGGTGCGCCAGTTGGCGGGGCAAGGCCGGACGCTGGCCATGGTGTTGCATGACCTGCCGATTGCCTGCCGTTATGCCGATCACCTGGTGGCGATGTGCGAGGGCAGGGTCGTGGCGGCGGGGCCGCCGGGCGAGGTCGTGACGCGGGAACTGGTTCGGGAGCTCTACGGCGTCGACTGTACCCTGCTGCAGGATCCTGAGAGTGGGGCGCCGATGTTGACGGGGTTGCGTCGGATTCGCTAGGGGAAACGCTGCTTAAATGCCTGCGCATGTAAATCGCTTCGTTGCGCGGTGCTCGAAAGCTCGCCTAACTATCCGTTATGTCTCGCTTTCTGTGCTCCGTGCGCCTCGCGCTTCACTATGCTCGGCGATTTATTCAGCGTTTCCTTATGTACTGGCTGAGATTTTTCCATGCGCGTCGAGTCGCCGGAAAGGGCGCGAGTGGCATGCCGGCGGTGTCGACATCAGGGGCCCGGCCTGCGGCCGGGCCCGGACGGTGAGTGCATGCGTTACTGGGCGTCGTCGGCGGCCTGCTGGGTCTTCTCGCCGACGGATTCCAGGACATTGCCGGCCTTGTCGAGGACGTTGCTGGTCGCCGAGCGGGTCGTTTCCCAGGCGCTGGCGGCGCCCTCCTTGGTTTCGCTCCAGGCCTGCTGGAGGTTGTCCTTGGCCTGATTCCACCAGGTGTCGGTGTATTCGGGTTGCTCGCCGAGTGCCTGGGCATCGATGTCGAGGTGGACGCTGTACTCGATGTCGTCGAGACTCTCGCCGTTGCGCGTCTCGACGGTGAAGTGCTCGCTGCCGACCACGTACTGCTTGTCGCCCAGGTCGAGCAGGCTGCCGGTGTCGATGACCAGGGCATGGACGCGCATGTCGTTGTCGAGCAGCACGTCCTCCACGTCGCCGATGGCCTGGCTGCTGTCGGACGCCACATAGACATCGGCGTCGAGCAGCTCATCGGTGGAGTAGAGACCTTGCGGCGCGGCCATGGCACTGGCCGACAACAGCAGGCCGGCGCCGAGCAGGACGGGGCGAAGGGGGATATTGAGGGGGGTGTGCAGGGTCATTCGGGTCTCTCCTTGATCCAGGGTGTCGAAAGGTCGACACCTACTTGGTTCGGTTTGTCCGGGCGTAAGTTCCCACGTGATGATATTTGTCACGTCATATATCGCGTTGATTGATGAAACCGCTTTTACTCGAGGGCATGGCCAATGCTATACCTGCGTGCTCTCGATCATGGCAAGGAGGACAGGATGGCAGCTCGGCTGATGGTGGCAGGACTCTCGATGGCGTTGGCATGCCTTGCCACGCCGACCATGGCACAACAATCGGCGCCGCTGAAGACGGTGGCCACCACTGGCATGGTAGGGGATGTGGTCGCTCGGGTCGGCGGGGAATGCGCCGAGGTCACGACCCTGATGGGGCCGGGGGTCGACCCGCACCTCTACCAGGCCAGTGCCCGTGACGTCTCGACCTTCCAGCAGGCCGAGATGATCTTCTATTCCGGCTATTCGCTGGAAGGCCAGCTCGGTGATGTGCTGGAGCGCTTCTCCGAAACCAAGCCGACGATCGCCGTGGCGCCATCGTCCATCGACACCGGCAGCCTGATCACCGTCCAGGACGTCTATGGCATCGACCCCCACCTGTGGATGGATGTCTCCCTCTGGTCGCGGATCGCTCCGACCATCGCCGACTCGCTGAGCGAGGCTCGTCCGGCCTGCGAAGCACAGTTCCGCGACAATGCCGAGGATTATGTCGCGCAGCTCGAAGCGCTGCATCAATGGGTGACGGAGAGTATCGCCTCGATTCCCGAACAGCAGCGAATCCTGGTGACCGCTCATGATGCCTTCAACTACTTCGGTCGTGCCTATGGCATCGAAGTGGCCGGTATCCAGGGCATCAGTACCTCGACCGAAACCGGTGTGGCGGATATCCGCGAGATGGCGCAGGTGGTCGTGGATCGTGAAGTGCCGTCGGTGTTCGTCGAGAGCACCATCAATCCCCGCACTGTGGAGGCCGTCATCGAAGCCGCACGCGAGAAGGGCCAGGAGGTGTCCATCGGCGGGCAGCTTTATTCGGATGCCATGGGCGAGGCAGGCACTGCCGATGGCACCTATATCGGGATGCTGTATCGTAATACCCGGCATATCGTCGAGGCACTCGGCGGCAAGACACCGGCGCTGCCCGAGGCCCTCGAAGAGTGGGCGGCCCGTTGGGATATCGCCTCCTCGTGATACTTCACCTTCCACTGCCTGGCTCGAGAGTTCGCTGCACCCATGACGACGCCGTTACATGAACCGGATCTCGCCCTCCATGTCGAGGACCTGACCGTCAGCTACCATAGCAAGCCGGTGCTGTGGGATATCGACTTCGACGTGCCGCCCGGTGTGATGGCGGCCATCGTCGGTCCGAACGGAGCCGGCAAGAGTACCCTGATCAAGAGCGTGCTGGGCCTGGTGCCCTCGGTGGCAGGGCACGTCACCCTGTTTGGCCGGCCCTATCGGGCGCACCGTCGGCGAGTCGGATATGTGCCGCAACGTTCCAGTGTCGACTGGGACTTCCCGACCACCGCCCTGGACGTGGTCACCATGGGGCTCTATGGCCGGCTGGGCTGGCTCAGGCGGCCGGGGCGGCGCGAGCGTCGAGAGGCCATGCAGGCGTTGGAGATGGTCGGGATGCAGGCGTTTGCCGACCGCCAGATCAGCCAGCTCTCCGGGGGACAGCAGCAGCGGGTTTTCCTGGCTCGGGCCCTGGTACAGCAGGCCGATGTCTATTTCCTCGATGAGCCCATGGCGGGCGTCGATGCCACCACCGAGAAGGCCATTGTCGATATCCTCCGCCGCCTTCGCGATGACGGCAAGACGGTGATCGTCGTTCACCATGACCTGCAGACGGTGCGCAGCTATTTCGACTGGCTGCTGATCCTCAACGTGAGAGTCATCGCCCAGGGGCACGTGGAAGACGTCTACACAGCCGAAAATCTGCGTCGTGCCTACGGCGGTCAGATCGCCCTGCTCGACGAGGCGGCCTTCATGCCTGCCGACAAGACCGCGGAGACGTGACGATGTCGCCGCTCGATCTGCTGCACGATTACACCATTCAGAACGTGGCCATCGGCGCGGCGCTGCTGGGGCTGATCAGTGGCGTGCTGGGCAGCTTCGCGGTGCTGCGCAAGCAGAGCCTGCTCGGCGACACCATGTCCCATGCGGCCCTGCCCGGTGTCTGCATCGGCTTCATCATCGCCGGTGCTCGTGAGATGGGGATCATCCTGCTGGGCGCCCTGACCACCGGGGCGTTCGCCGCGCTGGTGATGCTGCTGCTGACGCGCAACAGCCGGCTCAAGACCGATGCCGGGCTGGGCATTACGCTGAGTACTTCCTTCGCCCTGGGGGTCGTGCTGCTGACGCATATCCAGAACATGAACAATGCCGCCCAGGGTGGCCTCGATGCCTTCCTGTTCGGCCAGGCGGCGGCGACGCTGCGCAGCGACCTGTGGATCATGGGCGGGATCACCGTTGTCGCCCTGGCGCTGGTGGTCGCACTCTGGAAGGAGTTCAAGCTGGTGTCCTTCGATCCCGAATTCGCCACCTCGCTCGGTATGCCCGTCATGTGGCTCGAGGTGATACTGACGGTAATGATTGCCCTGGCCGTGGTGGTCGGGTTGCAGATGGTCGGCGTGGTGCTGATGGCGGCGATGATCATCGCCCCGGCGGTCGCGGCGCGACAGTGGTGTCATCGGCTCGAGGGGATGGTGGTGCTCGCTGCCGTGATCGGCGTGTCGGGCGGAGTGTTCGGAGCCTTGTTGAGTGCGCTGTCGCGCGGACTGGCCACCGGCCCGCTGATCATTCTCAGCGTTTCCAGCGTGGTGATGGTCTCCTTGTTGCTGGCGCCGGGCCGAGGTTTCGTCTGGGAAGGGGGTCGACTGTGGCGCGGCCGGCGCCGGCTGCGCTACCAGCAGGTGCTGACCACGCTCTATCGCCTCGCCGTTCACCATGCCGATCCGGTATTCCGCTCCGAACAGGGCATGTTGGATACCTACCACGGACACCGCACCCGGGCGGCACTGCGTCAACTGCAGAAACGCGGCCTGGTCGAGTGGCGTTCAGCCCCCCCCGATGAACCCGGCGGGGCCAAGCACTGGGTGCTGACGTCGTCGGGTTTCGAGGAAGCCAGGCGCATCCTCGACTCCCTCGGCCAGGAGGAACGCTGATGCTGACCGCCCTGCTCGACAATGCCCCCCTGATGATCATGCTGGTCGGTGCCCTGGTAGGCATCGCCTCCTCGCTGGTGGGCACCTTCCTGGTGCTGCGCGGTGTCAGCATGCTGTCCGATGCCATCGGGCACTCCATTGTCTTCGGTATCGTCGTCGTCTGGTTGATGACCCACCAGCAGAGCGGGCCGGTGCAGATCGTCGGCGCTGCCCTGACGGGATTGCTTACCGTCTTTTTGACCGAGCTGCTGGTCAGCACGCGGCGGGTCAAGAAGGACGCCGCCATCGGCCTGGTGTTTCCGGTGCTGTTCTCGGCCGGGGTGTTGCTGCTCAATCTCTATGCGCGGGACGTGCATATCGATACCCATACGGTGCTGCTCGGCGAGATTGGCTTCGTGTGGCTCGATACCCTGACCATCGGTGATTATCGCGTGCCTCAGGCGCTGGTGTGGATGGGCGCGATGACGCTGATCAACGCTGCCTTCGTCACGCTCTTCTACAAGGAACTCAAGATCGCCACCTTCGACGAGGCCCTGGCTCGGGCGCTGGGGCTGGCGCCGGGCGTGCTGTTCTACCTGTTGCTGCTGTTGACCAGTGGTACCGCCGTGGCGGCCTTCGACGCGGTGGGGGCGGTACTCTTCGTGGCCTTCGTCATCGTGCCGCCTTCGACGGCTTATCTGCTGACGGACCGACTGTGGATGATGTTCATCCTTGGCGCCCTGGTCTCGATCGCCTCCAGTGTCTCGGGCTATTTCCTGGCCGTGGCCTGGAACGTCTCCATCGGTGGCATGATGGCGGTGATGACTGGTGTCTTTCTGCTGCTGGCCTTCCTGGTCGGTCCACGCTATGGAATGGTCGCCCAGGTGCTGAGACGGCGCGGCCAGCGTCGGGTCAACGAGATCCGCACCCTGACGGTACATCTCTACAACCATGAGGACGGGCCGGAGCAGTGGGTGGAGAATGTCACCCAGGCGCTGCGCGAACATCTGCTGTGGGATGGCGCCAAGGCGAGCTGGGTGGTCGAGCGGAGTTGCGACGAGGGCCTGATCGAGCGCCGGGGCGAGGTGCTCATGCTGACCGCCACGGGGCGCGAGATGGCCAGGGAGATTCTCGAGCCGACACGCAACGGCACCGGGTCGCTGACGACGACCGCCTCCTGAACGCCGATCACGTCATGCCGGGGCCGGCGTGCTCTCGTGGACCGCGACGGCACGCCACACCCGGCTCGGTGAAGGACCGTTCGGCAGGTCGGCACAGGTGTCATGACGCAGCAGTTCGAGGGCGTGACAGGTGATGGTCAGCCGGCCCGACTGGTGCGTGGTGTGCCATGCCACCCTGAGTTCGCGATAGGTGTCGTCCGGGGCGTCGGCCTCGTCGGTGTCATCCATGACCTCGATATCCGCTTCCAGACCCCGGGCCGCCAACCACTCCAGGGCGGCGACCTGCGCGCACTGGCGACGCGGCGTGAGGCGCGAGTCGCCACGATAGCAGGGCAGGTAAGGGCGTCCCCGAGCCTCGCTCTCCAGCAACGGCAGGATGTCGTCGTCGCCGATGCGGCCATACTTGCGGAGTTGCGGCAACAGCAGGGCGCTGGCTGCCAGCCGGCAGCCCCCCAGGTGGGTGCTTTCCCAGACATCGAAGGGCAGGTCGTGGCGGTGTGCCGCGTCGGCCATGGCCTTGTAGGTGGCGAAGCCAAACTTGGCACAGCACTTGTCCTTCTTGCCATGGGTGCAGCACAGCAGCAGCGAGCGCTCGACCGTCTCGGGGCGCCAGGCCGTCAGGTCCTCGCCGCGCCGCAGCGCGGCGAGGAAGTCGCCGAGTGCCTCGCGGGGGACGTCGAATGCCAGGCGTTCGGGCATCAGGAACACGCGGTGGTGGTGCTCGGCCTGTTCCCGCCGGTGAATCAGGTTGACGCGACGCCCTTCGTCCGGGAGGGCGTGCAGGGCCGCCGAGAGCGCCTCGGGCATGTCGCTGGCCTGACGCAGATTGCGCTGCCACTTGGGGCGGGGCCAACTGAGCAGCAGGTTACGCTCGGGATGGACACCGCTGCCGACCAGGGGGTCACCGATAGCGCGGCTTTCCACGGCGCAGAAGGCCTGGTTCATGGCGCGACTCCTTCGCTGAGTTCAGCGGTCGAGGCGGTCGGTCGAACGCCTGGCATGGGCACGCATACCAGGCGCCGGGAGTGCGGATCGCGGATGACATTGGCATCGAGATCGAAGACCGCCTTGAGATTGGCGGCGGTAAAGACATCCTGAGGGGCGCCCTGGCGGTGAATGGCGCCGTCGCGCATCATCACCAGCACATCGGCATAGGCGGCCGCCAGGTTGAGGTCGTGCAGTACGACCAGCAGGGTGCGGCCGTGCTCGTGAGCCAGGCGGGACAGCAACTCCAGCAGGTCGACCTGGACCTTGAGGTCGAGAAAGGTGGTGGGCTCGTCGAGCAGGATCAGGTCCGTCTCCTGGGCCAGCACCATGGCGATCCAGCAGCGCTGTCGCTGGCCGCCGGACAGCGCATCGACGCTGCGCTCGGCGAAATCGGTGACATCGGCATGGGCCATCGCCTTGCGGACGGCCCGGGCGTCCCGCTCGGCATCCTGTCGCCACAGCCGCTGGTGGGGGAAGCGCCCCATGCCGACCAGTTGCCTGACCGTGAGGCCCTCCGGGGCGGAGGGCCCCTGGGGCAGGATGCCCAGGCGCTGTGCCACTTCCCGCGTGTGGCGGCGGTGGATGTCCTCGCCGTCGAGACAGACCCGGCCGGCGCTGGGCGCCAGGGTGCGGGCCAGCGTCTTCAGCAGCGTCGACTTGCCGCTGCCGTTGGGGCCGAGCAGCACCGTCAGCTTGCCCTCGGCCACCGCCAGGTCGACGCCGTCGAGCACGCGTCGGGACTCGTACCCGGCGCACAGGGCTTCGCCCGTCAGTCGCGGTGGCTTGGCAGGGATCGAGGGCATGGGGTGACTCGTCGGTGTGGTAGCGGGGACAAGACCGTAAGATAAAAAGTTCTCATTTTCAACGCGTGCAATGCGCCGACGGATCAGCCCCGAGCGACATCACGGCTTCGGTATAGCAGATAGACGAAGAAGGGCGCGCCTATCCCCGAGACGAAGATGCCGGCGGGCAGGTCCTTGGGCAGGAAGGCCACCCGGCCGAGCAGGTCGGCGTAGAGCACGATCAGGGCGCCGACCAGGGCCGCGGCGGGCACCAGCCGGGCGAAACCCCGCCCCACCAGGCGGGCGGCGATATGCGGCGCGATCAGGCCCACGAAGCTGAGCCCACCGGCGAAGGCCACGGCCGCGCCGGCCAGCGCCACGCTGCAGCCCATCAGCACCAGCCGGCTGCGCAGCACGTGCACGCCGAGCCCCTGGGCCACGTGATCGCCCAGCGCCATGGCGTCCAGGTGCCGCGCCCGGGTCAGGCACAGTGGAATGGCGAGCAGCAGCCAGGGCAGCAGGCCCAGCACGTCCTGCCACTGGGCGGCGTAGAGGCTGCCGGTCAGCCACACGTAGGCGGTCATGGCGGCGGCATCGTCGCTGATCACGATCAGCAGGGTGGTCACGGCGCCCATGGCCGCGGAGAGCCCGATGCCGACCAGTACCATGCGCGAGGGCGTGATGCCGCGCCGCCAGGCCAGCAGGAACACCAGCAGGGCCGACAGCAGCGCCCCGGTGAGGGCGGCGGCCGGCAGCCAGTGGACGCTCAGGACGCTGCCGAACAGCGCCAGGAAGGCCACGGCGGCCAGGGCGGCGCCGCTGGTGATGCCGATCACGTCCGGGGAGGCCAGCGGGTTGCGCACGATGCCCTGGAGGATGGCGCCGGCCACGGCCAGGGCCCCGCCCACCAGCACGGCCAGCACGATGCGTGGCAGGCGCAGCTCCCAGACGATGAAGGCGATGTCGCTGTCCCGGGGCGTGGCCAGGGCGTGCAGCATCTCCCCGAACGAGGTGGGAAAGCTGCCCAGGCTCAGCGACAGGCCCATGCTGGCCACCAGCAGCAGCCCGAGCAGGCTCGCGGTGGCCAGATCGCGCCATCGCCGGGTGTCGAGGCCGGCGGCGTCTTCGCCGGTAAGTGGCAGGGAGTGTGACATGATCAGGCCGGTTTCCTGCGTGCCAGGTAGATGAAGAAGGGCGTGCCGATCAGCGCGGTCATCACCCCCACCGGCACGTCCTGCGGGGCCATCAGGAAGCGCGAGGCCACATCGGCCAGCAGCAGCAGGCTCGCGCCCAGCAGGGCGCAGGCCGGCAGCAGCCAGCGGTGGTCGACGCCGAAGATCCCCCGGGCCATGTGCGGCACGATCAGTCCGACGAAGCCGATCATGCCGGCCAGCGCGACCGAGCTGCCGGCCAGCAGGATCACCGCCAGGCCGAGCAGCAGCTTGATGGTGCCGGCACGCATGCCCAGCCCCTTGACCATGTCGTCGCCCAGCAGCAGGGCATTGGCGTGGCGGACGAGCAGGGCGCACAGCAGCAGGGCGCCACCGAACAGCGGCAGCAGCGGCACCACCAGTGACAGCTCGCGCCCGGACACGGAACCGGCCAGCCAGTACAGCACGCTCTCGAAGCTCTGGCGGTCGATGATCAGCAGGCCCTGGCTGAACGAGACGAACATGGCGGTGATGGCCACGCCCGCCAGCACGACCCGCAGCGGCGACAGCTCGCCATGGCGGCCGCGACTCAGCGCGACCACCAGGCCGGCCGCGACCAGGGCGCCCAGCAGCGCCGCCCAGACGATCTCGACCGGGGCATGGAGGGGCAGCAGCGAGACCGCGATCACCACGAAGAACATGGCCCCCGCGTTGATGCCGAGCAGGCTCGGCGAGGCCAGGGGGTTGCGGGTCAGGGTCTGCATCAGGGCGCCGGCGATGGCCAGGCTGGCGCCGACCAGGGCGGCGATCACCGCCCGCGGCAGGCGTTCGGTGAGAATGATGATATGCGCGACCCGGGCGGGATCGTAGTGCAGCAGCGCCTGGGCGAAGGTCGGCGCGGCGATCTCGGTGGTGCCCAGCATGACGCTCGCCGCGAAGGCCGCCGCGGCCAGCGCCAGGCCTAGCAGCAGGCCCAGGCCCCGTGTGACGCCTCGCTTCAGCATGCCGCGCCCTCCGCGTCATGGGCGCGGCAGCCGGCCGCCGATGTCGACTCGGCCGACAGGGTCGCCCCGGGCGCCTCGGGATCCGCCAGCCCGTAGTGGCGGTAGAGATCGTCCAGCATGGCATTGGCGGCCAGGATGCCGCCGCCCATGATCCAGTTCACCGCGTCCACCTCGAAGACACGATCGTGTCGGACGGCGTCCAGCCGCTGCCAGAGGGGGTGAGAGCGCCAGTGCCGGTAGTTGCGAGCGATGGCGGGGTCGTCCGGCTCCAGCAGCACGAAGATCACATCGGCGTTCAGCACCGGGATGTTCTCCTCGCTGGTCAGCTTCATGCCCCAGCCCTGGTCCTGCACGGCATCCGGCTGCTCGAAGCCCAGCTCATCGAGGATCGAGCCGGCGAAGCCTGTCGAATACAGGCGCACATGATCGCTCTTGAAGCGCACCACGGCGGCCTTCTGCGGCCAGGCGGCGCCCAGCGTCTCGGCGATCCGGCGACGAAAGTCCGCCACGCGCGCGTCCCAGGCGCGCAGCAGCTCCCCGGCGCGGGCCTGGCGGCCGGTGGCCTCGGCCATCAGTCTCAGGCTGGCCTTGAAGTCGAAGACGGTGCCGGTGGCCATCGTCGGCGCGACCTGTTCCAGCAGCGGCCGGACCCGCTCGTGGCGAAAGCGCGTGGCCACGATCAGGTCCGGGTCCAGCCAGGCGACCTTCTCCAGGTTGGGCTGGGTCTCCAGGCCGACGTGCTCGACGCCGGCCAGCGCCTCGCGCAGGTAGCGATACATGGGCTTCTCCAGCCAGGAATCGACGACGCCGACCGGCGTGATGCCGAGCGCCACCGCGCTGTCCGTCGCCCCCTGGTAGAGGGTGACGACGCGCTCTGGCGTGGCGGGAACGCGAGTGTCGCCGAAGGCGTTGGCGACGGTGATGGCATCACGGGCGTCGTCCGCGGCCAGGGCGGCGGTCCATGGCAGGAGGGAGGCCAGCAGCGCCGCCAGCCAGCGGGGGAAAGGCCTGCTGGCCATGGCCGTCGGCGCCTGGGGCCCTCGCGATAGGATGTCGGGCATTGTCTGTCGGTCTTTGCAGGTCGGGCAGGCAAGCGGTGAAGAAGCGGCACCCGAGGGTGCCGCTCGCCAGTCCGCTTCAGAAGTCGAGCTGGTAGCTCAGGGTCAGGGTGCGCCCGCGGCCCTTGAAGTAGTACTCGTCGCTGATGCGGGCCGACTGGGAGTAATAGGTGAAGTAGTCCTCGTCGGTGAGGTTCTCCACGCCCAGGCTGGTGCGGCCCACCGGCAGGCGATAGGTCAGCGAGGCGTCGACCAGGCCGTAACCGTCGAACGCCAGTGCCGGGTCGTCGACGCTGCGATCGACGTAGCGGCTGTACTGCAGGTGCGTTGACAGCTTGTCGCTCCAGGTCGCGCTCCAGGCTAGCTTGAGGGTGTCCGGGGCGATGTTGATGCCGGTCAGCTCGGTGTCGACGCTGCCGTCGCCGTCGGTGTCGGACTCGCCCTCGGCGTGGGTGTAGGAGAGACGCAGCTGGTGGGCATCGCTCACCCGGGCCTCGCCGGTGATCTCGACCCCCTGGATCTCGGTCTTCTCGCGGTTGCCGACCCAGGTGCCGTTCTCCTCGGTCAGGCGCTCGCCGAAGTCGGAGTTCGACTCGTAGTAGCTCAGCTCGAGGCCGTAGCGATCCCAGTCGAAGCGGGCACCGATCTCGCGGTTGTCGGTGACGATCGGCTGCAGCGTCAGCAGGGTGTCGACATCCTGACCGGGATCGCCGATGCCGCGCAGCACCCGGCCCACGTCGGGCATGCCGAAGCCTTCGGAGTAGTTGGCGTAGAGCTGGGCCCAGTCGGTGGCCTGGTAGACGATGCCGGCGTTGAACAGCGTCTCGTCGAAGTCCGGGTTGCCGCCCTCGACGCTGACGTTGTCCTGGGTCACGTTGCTGCGGTCGATGGTCGAGAAGTCGTCGACGTCCAGCTCGGCATGTTCCTGGCGGACGCCGGCGTGCAGGCTCAGCGAGTCGGTGACGTCAAGGTCGCCCTGGAGGAAGGCCGCCACGTTACGGAACTGGCTCTCCGGCACATAGGTACGCCCGGTATGGACCAGCATCTGGCGGGAATCGTCCTGCAGCAGGTCCAGGCCGGTGGTCAGGGTCAGGCGGTCGTTCAGCAGGCCGTCGCGGGAGAGGGTGAACTTGGCGCCGACCTTATCGGACTCGTTGCGCGTCTGGTCGAAGCGGCTCTCGCCGTCGACCTGGTAGGGGAAGTAGGGCGTGGTGCCGAACTGGGCGCGGAAGTTCTGGGTATAGAGCTGCGCGTCCAGGCTGTTGCCGAACCAGTCGTCGTGGGAATAGGACACCCGAGCGGTGGTGACCTCGTTGAAGCCGGGGTCGCCATCCGGGTCGCCCTTGCGCGCCGTGGTGGCGACGCCGGCATCGCGGTCGCCGGCCACCGGCACGTAGTCGCCTTCGCCCTCCAGTTCGAAGCGGTTGATCGAGGCCTCGATGTTCTGGTTGGCGTCGATCCAATAGCCCACCTTGGCCAGCAGGTCGTAGCTCTCGGAGTTCTGGAGCTCGCCGGGATAGGCGATGCCCACCAGCTCGTCGTTGCCGTCGTAGAAGACACCGCGCTCCTGGCGGCTGGCGGCCACCACATAGTCCCAGTCGCCGGTCTGGCCGCTGAGGCGGTAGTCCAGCTTGTGGCCGAAGCCCTCCGACTCGAAATCGTCGTCGCTGGTCAGGCTGATGCCGGCATGCTGGCGGATGCCGGCGCCGTCGGGGCGCTTGGTCACGTAGTTGATGATGCCGCCGGTGGCGCCCAGACCGTGCTCGGCGCTGGCGCCGTGGATGACCTCGATGCGCTCGACCATGGACAGGTCGATGGTGTAGCTGTCGCGGCCGCCGTCGCGAAGCGGGTTGGACTGGGGCACGCCGTCGACCAGGAACAACGGCGAGCGGCCGCGGAAGGTCTCGCCGGCGTTGGAGAGCTTCTGGCGGCTGGGCGAGTAGGAGGGAATCAGGTTGCTGAGCACCTGGCCCGGATCCTGGGTGATCGCCAACTGCTGCTCGATCTGCTCGCGGGTGATGATGGTGACCTTCTGCGGGGTCTCGCCTTCGCTGGTGCGATTGCGGGTCGCGGTGACGACCACCGGAGAAAGTGCATCGGCGCTCGAGGATGAGGGTGTCTCGGCGGTCTGGGCGAACGCCGTGACGGGCAGAGCGGCACACAGCAGGACAGGGTGCAGTCGCGTCGGGCGCGGCCGGGAGGCAAGAGGCATACGGCAGGTGTTCCTTGAATCGATCCTGGGAATGGGCGTCGAGACGTGTTGAATTGGACGCCACGGGACGTTGCGCATTATTGGGCGCGCAATCGGTTGAAGATGATAATTTTTTGCATTTGTTTACGCAAACCATTCACTTTGTGATCTTGTAACGCTGGATCGTTGACTTGCCGATGCGATGCGCCACAATGCCCCGCCATTGTCTCGACGAGGATCGCCCGTGGAACTCTTGCGTGTCGTCTTTCGCCACTACCGCTGGCCATTCATTGCCGTCATGCTGCTCAGCCTGGCGAGCGCCGGCCTGGGCATCGGCGTCATCGCCTTCATCAACCGGCAGTTGATCGAGGCCCATGGCGAGCAGTTGGTCGTGCTGCCGCAGTTCCTGGGGCTGATCGTGTTGCTGCTGGGGATCACGCTCGGGGCGCAACTGGCACTGACCACTCTGGGGCACCATTTCGTCTACCGACTGCGCGGACGACTGATCAAGCGGATTCTCGACACCGACATCGAGCGCGTCGAACAGCTTGGCAGTGCCAACCTCATGGCGAGCCTTTCCAGTGACGTGCGCCAGATCACCATTGCCTTCGTGCGGCTTCCCGAGCTGGTGCAGGGGGTAATCCTGACAGTGGGGTCGGCCTTGTACCTGGCCTGGCTGTCACCCGGCATGCTGGCGGTCACCGCGGTCTGGGTGGCGGTGACCGTAGTCGTCGGCTGGCTGCTGGTCTCGCGGGTCTATCGCCACCTCGGCCGAGTGCGCGAGACCGAGGATCGTCTTTACCAGGACTACGCCGCGGTGATCGAGGGGCGCAAGGAACTCGCGCTCAACCGCGATCGCGCGCGCCGGCTGTTCGACGAGGTCTATACCCGCAATGCCCGGGAGTATCGCCACCACATCATCCGTTCCGATACCTTCCACCTGAGTGCGGTCAACTGGTCCAACATCATGATGCTGGGGGCCATCGGACTGGCGTTCTTCCTGGCCAATGGCCTGGGGTGGGCCAACACCAATGTCGCGGCGACCTACTCCCTGACCCTGCTGTTCCTGCGAACACCGCTGATCCAGGCGGTGGGCGCACTGCCGACGCTGCTCGGTGCCCAGGTCGCCTTCAACAAGCTCGAAAGCCTGCAACTGGCCGATTATCGGGAGGCCTTCGCCAGCGGTGAGGCCATGACGGACTGGCAGACCCTGGAGCTGCGCGGCGTGACATTCCGCTATGCCGACGGCGAGCAGGGGCGGGGCTTCGAGGTCGGCCCCATCGACCTGACGTTGAGACGTGGCGAGCAAGTGTTCCTGATCGGCGGCAACGGTAGCGGCAAGTCGACGCTGGCTCGGCTGCTGACCGGCCTCTATCGGCCGCATGACGGGCAGATCTTGCTCGACGGGCAACCACTCGAACCGGCCCGGTGGGAGGCCTATCGGCGGAGCTGCTCGGCGGTCTTCACCGACTTCCACCTGTTCGATCGATTGATGGGCCAGGAGGGCGCCTCGCCCGACCCGGCGCTGGTGGAGGATTGGCTGGACCGGTTGGACATGGACGAGAAGCTGCATTTCGACGGCGACCGCGTCACCAACCCGCAGCTTTCCCAAGGACAGCGCAAGCGCTTGGCCCTGTTGCTGGCCATCGCCGAGGAACGTGATTTCCTGCTGCTGGACGAATGGGCCGCCGACCAGGATCCGCAGTTTCGGCGGACGTTCTACCAGGCCCTGCTGCCCCGGTTGCGCGAGCTGGGCAAGACGGTATTGGCCGTCAGCCATGATGATGCCTACTTCGGTCACGCCGATCGCCTGCTCGAGATGCGCGCGGGCCGGCTCCGCGAACTGACCGGCCAGCAACGGGAGCGGGCCAGCCTGGATGCGGTGGGCAGCCTCGATGGTGCCTGAACGGCGGTGCAGGGCTTGGTGCATGGACTCCCGGCCATGCATCGCCGTATCCATGGCTCGAGAGTCAGATGCCCAGAGGCGAGCGTGACGAAGACGACTCCACGGACGGGGCATCCAGCAGGGGTAATACGGGGCGGCTCCCGGGAGCGGCCACGAGCAGGCTGATGCCCAGGAGCAGGATGAGCAGCCCCCCGCCGAGAGCGGTCCAGCCGAGCCCGCGCTGGAGACGCCCGGAACCTGATGGTCCGATCAAGCGACGTTCTGCCCAGCTTCTTGCCATGATGCTGGCCAGGGCCAGCGTGGAGACCGTCAAGGCGGTGCCGGCCGCCATGGCCAGGGTGGCCATGACGCCGATCCAGAAATGCCCCAGCAGTGACGCGGCTCCTACCATCAGAACGGCACCGCTGCAGGGGCGGATACCGATGGAGACCACCGTGAGCAGGGCGGTACGCCCGTCGTCGGCCTGTGCCGGGGTGACGTGATGAGCGCAATCGCAGTCCGCCTGGTGATCGTGGTGTCGGTGGGCGTGAGAGTCGTGGGAAGGGTGAGCGCGGAAAGGAACATGGTGCCCATGGCGCAGCTGCCGGATGGCCCGCCAGCATAGCCAGCCCCCCAGTAGCGTGATCGCCAGGTAGCTGGCGCGCTCGACCCAGATCACCGAGCCGACGGCCTGGCGTGTCAACCAGCCCAGCCCATGAACCAGTACCGTCACCAGGGCGATCGCCACCAGAGCCTGCAGCAGCGCGGCCGCACAGGAGAGGGTGAGGGCTCGTCGCAGGGCGCCTCCCTGGGTGAGCAGGTAAGTGCCGAGCACGGCCTTGCCGTGGCCGGGGCCGGCGGCATGGAAGACGCCGTAGCCGAAGCTGAGCGCGAGCAGAAGCCCCCAGGTTCGTGCCGAAGGCGCTCCCGAGAGTTCGCTGAGCGACAGGGTCAGGGCGCGGTGCAGATCACGCTGCCAGGTGACCAGTTGCAGGCCGATATCCTGGCCATGTTCTTTCAATAACCAGGTGACGAGCAGCGCCGCCAGCAACGCGGAGGCGATGCCCAGCCATCTGGAGAAGCGTGGCGATTTATCGAGAATATCGGGCATCGAGGCGTTTCCGGTTCGGGACGGCGAGTCGGCGTGCCTGGAGGCGGGTCATGGTGCGGGGCATCGAACCTCCCCCGTTTCGGCGAAGAAGCGGCCCAGGCCCTCCGGCGCTTCGTCGGTTCTGTCCAGTCGAGCGGCCTGGGCGACCTGCTCCGGGTTCGGGTCGGCGGCGATGATACGGGTCGTGCAGTCACCGCCCATGACCAACAGGGCATCCTCCCGAGGTGTCTGGTCGTCGTCGATCTCGTGGACCATCTCGATGTAATAGCTTGGGTCATAAATCCGATAGCGCAGAGCCGATTCGCCGAGCGCCAGAGGATGGGCCAGGGGAAGCTCGAACAGGAATTCCACGCGATCTTCCCGGGCCATGGTGGTGTACGTCTCGACATCGTCGACCTCGACCGGCTCGCCGCCGTGGCGGATGTCGGTGAAGTAGCCTTTTGGCGCGAGGTTGTTGCGGATCTCCGCGCCCAACTGGTCGAGGCGGGCTTCCATGGGCGCGTCACCTTCGGCGCTCTTCAACTCCTCGATCAACATCAGGCTGTAGAAGGGATCGAGCCGCCAGCGCTGTCGCAGTGCCTCGACGCGGCCTCGGTCATCGAGAATCACCTTGACGCTGATATCCGCCCATACATGCGGGTGCGCCACACCCGCTGACGGCAGCAGGAGCAGGGCCATTCCAAGGGCTAGCCGAAAGATCCTGTCGCTCATCGAAGTGTGTCGCCTTGGCATGAGCATCCCCGAAAAGGGAGGTAGCTTAGCAAGGAACGAGTCCCGGGCTCCATTGCCATTTCGGTATTCGAGATGAAGGCGCCATGCTTGTCCTGGGGACTGGCGACGGCGGAGACATGGGCGGAAGCGCGGGATGGCAAGCGTGATGTACGCGTGGAATTGTTAATCTAGGTATCAACAATTATCATCCACATTCGAGTGTCGGGACCATCGTTCCCGACACGTCGTTATTCATGGAAGTGCTGAACAAATAGACGAGCGGAGCGAAGGCTAGGCCCGTTCCCGACGGGCCATAGCATTTCCCACATCCATGTGGGTCACGCAAGGCGCACGGAGCGCAGCACCGAGCGGAGCGACAAACATCCGAAGGATGGCCCCGAAGGGGCGAGAAACCGGAGGTTTTGAGTCAACCGGAGCCTATGGGGTATAGGTGAGGATTCCGACCGGGCTGGCGCACCAGCACCGCGCAACGCAGTGATTTGCCCGTGCAGGCATTTGTGCAGTGTTTCCTTCATTCGCTGCCATGCTCATCGTCGAGGCCCCCGATGCCACACTCACACCCATCCGCCCCGTCCCGTTTGCCGATGGCGCTCGCTGTTCGTCGTGCGCTGGGACTTTCGCTGTCCGGTGCCCTGCTGGGCGCGCCGCTGCTTGCGCTGGCCCAGGACGAGGTCGCCGAATCCGATACCGTCGTGGTGGTCGGTACTGCCCTCAAGGTTGCCGCGCCACTGGTCGAGACGCCGCGCCCGGTGTCGACCGTCCAGCGGGAGGAGATGGAAGAGCGCAACGTTCAGAGCCTCGATGAGACCTTCCGTTATCGAGCCGGCGTGCTGGCGGGCCATTACGGCGCCGATAACGATACCGACTGGTTCAAGGTGCGAGGCTTCGATCAGTCCACCTACCAGGATGGCTTGCGGATCTATCGGACGGGGTACTATCAATGGTTGCCCGAGCCCTATGGCCTGGAAAGCGTCGATGTGTTCAAGGGGCCGTCGTCGATTCTCTACGGTGAAGCACCGGCCGGCGGTCTGATCAATGCCGTCAGCAAGCGGCCGACGAGTGAGCCCCGCGGCGAGGTCAACATTCAGGCTGGCAACCGTCAGCATCGGCAACTCGGGATCGACACCTCGGGGCCCTTGACCGAGAGCGGCGATGTCCGCTATCGCATGGTCGGCATGGTCAAGCAACGCGATGGCGATCTCGACAACACCGAGAACGAGCGCTATTACTTCGCGCCGAGCCTTGAAGTGGATTTCAGTGACGACACCAGCATGACCTTCCTGGCCAGTGTCCAGAAGGATGATGCGGTCCCGACCAATCCCTTCAAGCTGACCTATGGCACGGTCGAGGACACGCCTTTCGGCAAGGTCGACCCGCAGACCAGTTATGGCGAGCCGGGCTATGACACCAATGAACGCACCCAGGCATCCCTCGGTTACGAGCTTCGCCATCAGTTCAATGATACCTGGCGCTTCGAACAGAACCTGCGCTACAGCTACTTGGACATGAAGCTGCGAAGCACCTATGTGCTGGCCCAGCTCGACGAGCGCACTGCCGGGCGCGGCCTGGTCTATCGCGATGGCGAAATCGACAGTTGGACGATGGACAACCGGTTGATCGGCAAGTGGTACACCGACCGCACCGAGAACACTCTGATGATCGGTCTGGGCTACCAGGACCTCGGCCTCGAGGGAAAGGAAGCGGACCCTTACCCTTTCGGTGCGCCCATCGATATCTTCGACCCTCAGTACGGCCAATATACGCCGGTGGCCGAGGACCAGTTGACCGATCGCGAGATCGACAAGCAGCAGACCGGTTTGTACCTCCAGGACCAGCTGCGAATCGACGACCGCTGGGTACTGCTCGGCAGCGTGCGTTATGACCAGGCGGAGACCGATAACGTCAACCGCACCACCGGGACCACGCAGCGCGCCGACGACGATCAGGTGTCCTGGTCCGGCGGGGTCATGTACCTCGGCGACCATGGCATCAATCCCTACCTGAGCTACACCGAGTCCTTCGAGCCGCAGGCCAGCGTCGACGATGATGGGCGCCTCTATGAGCCCCTCGAAGGCGAACAATGGGAAGCCGGCGTCAAGGTTGCGCCGCCGGGCTGGGATGGCTACGTGACCGCGGCCGTCTTCGATCTCGAACAGCGCAACAGCCTGGTCACGACCGGTGGGGGGCGCCAGGAGCAGGTGGGCAAGCAGACGTCACAGGGTGTCGAACTGGAAGGCGTCGGCTACCTGACGGACCAGCTGCAGCTCACGGCGGCCTATACCTATACCGATGCCGAGCGTGAAGGAGGCGAGCGGAAAAGTCTGATTCCGCGGCATCAAGCTTCGGCCTGGCTGGATTACGCCTTCCAGGAAGGTGTCCTGCAAGGGGTCAAGCTCGGTGGCGGCCTGCGTTACGTCGGCGAGAGCACCTACAGCGACATCACGGTATCGGATGTCACCCTGGTCGATGCCATGGCCAGCTACGACTTCGCCGAAAACTGGCGGGCCCAGGTCAACGTCAACAACCTGACCGACAAGGAATACGTCGCCAGCTGTGACTACTGGTGCTACTACGGCGAGTCGCGGAGTGTGATCGGTAGCTTGAGCTATCAGTGGTGAAGGAGAAACACTGATTTATTGCTGCGCTCGATATCCTGGCCGCCGGCGGTGCTCGGAATCCTCATGTAGCAGGCTACACTCCGGTTGACTCGGAACCTTCGGTTCCTCGCCCCTTTGGGGCCATCCTCCGGATGTTTGTCGCTTCGCTCGGTTCTGCGCTCCGGCGGCAACCAGCCTCTCTTCGCTCGCGACATAAATCAGTGCATCCCGATGAACCGGAAGGTGGGTAAGGAGTGAGAGCCCAGAAATGGCCCGAGGCGCTGGAAGGCACCTCGGGCCATTTGATTTTTCTCTGTCCCTCTTGCCACGATTCTGCTCGTCGCTCGTCGCTCGTCGCTCGTCGCTCGTCGCTCGTCGCTCTTCCTCCTTCCGACTTATAACTTTCTCAACCCCCACATGAAGTAGGCGCCGCCCAGCAGGGAGGCGACGATGCCGGCGGGAATCTCCTGCGGGAACAGCAGCTGACGGCCTACCCAGTCGGCGAGCACCATCAGCAGGGCGCCGGTCAGGGCTGCGCCCAGCAGGTGCATGCTCGCCCGGGAAAAGCCCAGCAGGCGGGCCAGGTGGGGCGCGAGCAGGCCGACGAAGGAGAGCGGGCCAACCACCAGGGTGGCGGCGGCGGTGAGCAGGGCGACCAGCAGCAACAGCAGCAGGCGCGAGCGCTTCAGGCTGATGCCCAGTGCACGGGATGTGGCGGCCCCCAGCGGCAGGATATCCAGCCAGCGGGCGAGCGGGCCGGTCAGCAGCCCGAGTGACAGGGCGAGCGCGACGACGACCAGGGCACTGGTCAGGTCGACATAGTAGGTGGATCCCGAGAGCCAGGCGATGACCTGCTGGCCGCGAGGGTCGCCGCCTGCCAGCACGATGGCGCGCACGGCATCGAAGGCGGCGGTGATCGCCACCCCGGTCAATAGCAGGCGCTCGGGCAGCAGGCCGCTGCGGCCATTGAAGATGATCAGAATCGCCAGGCTGGCCATGGCGCCCAGGGTGCCGACGCCGACCAGCGTCAGGTTGTTCGGCGAGGGCAGCAGGAAGATGGCCAGGATCAGCGCGATGGCGCTGCCGCCACTGATGCCCAGTACCTCGGGACTGGCCATGGGGTTGGCGGTGACACGCTGGATCAGGGTGCCGGCAAGCGCCAGCATCACACCGCAGCCGGCCGACGCCAGGACCCGCGGCAGTCGCCATTGCAGGACGTCCCAGTCACCGGGCGAGAGCCAGCTCCAGCCGCCGGCGGTCTGTCCGGCGAGCAGCGCGACCACGGTCACGATGGCCAGGCCAAGGGCCAGCCCGCCCGCCAGGCGGCCGGGCGTGGGGTGCCGTCCAGCCGGGGCGGTGGTCGTGCCGGGAGGCTGGTCGCCGCGCAGGCGCAGTCGAGGAATCAGCCAGATCAACAGCGGCGCGCCCAGGGCGGCGGTGACGGCGCCGGTGGGAATCAGGCCCGATACCTGGCCGGTGAACCGCTGGAGCAATTGATCGGTGGTGGCCAGCAGCAAGGCACCGAGCAGTGTCGACCAGAGCAGTCGCGGGCCAAGGCGGCGGGCGCCGGCCAGGCGCACGATATTCGGTGCGGCCAGGCCGATGAAACCGATCACGCCGACGACGCTGACCACGCAGCCGGTGAGAAAGACCGCCAGGCCCAGGCCGGCCAGGCGCAGGGCTCGCAATGAGACGCCGAGACTCCGGGCGCTGGCATCATCGAGCTCGAGCACCGCCAGGGGACGCAACAGCAGCCAGGCGGCCAGGGCGCCGAGGAGCAGGCGAGGAGCGAGAAAGGCCACGCCACCCCAATCGTTCTGGGCCAGCGAGCCGGCGCCCCAGATCAGCAGCCCCTTGAGTTCTTCCTGGTGGAAGAGCAGCAGTACGATGCCCAGGGCCCCCAGGTAGAGATTGACCACCAGACCGCCGAGCACCACGACGACCGGGGCCAGGCCTCGACGCCAGGCCAGGGAGAACACCAGTGCCATGGACAGGCCGCCGCCGGCCAGCGCGACCCATTCGCGGCCCCAGCCCAGCAGTCCGGGGGCCACCAGGGTGGCAGTCATCAACGCCAGGTTGGCGCCGCTGGCCACGCCGAGGGTGGTGGGCGCCGCCAGGGGGTTGCGCAGTACCTGTTGCATCAGTACGCCGGCCAGCGCCAGGCCACCGCCGGCCAGCAGCGACATGGTCAGCCGCGGCCACCAGCTGAAATGCAGGACCAGGGTGTCCATCGTGGGGTTGGCGCTGCTGAACAGGGCCTGCAGGCCGGCGGTGAACCCCGCCCCGGCGTTCAGGCTCGTCGTGGCCAGCGCCAGCAGGGCCAGGCAGAGAAGGGCGCAGGCGATGCCCGGTGTCAATCGGAAGGACGTCCTAGCGAGCATGGGGCGTCTCCAACGCGGCGGTGAGTTGCTCGGCGAAGCGCTGTGCCGAGGGCAGGGCGCCGAAGCTCCAGACTGGCGGCAGCACCAGGGGGGCGCCACGGCTGTCGCGTACCAGCCCCTGCCAGAGGCCACTGTCATCGAGCGTCTCTCGCACGCCGGCGGGGTATGGCTCGATCACTACCAGGCGAGCGTCGAGATTCGCCAGCGCCTCGATGCCGACCAGCGAGAAGCCCCATGCGTTCGTCTCGTCGGACCAGGCGTTGTCGAGGCCGAGACGTTCCAGTACCGCCTGGTAAAGGCCGTTGTCGCCGAAGACACGGACGTGGCGTGCGTCCATGAACTGGACGACCAGCAGCGGTGGGGTGTCGTCGGGCAGTTGTTGGCGCAGCTCGGCGATGCGCGTCTCGGTGGAGGCGATCAACCGTTCGGCCGCTTCGGGACGACCGACGACATCGGCGACGCCGCGAGTCAGCTCGCGCATTTCCTGCCAGGTGTCGCGCCCGGGGGTATAGAGCGTGAAGTTCTTGACCGGCGCGATGCGCGACAGGCGTGGCGTCAGGTTGGCGAACATCGGCGAGATCAGGATCCGGTCGGGATCGAGATCCGCGAGCAACTCGAGGTTGGGCTGGGTGCGCAGGCCGAGGTCGGCCACGCTATCGGGCAGGTGTGGCTCGCCGACCCAGTCGTGATAGGCATCGATCTGGGCAACCGCCATGGGCGGCGTACCGAGTGCCTGGAGGGTTTCGGCCAGGGTCCAGTCCAGGGTCGCGATATGGGGCGGATCGGCGAGGGCGGTGGGTGTGCCGATGAAACAGCAGAGGGTCAGCAGGGTGGCCAGCCAGCGGCCGGTGGCGCGGACGGTAATACGGAGTGCTGGGCCGGAACTCAGGGTCATGACGTCATGGCTAGGGGATCAATGAACGACGGCGATGGGATGTTCCCCACCGGGATGGGACATGACGCGCATGGGAATGCCGTAGATGGCTTCCAGGGTGGCATCCTGCATCATCTCCCCGGGGCTGCCCTGGGCGAGAATCCGGCCGCTGTGCAGCGCCACCAGGTGATCACAGTAGCGCGCCGCCATGTTGACGTCATGCAGCACGATGACGACGCCCAGCCCCAGTTCCTGGCAGAGCTGGCGTACCAGCGCCAGGACCTCGACCTGATGGGCGATATCCAGCGCCGCCAGGGGCTCATCGAGCAGCAGGAAGCGACTGCCCTGGGCCAGGAGCATGGCGAGCCAGACGCGCTGTCGCTCGCCGCCGGAGAGGGTGTCGACGAGGCGGTCGGCGAATGCCTGGGTATGAGTGAGCGCGATGGCACGTTCGACCTGATCGTGGTCCTCGCGAGTATGTCGCCCGAGCAGGCCGTGCCAGGGATAGCGGCCGAAGCCGATCAACTCGCGACCGGTCAGGTTTTCGGCACTGGGTAGATGCTGGGGCAGGTAGGCGACCTGGCGAGCGAACTCGCGGTTGCCCCAGTCGACCAGGGGGCGCTCGTCGAAGCGCACTTCGCCGCAGCTGGCGGGTTGCTGCTGGGCAAGCAACTTGAGCAGAGTCGATTTTCCGGAGCCGTTATGGCCGATCAGACCGTAGACCTGGCCCTCGCGAAAGCTCAGATCGGTGGGATGCAACAGCCGGCTGCCGTTGACTTCGAACGTCGCGGCCTTGACTTCGAACATGATGGACTCCACATCTCTTGGGGAGCGCGAGAGCGTCATCGACCGCCTCGCGCCCGGCTAGCCTAAAGCAGATAAGAATGGTTATCAATATTCGCTCGATGGGAGCGATGAAGAAATTCTATGGAAAATGGATAATCATTTTGCGTTAGTGTCTAGGGTCCTGATTTGCCATACTCTTGTATGCGCCGAGTCGCGGTTCCGCGACCATTCATCAACGAGGAGGATGCTTCATCATGCCGCATTCACTGCCCGAGATTGCGTACCAGTACGATGCCCTGGAACCCCATATCGATGCCCTGACCATGGAGATCCACCACACGCGGCACCATCAGACCTATGTGAACAATCTGAATGCCGCGCTCGAGGGTACCGGCCTCGAGGAAGTGCCGGTGGACGAGCTGGTCGCCAATCTCGATCGCGTGCCCGACGACAAGCGTCAGCCCGTGATCAACAACGGCGGCGGCCACTCCAACCACTCCATGTTCTGGAAGATGATGTCGCCGCAGGGCGGCGGTCAGCCGAAGGGCAAGGTGGCCGAGGCCATCGACAGCGAACTGGGCGGCTTCGACGCCTTCAAGGATGCCTTCACCAAGGCAGCTCTGACGCGCTTCGGCAGCGGCTGGGCCTGGCTGAGCGTGACGCCGCAGGGTGGCCTGGTGGTCGAGAACACCCTGAACCAGGATAGCCCGCTGATGCACGGCAACACCCCGGTGCTGGGCCTGGACGTGTGGGAGCACGCCTATTATCTGAAGTATCAGAACAAGCGTCCCGATTACATCGCGGCCTTCTTCAACGTGGTCGACTGGGACGAAGTCGAGCGTCGCTACCAGGCCGCCACTGCCTGAGGCATCGCTTGAATCGCGCCTGTAGCGGGCGCGGTGTTACTGGATTCGCCAGGGTCGGTTCTTCGCCGGCCCTGGCGTTTTCGTGTCGGGAAGGTGGTCGGCAGGAAGAATTGACAGTCTCGGTGTGGCAATGGATAGTAATAATAATTGTTATTATTAAGGCGGTGCTAGGTCTTGCTCCGCCTGCCGTTGGATGACGCCATGTCCCGACCGTACACCGAGAATCATCAACTCGCTTACCTGTATCGTGATCACCACGGTTGGTTGCAGGGCCTGCTGCGCCGTCGCCTGGGGTGTGTCGACACGGCGGCCGACCTGGCTCAGGACGCCTTCGTCAGGTTGCTGAAGAAGCCGCGTCGTTTCGACAGTTTCGAGGGCGCGCGTGCCTACCTGAGCGTGATGGCCAAGGGGCTTTGCGTCGATCACTGGCGTCGTCAGGACATCGAGCGGGCCTGGCGCGAGACGCTGGCGGCGCGTCCCGAAGGGAGTGTGCCGTCACTGGAGCACCAGCAGATCGTTCTCGAGACGTTGTGCGAGGTCGATGCCATGCTCCAGCGCCTGCCCGAGAAGGTCGCTGCTACCTTCATCGGCTCGCAACTCCAGGGCAAGCCCTATCGACAGATTGCCGAGGAGTTGAATGTGTCCGAGCGCATGGTGAAGAAATACATGGCGCAGGCCGTGCTGCAGTGCGCGCTGATCGACTCGGGACTGGACGAGGGGTCCTGAGCATGTCCGATGAGCAGGGCATGGGGCGTGCGGAGCGCCGTCGCGCGCTCTCCGAAGCGGCAGAGTGGTTTGCGCAGTGGCGTTCCGGCGAGATGACCGAAGCACAGCGCGACGCCTGGCGGGAGTGGCACGACAGTGGCGCGCAGAATCGCTGGGCCTGGGCCCGTATCGAGGCGGTCAGTCAGCGACTCGGTGGTGAACTCGAAGACGATGATCGGCAGGCGGCGAACGGTGTGATTGCCGAGGCGCGGCGTCGGCGCACGGGCAGGCAGCGCCTGTGGAACGGACTGGCGAGCCTGATGGCCGTAGCCGTGCTGACAGGGCTGGCCTGGCAGCCGATGGGCATCGACGACTTGGCGCAGCGCTGGCGCGCCGACTACCATACTGCCACCGGCGAGATTCGGCGCATTACCCTCGATGATGGCAGCCGGCTGTGGTTGAACACCGCCAGCGCGGTGAATGTCGATGACGCTTCGCGTGGCCTGCGGCTGGAACTGGTCAGTGGCGAGGTGCTGATCGATACCGGCCGGGGGCCCCTGGTCGTCGAGACACCGAGTGCCCGCTTGACGCCCCTGGGTACCCGTTTCGATGTTCGGCTGGACGACAGTGATGAAACCCTGTCGGTGTTCGAGGGAGCCGTGACGATACGGCCACGAGCCGCCGATCAGGCATTGGAGGCCTCCCGGGTGGTCGAGACCGGGCAACAGGCGAGCTACACGTCACGCTCGGTGGCCAGCCCGACGCCTGTCGAGCCGGCCCGGGATGCCTGGACCGGCGGTGTACTGCTGGCCGATGGCATGCCGCTCGGGCAACTGGTCGAGGAGCTCGGACGCTACCATCATGCGTACCTGAGTGTGGCGCCCGAAGTGGCCGACCAGACGCTGCTCGGCGCCTTCCCCCTGCGAGACCTGAAGCAGTCGCTGCGCATGATCGACAATACCCTGCCGGTACGGGTGCGCCATGTCATGCCGTTCTGGGTCGAGATCGAGCCCGACCGAGTGGCGTCCGTGACGGAGTAATCGGTCGAGAGGTAAAAAATCACGCTTTCGGTTCCCCTTCCGGCGTTGCCGTTCGATTCCCTGGTACATCACCAACGACAACGCATGAGCAAGGGGAATCATTCATGCCCAAGCATCCGTTTCGACAGCGATCCCGGGCCCTGGCCCTGACCGTTCACGTCGCGGCCATGGGGAGCGCGTTCGCGGCCTTGTCGGTTCCGGCGTCCGTCCTGGCCCAGGAAACCGAGCGGCCGGAGGCTCGACAGTACGACATCCCCGCTGGACCGGTGGGAGAGGTGCTCAATCGGTTTGCGCGCCAGTCGGGGATCTATCTCAGTGGTGTCGGCGCATTGGGAGAAGGGCGTCGCAGCCCTGGATTGCAGGGTCGCTTCGGCGTTCAGGAAGGGTTGAGCCGGTTGCTGCGCGATACCGACTTGCGGGTGGTACGCCAGCCGGATGGCAGTTACCGGCTGGTCGAACGGTCGGCCTCATCCGACATGACGCTCTCGACGTTGAAGGTGGTGGGCGACCGGGCCATGCGGGTGTCCACGGAAGACTCTGGTTCCTATGCGGCGAGTCGAGCCACCATCGGCATGGCGGAGCGCTCGATCAAGGAAACGCCGCAGTCGGTCAGCGTGCTGACCCGGGAACGCCTGGATGATCAGAACCTCACCACCCTGGCGGACGCCATGCGCCGGACCACCGGGATCACCGTGCAGAACTACGGGCCGAGCCAGTACGAGATCAAGGCCCGTGGTTATGTCACCGACTACTTTCTCGTCGATGGCAGCCCCGTCCAGGACGTGGGCAGCGCCTGGGAGGGCAGTGGCGTCTTCGATACCGCCCTGTACGACAGGATCGAGGTACTGCGTGGCCCGGCGGGCATTCAGCACGGTACCGGCGAGCCCAGTGGCACCATCAACCTGGCACGCAAGCGCGCGTTGGCCGATCCACAGGCGTCGCTGACCCTGTCGGCGGGATCCGATGCGGCCCATCGCGGCGTGGTCGATGTGACCGGCGCCCTGGACGACGAAGGGCGGCTGCGTGGTCGGCTCGTGGGCGTTCTCGATGATCGTGACACCTTTATCGATCATGTCGACTCGGACAACCGGATCGGCTATGGCACGCTCGAGTACGACATCACGCCGGACACGACCTTCTCGATCGGTGCGACCCTTCAGGATGAGGAATTTCGTCCGCATTCCGGGATACCCGCCTTCAGTGACGGTCGCCTGGCCAACGTCGATCGCTCGACCTATCTCGGTTCCCTCTGGGATCGCCAGACCGGCAATGCCCAGCGCTACTTCGCCGAGCTGGCGCATCGGCTGGACAATGGAGGGCGTTTTACCGTCAAGGCCAACCGTCTCGAGCGCGAAACGCGCCTGAGAAAGAGCAGCGAGGGGGTGTTGCCGGCGGACCCGATCACCGGCGACTTCGCGACTCGGCAGATCGCCTGGGATCTGGAGAAGCAGGATGATTACCTCGAGGCCCAACTGCAGTCGCCATTCCGGCTCTTCGGGCGCTCGCATGAGGCGGTTGTCGGAGCCAGCTATCAGGATGTCTCGATCGATCAGCGTTATGCCTTCGGCGATCCGCTCTATCGGCCCGGTAACCTCTTCGATCCCGTTCACGATACGCCCGAGCCGACTTTCCCGTCCTGGAACCCCTTGCAGGCGAGCACCGAACAGCAGGCGACCTATGGTCAGGCTCGATTGAACGTTACCGATGACTTGACGCTGGCGGCGGGCGGTCGCGTTACCTGGTGGGAAACGACCAACAATGACACCGGTGACAGTGGTACCGAATTCACGCCCTACCTGGGGCTGATCTATCGCCTCAATGACGACCTCAATCTCTACGGTAGTTACACGGGGGTCTTCGAGCCTCAGACGGCGACGCGCCGCAATGGCGATACGCTCGAACCGCGCGAGGGTGATCAGGTTGAACTGGGCATCAAGGGAGCCCACGGCGATGGTGCCCTGAACTGGCATGCCGCGGTGTTTCACATCGAGGACACCAATCGGGCCTTCACCGATCCCGACAACCCGGCCTTCTCGATTCCCGTTGGCGAAGTGGAGAGCGAGGGCTTCGAGGCGGAAATCAATGGCCGTCTCTCGCCGCGCTGGGACGTCTCCGTCGGCTATGCCTATACCCGTACCGACTATGTTCGCGACGCCAACAACCAGGGGCTGACCTTTTCGCCGGACACGCCGAAGCACAATCTCAACCTCTGGACGCGTTATCGCTTCAGCGACGACCCGGATCAGGGGTGGCGGGTCGGTGCCGGTGTGAACGCGGTCAGCGGCACCTATGCCGAAACCTCGGATGCCCGGATCGAACAGGGCGGTTATACCACTTACTCGGCCATGCTCGGCTATCGGTTCAATGAGCACCTGGATGTGGCGCTCAACGGCGAGAACCTTTCCGACAAGCGGTACTACTCGACGGTACGCGGTATCACCAAGCACAACTACTTCGGTGAGCCACGTCACTTCATGTTGACCATGAAATACCGCTATTGAGCCGCGACATGCGCTTGCGCGGCATATGGCACGGTTCAAGGCACCGCGTGGCATGGCTCGGCCTGCTCCTGATGGTGGTGTCCGCCCCGGGGTGGGCCGAGACCTCGCGGTCCGTGGCAACCTTCGACTGGGGGATTGCCGAGACGCTGCTGGCGCTGGGCGTGACGCCTGTCGCCATGGGGAGCGTTCACGCCTTCCATGACTGGACGGGAGACACCTACGCGTCATCCGAGATCATCGATGTCGGCGTGCAGACGCTACCCAACCTCGAGTTGCTGGATCGACTGTCGCCGCGACGCATCCTGCTGCCTCCGCGGCATCGGCATCGCGAGGCGCTCATGAGTCGGCTCGGCAAGACGGCACGGCTCGACCACTATCCCTATGCGGGAGGTGAAGGCGATTTCTGGCCGCGCATGCGCGCCTTCACCGAGGAGGTCGGGGAACTGGTGGACAAGGCGCCCGAGGCCCGGCGATTGATACGCGAGACAGCGGAGCATTTCGATGAGCTGGCATCGCGTCTCGACGGCCAGGTGCCGCCGCTGCTGGTCGTGCAATTGCAGGACGAGCGGCATCTGCGGGTCTATGGCGAACACAGCCTGTTCCAGGCCGTGCTGGAGCGACTGGGAATGAAGAACGCCTGGCAGGGCTCGACCAATCAATGGGGATACACCCTGGTGGGGCTGGATGAGCTGCTGACGATGGAGGCGCGCCTGGTGATCATCGAAGGTGCCTTGCCGGTCGGCATCGAACGCCATCTGTCGAGCAGCGGCATGTGGCGACTCCTGCCCAGCGTACGGCGCGGTGACACGATCGTGTTGCCCTCATCGTTCTGGATCGCCGGCACCTTGCCCTCGGCGAACCGGTTCGCCGAGGGCCTGGTAGAGGCCCTGGCGGGTGTCCGGGAGGTCGCTGGCGATGGCTGATGGCGCTCTGACGAGCGTGTCGCCCGCTCGAGTCTGTCTGTTGCTGGGGGCGGGTTGCCTGACCTTGTCGCTCTGGCGCCTCGGGGGAGGCGCGGGACTCATCGCCGATCTTGGCGCCCTGTTCTCGCCTTCCCCTCAGGACACCGGGCAGTTGCTGTTGCATTACGCCTGGTGGCCGCGGCTGCTCATGGCCTTGCTGGCCGGAGGCGGCCTGGCGCTGGCCGGCGTGTTGATGCAGCAGGTGCTGCGTAATCCGCTGGCCTCACCGACCACACTGGGGGTCGCGGCCGGTGCCAGCCTGGCATTGATGGCCGCGCGACTGCTGGCGCCGGGACTGCTGGTGCTGGGGCGCGAGTGGGTCGCGCTGGCCGGCGGTGGGCTGGCCGTCGGGCTGGTGTTTCTGATGGCCTGGCGTCAGGGGCTGGCGCCGGTGGTGGTGGTACTGTCGGGCCTGGTGGTCAACTTCTACCTCGGCGCGGTGGCGACGGCGTTATTGCTGTTCCACCACGAGTCGCTCGTTGGCCTGTTGATATGGGGCGCCGGTTCCCTGGTGCAGAACGGCTGGGACGACCTGGCCTTTCTCTGGCCGAGGCTGCTGGTTGGGGCCATCGCCGCCTGCTGGCTGCTGCGTCCCCTGGCGATTCTGGAGCTGGATGACGCCAGCGCCCGAAGTCTCGGCGTCTCGCTGCGGACCCTGCGTCTGGCGGGGCTGGGCATCTCGGTGGCATTGACTGCCAGCATCGTCAGCGTGGTCGGCGTGATCGGCTTCATCGGCCTGGCCGCCCCGAACATCGTCCGAATGGCGGGCGGACGTTCCCTGAAGCAGCGCCTGTGCTGGGGCGTTCCGCTCGGTGGCCTGATGCTGGCGGCGACGGATCTCCTGTTGCAGCAGCTGGGCGGGGAACTGATCGCCGCCATGTTGCCTACCGGGGCGATCACCGGGCTATTGGGCGCGCCCCTGTTGCTCTGGCTGATACCGCGCTTGCATCTCGAGCAGGGACGACCCAGCCAGACAACGCCGTCGCTGGGCGCACGTCATTCGATGCCGGGGCGGCTCGCATTGCGCCTGGCGATTGTCCTGGCGGTGGCCGTCGTGATGGCGGTCTGGCTGGGGCAGGACGAGCGGGGGTGGGACTGGCTATCGGGGGATGCCTGGTCTCTGGCGGAGTGGCGCTGGCCGAGGATGTTGTCCGCGGCGTCCAGCGGGGTGATGCTGGCGATTGCCGGCGCCGTGCTGCAGCGGTTGTCCGCCAATCCCATGGCCAGCCCCGAAGTGCTCGGCATCAGTGGTGGCAGTGCCATCTTTCTGGTCCTGGGGATCTTCCTGTTGCCGTCGCCGACGCAACCGCTGTTGATCGGCCTCGGTACGCTGGGTGCGCTGATCACCCTGGGGCTGCTGGTCGTGATGAATCGCCGGAGTGGCTTCACGCCATCGCGGCTCTTGCTCACCGGGGTAGCCATTGGCGCGCTTTTCGATGCAGTGCGGAGCGTGCTGCTGGTGAACGGCGATCCTCGGGGGCAGGAGGTCATCGCCTGGATGGCCGGGTCGACCTATCATTCCAGTGCGACGAGCGCCCTTGTCGTGGCCCTGCTCGCCGGTGGGCTCGGGGCCGCGGCATGGCCCTTCGCCCGTTGGCTGGACATCCTGCCCCTGGGCAGCCCCATGTCCCGGGCGCTGGGCATCCAGTTGAGCCGCGCCCGCCTGACGCTGCTTCTGCTGGTGGCCCTGTTGACGGCCAGCGCCACCCTGGTGGTCGGGCCGCTGTCCTTCATCGGGTTGCTGGGTCCTCATATGGCACGCCTGATGGGCTTTTCCCGTGCAGGGTGGCATCTCGCCGGGTCGGCCTTGGTCGGTGCCTTGTTGATGGTGCTCGCCGATTGGCTGGGTCGGCAGCTGTTGTTTCCCGACGAGATTCCCGCCGGCGTCATCGCCTCGTTGCTCGGTGGAGCCTACTTCATGTGGGGACTTGGGTGGCGCCGAGGGTGAAGGGAAGGCGCGCCGTTGCAGGGGGGCTGAACCCGCTTGTCGCCACGGGACAGCAATCCGTCGACAGGGTATGGTAGCCCCCTATCTCGCTCGGTGGCTCCGTGGGCCATCGGGTCAAGCATCATTGCGTTGTCATGGAGAACCACGCATGTCGAGCAGGAGCAGTTTTCAGGCTCTGGGACGCCTGTTGCGTTACGCCCGAGGGCATCGGCGGCACATCATCGTCGCCACGATCTGCTCGGTGATCAACAAGTTGTTCGATATTGCCCCGGAGATCCTCATCGGGGTGGCCATCGATGTGGTGGTCAACCAGGAGGACAGCTTCGTCGCCGGGCTGGGGTTCACCACGGCCCGCGAGCAGATTCTGGTGCTCGGGGTGCTGACCTTCCTGATCTGGGCCGGCGAGTCGGTGTTCGAGTATCTCTACCAGATCCTGTGGCGCAACCTGGCCCAGCGGCTGCAGGCTGAACTGCGCCAGGATGCCTATGAACACGTGCAGCGTCTCGACATGAGCTTCTTCGAGTCGCAGAGCTCGGGGCGCCTGGTGGCGATCATGAACGACGACGTCAACCAGCTCGAGCGTTTCCTCGATGGCGGCGCCAATTCCATGATCCAGGTCGGGGTCACCGTGGTAGCGGTGGGGGCAGTGTTCTTCGTGTTGTCGCCGCTGATCGCGCTGTTGGCCTTCACGCCGATTCCGCTGATCGTGTGGGGAGCCTTCTTCTTCCAGCGCAAGGCCGGGCCGCTGTACGCGGAAGTCCGCGAGCGCGTCGGCGAACTGGCCAGCCGGCTGTCCAACAACCTGGCGGGCATCGCGACGATCAAGAGCTTCACCGCCGAGGCGCGCGAGGCCGAGCGTCTGCGCCAGACCAGCGAGGCCTATGTGGAGGCCAATCGCCGGGCGATTCGTATCAGCTCGGCCTTTATCCCGGTGATCCGCATGGCGATCCTTACCGGCTTCCTGGCGACCTTCACGGTGGGCGGCATGATGGCCTTGCGCGGCGATCTCAATGTCGGCGCCTACGGTGTGCTGGTGTTTTTGACCCAGCGACTGCTGTGGCCACTGACCGGCCTGGCCCAGGTGATCGACCTGTTCGAGCGGGCCATGGCCAGTACCCGACGTATCCTCGATCTACTGGCCACGCCGATCCAGGTGCATGATGCCGGTGGTATCGAACTGGCGTGTCCGGTGCGTGGTGCGGTGCGCTTCGAAGGCGTGGGGTTTCGTTATGCCGAGTCTGCAGCCGGTGTCGAGGCTATCGATCTCGAGGTGCCGTCCGGCCATACCCTGGCCCTGGTGGGGGCCACCGGGTCGGGCAAGTCGACACTGATCAAGTTGCTGCTGCGCTTCCAGGATCCGGCAGAAGGGCGAGTACTGATCGACGGCCAGCCGACCGAAACGCTCACCCTTTCTTCGTTGCGCGAGGCCATCGGCCTGGTCAGCCAGGATGTCTATCTCTTCGAGGGCACGGTGCGCGACAACATCGCCTATGGCCGCCCCGAGGCCGACGAGGACGAGGTGATCGAGGCGGCGCGTACCGCCGAGGCCTGGGGCTTCATCCAGACGTTGCCGCAAGGCCTCGACACGCCGGTCGGCGAGCGGGGCGTGCGGCTTTCCGGCGGCCAGCGCCAGCGGTTGTCGCTGGCCCGAGCCTTGCTCAAGGATCCGCCGATCTTGGTGCTGGATGAGGCCACCAGCGCCGTGGACAACGAGACCGAGGCGGCCATCCAGCGCTCGTTGTCACGTATCGGTCACGGCCGCACGGTGATCATGATCGCTCATCGGCTCTCGACCATCGTGCATGCCGACGAAATCGCGGTCGTCGAGGCCGGCCGCGTCGTCGAGCGCGGTCGTCACGATGAGCTGCTGGCGAAGGACGGGCGTTATGCCACCCAGTGGCGGGTACAGACCGGCGAGGCCGGCGCGGCGCTGTCGGTCTGAAGCGGGATCGATGTCGTGACCCGGTGCGGCCGGTGGTGCGGCGTTCAGGAGCGAGGGGTCTTGTCGCTCGGGCCACGAGGACTGTCGTCGAGAAACGGCTGAAGCAACAGGCGATCCAGCCTGAGGGCACGGGCGTCCCGGAACGCCTCGAGGCCGATCGTCATGCCGAGGTGGCCGGCAGCGGGCTGGGCGCGGTAGGTGCCGAAGAGATGATCCCACCAGGGCAGGTTGAAACCGAAATTGCTGTCGGTCTCCCGCGGGATGATCGAGTGATGCACGCGGTGCATCTCCGGCGTCACCACGAACCGCCGCAGGCGTCGGTCGAGCGAGGCGGGCAAGCGCACATTGCCATGGTTGAACATCGAGGTGGCATTGAGCACGACCTCGAAGATCAGCACCGCGAGCACCGGGGCGCCCAGCGCCGTCACCGCGGCAAGCTTGATGCCCATCGAGAGCAGGATCTCCAGGGGATGAAAACGCAGTCCCGTGGTCACGTCGAATTCGAGATCGGCATGATGCATGCGATGCAGTCGCCAGCACCAGGGCACGGCATGGAACAGCCGATGCTGGAAGTAGATGGCCATGTCCAATGCCACGAACGACACCAGAACCGCCAGCCAGCCCGGCGAGGTCAGCGCGTTGAACAGGCCCCAGCCATGCTCGGCCGCGACATGGGCGGCCCCGACCGCGGCCAGCGGGAAGACCAGGCGCAGCACGAGCGTGTCGACTACCACGATCATCAGGTTGTGCGGCCAGCGCTGCCAGCGGCGGTAGCGCTGGGGGCGGCGCGGTGCGGCGATTTCCCAGAGCGCCATCGCCACCAGGACCCCGGTGAAGATGCCGAGCCGTATCGTCGGTTCATGCGAAAGCAGCGTGTCGACCATGGCGTTCACCGGTTGCCGTGAAACAGGGCGGAGCCCTTGGCTCCAGTGTCGCCAGGGACGGGACGAGGTCAAGCCCGATGCGACAGGGCCGCATCGGGGGGCGGGGCAGGGTTTCTAGTGCCGTAATGTGTCAGCGCCCTAGAAATCGTAGCTGACGGTGGCCTTCACGCTGCGTTCGGCGCCGAAGTAGCAGTACTGCAGCGAGTTGCAGGAGGCCACGTACTCCTTGTCCATCAGGTTGTTGACGTTGAGGCGTGCGGTGACGCCGTCCAGGCCGGCGTTGGCGAAGTCATAGCTCAGGGCGGCGTCGACCAGGGTGTAGTCAGGCACCTGCTCGGTGTTGGCGCGGTCGGCCTGGATATCGGCGCGGTAGCGGACCCCCAGGCCGGCGCCGAGACCGGCGAACGCCCCGTCGTCGAACCGGTAATGCCCCCAGACCGATGCCTGGTGACGCGGTGCGTAGATGGCGCGGTTGCCTTCGTTGCCGTCGTCGCTCTTGGCGTAGGTGATGTCGGTGAAACTGTAGCTGGCCTGCAGGCGCAGGTTGTCGGTCAACCGGGTGTGAGCCTCGAGCTCGACCCCCTGGGACTCGATCTCGCCGATGGCTTCATAAGGATCGGTAGGCTGCTCCTTGGTGGCGACGTTCTCCTGGTCGATATGGAACAGCGCCAGACTGTAGCGGTCCTGGGTGCCTCGGGGCTGGAACTTCACCCCGGTCTCGAGCTGTTGGCCCTCCATGGGCTCGAGCAGGTCGCCGTTGACATCGACGAAGCTGGTCGGTGTGAAGGCGGTCGAGTAGCTGACGTAGGGCGATACACCATTGTCGAAGGCGTAAAGCAGGCCGGCGCGGCCACTGAACTGAGTGTCATCGAGTTCGCTGGTATCGCCGGTGCTCTTGGTGGTGTTCTCGATATCGACCCAGTCGTAGCGGCCGCCGAGGGAGAAGCGCCAGTTGCCGATGGCCATCTGATCCTGGACATAGGCGCCGACCTGGCTGAGTTCGTGTTTCTCGCGAGTCGGCGCGTACATGGCCGTTGGCTCGGCGCCGTATTCGGGGTCGAAGGCATCCAGCGGCGGGAAGGCGCCGGACGGCCAGCTGATGTCGTTCTCGCGTTGCTGGTAGTCGGCGCCGAACAGCAGCGTATGCTCGACGGCACCGGTCTCGAGCTCGGCCTGCAGCTGGTTGTCGAGTGTCCAGGCTTCCATGGACTCCTCGCCGCCGGAATAGTAGCGGTTGAGTTCGGTGTCGTTGGCCCAGCCGAAGCCATAGACCTGATTGAGGGTCACGTCGGTGTTGAGATAGAGCAGCTTCTGGCGGGCCGTCCAGTCGTCGTTGAAGCGGTGCTCCAGGTCGTAGCCGATCAGGCGCTGGGTGCGCTCGAACTTGTCGTAATCATCCTCGCCATCGAAGAAGGTGTTGTCGATCTTCTGGCCGTTGCGGCTTTCCACCGCCCCCTCATAGGGAACGCCGGAGTGATAGCCGCCTTCGGGGTCTTCTTGCAGATAGGCGTGCAGGGTCAGGCTGGTGGCATCGGTGATGTCCCAGGTCAACTGCGGGGCGAAGGCATAACGCTTCTCCTCGACCGGGCCGAACTGGGTATCGGCGGCGCTGGCCTTGCCGGTCAGGCGGAAGGCGACGCGGCGTTCCTCGTCCAGCGGACCGGTGAGATCGAAGGCGGCGCTGCGCTGAGCATTGTTGCCCACGCCGACGCGGACCTCGCCGCTATCCTCGAACTCGGGGCGCTTGCTGGTCATCGAGACCAGGCCCCCGGGAGAGGCCCGGCCATAGAGCACCGAGGCCGGCCCCTTGACCACCTCGACACTTTCCAGGAAGTAGGGGTCGACGACCAGCGAGCTGTAGGAGTTGGCATCGCCCATCAGCTTGAGGCCATCGAGGAAGGTGTTGCTCAGGCTGCCGTCCGAGAAACCGCGCATCACGATGTAGTCGTAGCGATTGGAGGCACCGACCTGGTTAGCGTAGACCCCCGCCGTGTAGTTCAGGGCGCGCTGCACCGTCTCGGCGCCTTTCTCCTCCCAGTCCTCGCGCTCGACCCGAGAGGTGGCCTGGGGGGTCTCGTTGAAGGGCGTTTCGGTCTTGGTCGCCGCCGTGCCGGTGACGGTCACGGTGCCGAGCTGTTCGGTCTGTTGGGCCTGGACGGCCAGCGGGCTACCGGAAGCCGCCAGGGCGACGGCGAGCACCAGGGGAGTGGGTCGGATCATGCAGGATATCCTGTCGGAACGATGTGTGATCAGTGTAATGAGAATTATTACTTTCGAGGCGGTGCCTTGAGCTATGCGGGGCGATCACATCTTTATGCGTGGTGCTCAGAGATGCTCGGAGAGGGAACTCGGCGAGATGCCGTAACGTCGCCGGAAGGCGGTGGCGAAGTTGCTGGCGTGGCGATAACCACAGAAGTGCGCGGCCTGTTGCACGCTGAAGCCGCGCATCAGGTACGCTCGGGCCAGGTCCAGCCGGCATTCCCGAAGGTCGTCGAAGACGCTGTTGCCGAAGGCGGCGCGGTATTTTCGTCTGAGGCTGGCGGGGCTCATGGCGGCGAGCTCGGCCAGGGACTCGAGGCGATGCTCCCGGGCGGGATCGGCACGCAATGCCTCGCGAACTCGCGCGAGACGCTGCCGCTCCCCCGGCGGCTGGGACGTCGTTGCCTCCCGGTGGGGAGCGGGCAGGCCGTGGGCCAGCAGCTGCAGGCTCAGCCCTTCGAGTTGCAGGCGTTGTGCGGCGCCTTCCAGTGGTGAGTCGATGGCCTCTTCGAGAGCATGACGCAGCGTGGCCGGCAGGTGCCAGGCACGCATTCTCGATCCTTGATAGGGGACCGGTTCGTCGACCAGGGTGCTCAGTCGTGATTCATCGAGCCCCAGGGTCAGGGCGCGGATGCGCTGTCCGGCGGGCTGCACGGCACTCAACCCATGACGCTCGTCGAGCTGAACGCTGAGCGCCATGCCGGGCCGCAGGGTCAGGCGCTGCTGCGCCAGGCTGACCTCGGCCTCGCCATCCAGCATGACGATGATCGATAGCGGTGCCGGGGCCCGGGAGCGGGAGTCGTAGCGCTCCAGCACCTCGATATCGGAAGCCACCAGTTGCATGCCCGGCCCGGGTGTCAGCTCCTGCACCCGACCGCGCACCACGGTACGCGGTCGGGCGCCCAGGTCGGGGAAATGGTAGTCGATGCCGTAGCGCTGCCCGTAGGCCTTTAGGTCCCGCGAGGTATGGGCCCGGACGCGCTGACGTTCGGCAGCGAGGCGGGTCATCTCGCCTCCGCCCGGCGGCGTCCACGGCACTCCAGGGGACAGTTGCCGCAGTAACCGAGCTCGTCGATCAGATAACGAATGCAGCACAGCCGGCGTACCCGCCTGGGCGCACTGGCGCCCGCGTCGTCGTTGGCGGCATCGACGTAGCGAACGGGCTGGTACAGAGGGTTGCGTCGTCCGTCGGCCAGCTTCCGAGAGGCCAGCAGCTGTTGGGCGGGTTCGGCGGTCATCGCCGAGGCCATGGGGTGCATCGGCACCGCCTGGGTGAAGTGCTCGAAATAGTTGCCGGCGTTGCTCCAGAACACCTTGGGCGAGGCCCCGGAATAGGCCGCCAGGCCCTCGATGAGCGGTGTCAGGTGGTCATCGATCAGGGTGGAGAAGCGTGCGGTGCCCTCCAGCTCGGCCAGGGGGCGGCCCTCGTTCTTGAGGCAGAGGCCCGCGACATGGCCCTCCGGCGCCAGGATCAGGCGCAGGTCGTCCAGCGCCAGGGGCAAGTCACGCTCGAGGAGCAGGTTGGCGGCCAGGGTCGTGGACGCCACGGTGGCGAAGTGCCACTTCGTCCATAACGAGACCAGGGCGCGGCGGTCGCCGCCGGGATAGCGGGCACTGAAACCGGCCATCAAGGCGTCGAGACGCGCCGGGTCCAGCAAGTCGGCGGCCGCAATGGTATCGGACGCGGCATGGGGCGAGACACGCGGTGGCGTCAACTGCTCCATGGGACCGATGTACAGCGATGACAGCGCGAAGGACATGGGACACCGTCGAAGGTGGATGTGTCGGAATAGTAAAACAAATGGGAATCGTTATCAAAATAACCTTCCCAGGCGCACGGTGCGTGCCCCCCGTATGCCGTGATGGGCGGGCCAAAAAAACGGGGACGACTGGTGTCGTCCCCGGGGGTGGCCGCCAGGCAGTGTGCCGGGCGGCTGGCGCATGCGGGTCGCGGCTCAGTAGGCCATCGACCAGCCGAGCGTATAGGTGCGTCCGCGTCCCTGGTAGTCGTAGAGGTACTCCGGGCCATAGTAGGGCGAGTAGAACATCGCCGCGCGCTGGCCCCAGACGGTGGAGTACTGCTCGTCGAGCAGGTTGGAGACGCCGAGGCTGAGTTCGCCCACCGGCAGGCGCTGGCTCAAGGACAGGTCCAGGGTGGTGTAACCATCGATCTCGCGGTCGTCGGCATCTTCCAGGTCGAAGGCATGGCTGGCCTGGAGACGCGCGGAACGCTCGCCGTTCGGGTCATGCCAGCCGACATGGGCGGTCGCGGAGGAGAGCGAGGCATAGCGGGCGTCGCGCTTTTCCCAGTCGCCAGCGTCGTTTTCCTGCTCGGAACGGACCATGTGCAGGGTGCTGCCGACCTCGAAGCCGTTGTCGAAATAACGGGTCACCGAGCCCTCGAAGCCGTAGTCGCGCTTCTTCTGTTCGACCACGCTGACGCTGAGGTCTTCGGCGTTCTCCACGGCCTTGTCGGACCAGGCGTAGTAGAGGGCCGCCTGGGTCATCCAGTCGGCGCCGCGATAACGCCAGCCGATCTCGACCTGATCGGTCTTGATGGCGGAGAGCGGATTCTCGGCGACGCTCACTTCGGCGCTCTTGCCGTAGTACTTGGCCGGGTCGGGCAGCTCGAAGCCCTGGCTGAACTGGAGCCAGTTCTGGTGGCCGTTGCCATAGTCGTAGAGGGCGCTGGCGTTGAGCAGGGTGGCGTCATAGTCGTTCTCGCCGCCGGGAATGCCCTGGAAGTCCTCGACCTCGACGTCCATGTGCTGCTGGCGCACGCCGGCGGCGAGCTGCAGCCCCTCGGTGACCTGCCACTCGCTCTGGGCGAAGGCGGAGAGGCCGTCGACCTGATAGCTCGGGTAGCGCGGCTCGGTCTCGTTACCCCGTTGCACCAGGCCGCCACTGGCGTCGGAAACCGCCTTGTTGAAGGGCATCTGGTTGGCATCGAAGGACTCGCGGTCCAGGTCAAGCCCGTAGGTCAACGACAGGCTGTCGGTCAGGTCGGCATCGAACAGTGCCTTGAGCCCGGAAAGGTCGGTGTCCTGCTTGGAGGCATTGAACTGGTAGCCGCCGGCGACCGGATAGGGGAAGGCCTGGAAACTGGCTTCTTCCTCACGGTGGTAGGCCTGGAGGTAGAAGTCCTGGCCCAGCAGGTCGCCATGGTGGTACTGCAGGTTGACCATCTTGCGGTCGGTAGCCGGATCGCGATCGGAGTCATAGCCGTCGCGGATCTCGGCGTCGTCGAGGTTCGGCGTGGCGGCATCCAGGTGGGGGAAGTAGACGCCGCGATCTCCCTCGTAGCCGGATTCGTAGATCTGTGCGGCGACTTTCAGGGTCTGCTGCTCGGCCAGCCAGACATCGAGACTGCCCATGACATCGATGCTGCGGTTGTCCTGCAGGTCGGTCTGGGCGATGTCGGGGAAGATTTCCCGGCCGCTGGCATCGTAGTGGCGACCATTGTCCTCGTAGGCGGCGGCGATGCGGCCCTTGACGTCTTCGGTGCCGCCACTGATCGACTGGGCGAGGCGGTAGCTCAGGTCGTCATCGTCGTTGAAGCCGGAGGTCACGCTGGTCTCGGTAGCCAGGTGGAAGCCTTCGCGCTCGCCCTTCTTGGTGATGATGTTGATCAAGCCGCCGGTAGCCCCGCCGCCATACAGGCTGCTGGCGCCGGAAAGCACCTCGATGCGCTCGATGTTGAAGGGATCGATGGAATCGAACTGCCGCGAAATACCGCGCGAACTGTTCAGCGAGACGCCGTCGATCAGGACCTGGGCGGTGCGTCCGCGCATGTTCTGGCCGTAGTTGGTGCGCCCCTGGGGGGCTAGATCCAGCCCCGGGACCAGCTTGCCGAGCGCGGTCTTCAGATCGGCGCCGGCGCGCACCTGGTCCTGCAGTTCCTGCTGGCCGATCACCCAGACGGCACCGGGAATCTGGCTGATCTCGGAAGGCGTGCGGGAGCCGACCACCACCATGGTGTCTTGTTCGGTTGTATCCTGGGCCAGCGCCAGGCCGGGCAGGGCGCCGACCAGTGCCGTGAGTCCGGCCGTCAAGCGTATGGAATGCATGTCGTGCCTTGTGAATTGTGTTGATCTGAACGGAACGTGATGTTTCGGGACGGGCGGGATTATAGAGAATAAATATGCCATTGATAAGCATTATCAACGGTGAAGGAGAGTCAACGGTGGATGGGGGCTCGTCGCACGCCACGGGATACCGCGCCCCACGTTATCCCTGGTCGCACCGGAGCGAATCGCCACTGGCCTCGGCCGGCGGCTTTCGATATCATACGCAGCCGCTGATACGGGCCTATAGCTCAGTTGGTTAGAGCAGGGGACTCATAATCCCTTGGTCGCTGGTTCGAGTCCAGCTGGGCCCACCAATGGAATCAGTATCTTACGAATTATCTCTGGTGAGTCCCATAGTCCAAGGGTACAGTTTCGGTACAGTGCCGATCCTTCAGCCTCCTGGAGACTTTCATGGCCACCATCGTCAAGACCCCTGCCGGTAGTTGGAAAGCCGTCATCCGCAAGACCGGCTGGCCCACCACCGCCAAGACCTTCCGTACCAAACGAGACGCTCAGGACTGGGCACGCCGGACCGAAGACGAGATGGTGCGTGGCGTCTATATCCAGCGCAGCGCCTCGGAGCGCATGACGCTCGAAGCCGCGCTCAAGCGCTACCTAGCCGACGTTACCCCTACCAAGAAGCCCAGCACCCAGAAAAGCGAGCGCCACAAGGCCAGCACGCTGACCGAGCACCTGGGAAAGTATTCCCTCGCGGCCCTGACGCCGGAGCTGATCGCCAACTTCCGTGACACCCGCCTGAACAGCATTGGCCATCGTGGCCAGCCTATCAGCGCCAATACCGTGCGCCTGGAACTCGCCCTGCTCGGCCATCTCTATACCGTGGCCATCCAGGAATGGGGCCTCGGCCTGACCTACAACCCCGTCCAGAACATCCGCAAACCTAGCCCTGGAGAAGGCCGCGACAGGCGCCTGAGCCCCGACGAGGAGAAGCGTCTGTTCGCCGTGCTACGGCAGCACAGCAACCCCATGCTGGCCTGGGTCGCTAGAATCGCCCTGGAGACGGGCATGCGCTCGTCCGAGATCCTGACCCTCACCCGAGCACAGGTCGACGTGAAACGCCGCGTGGTGCGTCTCACCGACACCAAGAACAACGAAGCTCGCCTGGTGCCACTGACCCAGACCGCCACTGAGGTGTTCAAGCAAGCGCTGAACAACCCGGTGCGTCCGTTGGACTGTAATTTGGTGTTCTTTGGTGAGCCTGGCAGGGACGGAAAACGCGGCCCCTACGCCTACACCAAGCTCTGGAACCAGGCGAAGAAGAAGGCTGGACTTGATGACTTCCGCTTTCATGACCTACGCCATGAAGCTGTCAGCCGGCTGGTAGAGGCGGGACTGTCCGACCAGGAGGTCGCCGCGATCAGTGGTCACAGGTCGATGCAGATGCTGAGACGGTATACCCACCTGAGGGCAGAAGACTTGGTGGAGAAGCTGGATAGGATGGCTGAATCTTAGCCGCTTGGCCTTTTGGCATCGCCATGCCGCCGCATTTGTAAAGTACCATGCGATAGGCTGTGCTTACGGAAAAGGTTGACGGCGCCCTGCAGTCGGTCACTTGGCTGGTGGCCACCAGGAACGGGACTGCTGATCAAATTCCTCGAGTACCAACCACCCTTGTTTATGACGCCAGGAAGTGATGGCTGGCTGCTATTGCAGCTGGAGCATGGTCGATAGCGACTGATATAGATTGTGTCATGCTGAAAGGCATTTGATTCCTGGAGTAGTAGTAATAGTAGTAATACTATTACTACTATTACTGCTGCGGAGGGGCTGTTTAGCGAAGATTTTAGCTGCTAAAACCGTTAGGTGGATTGCTCTGATGGGGGGTAGATGTTAGGTAAATATTTTTTCCGCCTTTGTTTTGCGAGATGTGCACCACATGAGCTAGTTACTGATCGTCAAGGCGACTATGAGACTGATCCACCACGTTCGGGTTTTCCGAATGCGGCAAATCAGACTCCGGATAGTCCGTAGGCGGAAAATCCAGTTCTAATAAATACAGAGGGTAGAAAAGATAGAGGGTAGAAAATACTAAGACTAATAACTACTTAGATGAACGGCATTCGCCGTTATTGTACGCCAGGAAGGAATGACCCCATGAAGTATCAGGTGTTGAACACGTGGTGCAGCCAAGGGAGGTTGTGTTTTTTTAGCCGCTAAAATTTGGTGCTGGAACCGATGCTTGTTAAGCACGTCCCCCTGTGTTCGCTAGGTAAGCCTGACTCTGCCGGGCTGGTGAACCACATCACCTGTAAACAGAGCAAGGAGCGCTGGTTGGGCAAGATTAGGCTCACTAACCGCGAGGCGTATTCAATCTAAGAAGGCACAGTGAAGTAGTCAGATATTGGATATAGTGTTTCTCGATATAACGGATAAAATTTTAGCGGCTAAAACGAAAGAAATCTCTTTCTTGATTTACTATATTGCTCCTTGAAATTTCGATTTGTTTGTCGTAAATAATAGGAGTGTGAGAATAGCTTGGGTTGTTGGGAGGAGGTTATGAGTATTGAAGAGCAATTGTTGGAACGCTATGGACCTTTACTATCACTAAGTGACCTGTCAGAGCTGCTAAAAAGAAGCCCTGATGGCCTACGGATTGCATTGCGAGGCCAGTCTGATTTTGCATTGCGGTGGAATTCAGCGAAGCGAAAGGTGGGGAGAAGAGTATACTTTCAGGCGAGTGAAGTCGCGGAACTTATCGAAAGGTCATGAGGGGTATGCAATGGATGAGAGAGCAATAATTCTGAGAAGGGTTCGTTCAAATTTTACGACTCTTCCAAACGAGATTATTCAAGATTCTAAGCTTTCCTGGAAAGCCTTAGGGCTCCTGACTTATATATTATCTCTTCCGGATAATTGGAAACTTCGGCTGTCCCATTTATCACAGCAGAAAAAAACTGGTAGAGATGCCACGCGGACAGGGTTAAGAGAATTGGAGGAGGCGGGGTATTTATATATGGAGAAGGTGCGCGGGGAGCATGGGCAATACCAGAGAACAGTCTGGTTGGTGACTGATACGCCCGGAGTTTGGAACTAGAGAACTCTCTATATTTTATCCGGGGAGCAGGGTGAAAGTAGGTCGATGACATCGTAATTTTTGTAAGATAAAAGACCGGGCTTCGGTGTCGCCAAGGTCATTACCGCACTAGTCAGGCCGACAGTCTAGTGACGATGATAATCGAACAGTGATTACCATTGGTTATGGTTTTATTTTTTGAGGTGATCAGGTCTGACTATGAAGGTTTTTAATTTGTTATCAAATAAAATGGTCATAGCGCTCTCGCTTGCCACATTCACGATGCCGGCTTACTCGAGCGGTATCCCCACTGTTGACGTTGCGAACATCACGCAAACCACCATGACCGCGATGGAGAATATCGCGCAAACGAAAAAGCAGATTGATCAATACCGGAAGCAGTTACATCAATATGAGTTGCAACTGAAAAATTCGCTGGTCCCGGCTGCTTACATTTGGGATGAAGCGCAGCGGACGATGAACGACCTGGTGGCAGCCACCAACACGCTGAAACACTACAAACAGCAAATGGGGGACCTGGATAGCTACCTCGAGCGATTCCAGGATATCAACTACTACCGCTCTTCACCGTGCTTTAGTAGCCCTGGGAACTGTACAGAATCCCAGCGGGAGCAACTGGATGAGGTTCGTCGCCTGGCGTCCGAATCACAGAAACGGGCCAATGATGCGCTGTTCGAGGGCATCGATCAGCAGCAAGCCAGCCTACAACAGGACGCTCAGCAGCTTGAGCGCCTACAGGCCGCCGCTCAAGGGGCGGAAGGGCAAATGGAGGCGATCCAGTACGCGAACCAGATTGCCAGTCAACAGGCCAATCAGCTCCTGCAATTGCGGGGGCTGTTCGTCGCACAACAAGCTGCGGTTGCAACGGAAAATGCTGCCGAGTTAGATGCGCTAGCCAGAGGGGAGGCGCGTGAAAAACAACTGCGTGATTGGGAATATCAGCCTAGTCCGGAAGACGATTTTTGAGATATGCATGATGAAACTGAAATCTACTGTTTTTATTTTGTTTCTGAGCACCTTTCTCCTTGCAGGGTGTGAAGGTGGTAATGCCGAGGTTCCGGAGCCAAGTCGGGAAGCATGTACAGGTGACGAATATCAAAAAAATTTTGGTGAGATAGTTAATGATAACGCTAGGCGTGAGTTTGAGGATGCATGTCGGTCATATCAAGTAGAGGAAGAGGTGCGCGAGTGGGAGTTTAAGGCCAGCCCGAAAGATGATTTTTAAAGGGGGCGTTATGAGCAAACTAGGTTGCAGGTTGTTTGTTATTTCGATAGCTGCTCTTATGGTTCCTGAGGTTGTGTCAGCTCAAGAATTGAACAGTAGTGGCGTGATGAATGATGTTTTGCATCGATTCTATGAGTCAGCCTCAACATGGTCGGAGGCGATCGAGAGTGCTGCTAGTCGCCTATTTTGGATGTTGGTGGCCATCTCGATGGTCTGGACGTTCGGGATCATGGCCGTCAGGCGTGCCGATTTTGGTGAGTTTTTTGCAGAGGCCATCAAGTTTATTGTTTTTACAGGCTTCTTTTGGTGGATTCTGGCCAATGCCGTGTCTGGCCTCAATATTGCTGGCACCATTGTTGATTCACTACAACATCTGGGAGCCGAGGCGGGAGGTCTTGCAAATGGAAAACTAGGCCCATCGGAGGTCGTTGATCTTGGGTTTCAACTCTATGACCGTACGATTGAGGCCACTAAAGAGCTGGGCTGGAGGCAGTTTGGGACAAAAATTGCAATGGAAGGCATGGCTATCGCTATTCTTGTTGTTCTGGCGATTGTAGCTGTCAATTTGTTGCTTTTGTTAGTCTCAACATGGGTTTTGCTATATGCGGGCGTTTTTTTCTTAGGCTTTGGTGGGTCCCGCTGGACGTCGGACATTGCGATCAACTACTACAGGTCGATACTAAATATCGCTGCACAGCTCCTGGCTATGGTGCTGATAGTTGCTATAGGAAAGACGTTTTTAGAGCACTACTATGATCAGATGAGCGATACCATGGCCAGCCAAGAGCTGGCGGTAATGTTGGTTGTGTCTATTTGCCTACTGTTTCTGGTGAACAAGGTCCCCCCTCTCGTTGCTGGCATTGCCTCCGGTGGTGGTAGTGCCGCATCTGCCGGCATTGGGAATATAAGCACTGGTTCAGCCATGGGCGCAGCCATGGGAGCAGCGAGCGTGGCGTCGACGGCGGCGGCCATGAGCGGGAAGGCCCTGATGTCCGGGGCCAGTAATGCAGCGGGCGGCGCGTCAGCCCTCAAATCAGCGTTTCAGGCTGCGCAGAACAATGTCAGCTCTGGCGGCGATGTGATGTCCCGCTTCAGTGGCGGAGGTGGTGGTAGCCCTGGTGGTGGCATGACACCTCCCACGGGGGGTGGCCAACCAGGTGCTGGCCCGTCGGGAGGCGGCCCCTCCAGTGGTAAGTCAGCATTTGGGGATGATCTAACCGACAGCATGGCCGCTCCCTTGATGGGGAGTGACAATGGCGGTGGATCATCCTCATCCGGTGGCAGCATGAGCCGTGCCGGGCGCATTGCAGCCGATACTGGCGCCAACCTGGCGAAAGGCACCTTTCAGGTGGCCAGGGACAATCTGAAAGGTAACGCTCAGAACCGCGTTAACCAAACGATGGGTGGAAAGGTTGCCAGCGCGATTCGACAATCCAGCCAAGCCAATAGCTCCAGCCCTGGCAGCTCAGACTCCAGTGGCTCTAATGACAAGGCCACTTCCTTTGATGGCGACAGTATTGGTGGACAAGAATGCTCCAGCGCTGAGGACGGTGAAAGTGCCTTCGACCCCAAGGCAGAAATCGCAGCCTTTCGGGACAAAGAGCGGTAAGCATGCGGGCCGGTGAGGCAACACCGGCCCGCATTCCCACAACCACCTGGTAGAGAGGTGAGTCATGGAAGGAATGGATAATATCGAAGTCAGCCGGATCGTTCATCATGTAGCGACAGAACTAGGTTCCATGAGCTGGATTGACCAGGAAACGGCTAACCAGGTGTCACCTATCGCTGAAGCTGTCGCTAACATGTGTACGATACTGTTCTATCAGGCTGAAACTGGTCTAGCGAAAGAAGACGATTTCGTGGTAGCTAAAGTAGCCCTTCAGGAGGCGATAGGAATGGAGGAATACAATGACTGACAAGCGAATAAAGAACGGCTACGAGGAGCCTGTACGTCAATTGACCCCTAGTGAGTTCGATGCACTGATGGAGGAGATGCGCGTGGCTTCGGCGTGGATGCGCGCCGAATTGAAGCGCCGTCGTCATTTGGCCTCCGAAAGCTGAACGGGTAGAGGCTGGACATTGGATCAAGGAAGATCACCCCGAAGTGAGGATGCCCCCCATATGTCAGTAACAATGTAGCTACTTCGTAGCCACATCAGAAAGGTGAGAAAACCATGAGCGTTGATACCGTGGTCCGAGCCCGCATCGACAGCGAAACCAAAGAGCCCGCCACCGCTGCTTTGGAGGCCATGGGCCTGTCCGTGTTCGACGCTACCGTCTGCTGATCGCCGACGAAAAGCGCCTGCCATTTGCCGTGCAGGTGCCGAACGCCACCACGGCCAAGGCTCTGGAAGAGCTGGATGCCGGCAAGGGCAAGCGCTTTGATAGCACGGATGCGCAGTTCGAGGACCTGGGCATCTGATGCTGACCCCAGTTCGTTCCAGCCAGTTCAAGCGAGATGTAAAGCAGGTCCAGAAGCGTGGCAAGGATATGGACAAGCCCCTTGCCGGTATAGCTGCTTATGACCGTAAATCAAAGGGTTATTCCCCATTATAGGATGATATTCTTTTTTATTCCACACAAAACGGGTTTTAGGGGGCGAGGTGAAACATCGGGAACCGATCTGCTCTCGAGGCACAAGCGAGACACGGCCGTACGCTGCCCGAGCTTGCGAGGGCGCGCGGTCGTGGCGAGTCGCGTGCGGGGCCACCTTCGCCGGATTTGGGCAATTTAGACTCACCGTCTCCGCTTCACTACCCAGATGAACGCTATAAACGGCCCCCACAGCATCAACAGCGGTATGGCAGCCTGCCAATAGGGCATTGTCATCCTGTATTCCCTCAAGCACATGCCGAGTACAAGCCTAGCACGTCGTCCCCCGCTGCATCCCGCTGACGCGGGATAATCGGGAGTTTGTCCCAATTAAAATGGGTGCAAAGATAGGTTTGTTGACATTTGAGGGGCTGGAATGGCTGGAAGGGAATCCCGATTACAATCCGATTATACCGCCATTGATATCCGACTAGACTCCGATTCAATCCCTGCTAGACATAGAAAAAGGCGATTTTTCGCCCATTCGGTGGGCCAAAGCGATGTAGACAATGGGTTCGGACATGGTTGGCCAGAAAATCGACAATCCTTCCCTGGAGTAATAGGGATGCGGAAGCGGGCAAGATGGGCGAAGTAGGCCCACCGGCAAGCTGGTGGTTCCTACTTCGCTTTCCCCTTATTCGCACTTCGTGCTCAACGGGCATCTTGCTCTGCGAGGCTAGCGGCTGCCACCGCTGGTCGCTGCTGCCGCAGCGGAAAGCAAGTCAGGAGCGAATAGAAGATGGACGATGGAAAGCAGGTAACGCGGAAGAGTAGCCCTCCAATCAAGGTTTACTGCCTGCCTGATGAGAAGGAGCAGATTGAAGCGCAAGCCAGGGCTGCCGGGTTATCCAGTGCGGCCTACCTTCGTCAGCTCGGGCTGGGGTTCGAGGTGCGAGGCATCCTGGATTACGAGAAAGTCGATGAGCTGGCAAAAATTTCGGCAGACTTGGGCCGCCTGGGGGGCTTGTTGAAGATGTGGCTTAGCAATGATGAGCGGTTACAGCAGTTCAGCGAGGCCCAGATAGAAAAGACGATCAAGGTGGCTATGGAAAGGATTGAGGAGGGTCAGGAAGAGATGAGCAGGGTCATGCAAGCCGTGCTGATGCAGCCGCGATGATTTTAGCTGCTAAAATTGGAGAGCCAACCCAATTCCCTATCGACTCCCACTGAGAGAGAAAACATGAGATTCAAGTTCTTGAGCGGCGCATCATGGGGCTAACATCGTAGATCTGGTGCTATTAGGCTGATGACATCAGAAGCGGCACGATGTACGGTTACGGAAGGCTCACGTGAAATAGTCTGGGATGCTTTAGGCTAGCCGGGAGTTTTTTTATGAACTATGGAAGGCATTGTGATTTCTCTAGAAGAAGGTGAAAGTTTAAAAAATGGTTTTTGATCTTTCGAAGAAGGTTGTTTCTGATCTTGAGGCTTTTGTTGTCAAGGAACCTCAGTCTCGAGTGAAGGCTTTGAATTTTATAAAACGAGAGTTTTTGTACCCTTGGAAGTTGCTGTGCAGAGGTGTGGAGATTTTTTTAAGAGATTTTTATAAGTTCTCACTGGTTGGGTTTTTTCTATTTGTTTTTTTTACGTTGGTTTCTGCTGAGTTGGCGAAGAATGATGCGGAAATTTTGGTCGGATTGGTATATCCTTTTTTCTTGATGATTCCTCTTCTTGTGTCAATGTTTTCGGCTCCATCGTCTTATAGTTTTTGTGGAGTGAAAGATTCTCATGTAAAGGTTGTCGTTGACTGCTTGGCATCATCCAAGGTCAGTTCTCTAGAACAGGTGGCGCTTGTTAGGTCAAATATCGGGCTCTTCGAGCAGAGGGCAAAAGTTAGAATTTTTAGTCTTCGAGCTTTTATGCTCTTGTGTTGGACAGGCTTTGTATATCTTTATACTGAAGTTGTTAAAGCTTCAGTGGATTCAGAAAGCTTGCCGGTTTTGGGCGACATCATGTTCTTGTCAGTATTTTTTTTATTCGTTGCCTTGCTGTATATGTCTATTGAAAGCTATTCGAAAGTCAATACTTTGTTGTTCCGCTCAGCACTACTGGGTTGTAATGAATATGAATTCATGCTGACTGCTAAAGGGGAAGCTAGAGGTTACTCAAGGAAGCTTGCGATGGAGGGGCTGTCAGAATGAATAATCGCGTCACGCTATGTCCTCATTTTGGAGCAGTGGGTTTGCAGACAGTGTTCTGATTACCGACCTCGCCGAATATCTGTGGGGCGGGGCATGAGGCGATCCAGCGGACTGGCCGAGTTATTCCGCTGTATCCTCGTCGTCTTGATTGACCGTCCAGTGAATCCTGGGATAGCCGGTGGCCGTCGCAAGGTGTTGAAGTTGCTTACTCCTCTGATCAGGCTGCACCATGAACTGGTTTGCAAGGCAGCGTTCCCTAATCACCTTGGGCACGACCATATAGCCGGTCTTGTGGCAGAGTGGGCGTTGAGCCAGCCCCGGTCCCGCTCCGAGAGCATGGCGGGGGTCTTCGAGTACCAGACCATGCCACCGTCAGCGATGAAGCCATAGCGACATGGTTGTCATGTGACTGCCTGTATCGCATGCTCAATCGATTTTGCTTTCACCGGTTTCAGCCTCTTTGTATTAGCGAGCTAAGTGTCTGTTTCTGACGCTTGTGGGTTTTAAAAGGGAATTTTTCATCAATGCTGGTCTATACCGCCACCAAGCAGCAGTTTATCGACGATGTGCGAGCCAACGTCATCACCGACGCCATCGAGAACGAGGTGGCACGCAGGCTGAACCGCAACTCGCCGCGCAGTGAGGTGACGTCGTGGGAGAACTCCCTGCGCTTCATGATGAGCGTTCTGCTCGACGAGGGCATTCCCGCATCGGCGGGAGTGGCCATTGAGTACAACATTCCGCTGACCAATCGCCGTGTGGACTTCATCCTGACTGGCAAGAACCACCAGCGGGACGATGCGGCGGTCATCGTGGAACTGAAACAGTGGCAGTCCGTCGAGGTGACGAAGAAGGATGCCATCGTGCGCACCCAGCTGGGCGGCGGCGTGCGCGAGACCAACCATCCGTCGTATCAGGCGTGGTCCTATGGCGCGCTGATAGAGGACTACAACGAGACGGTACGCTCCGAGTCGATCCGCCTGGTGCCTTGCGCCTACCTGCACAACATGAAGCAGGGGCACGCCATCAATGATCCCTTCTACGAGCACCACACAAGCCGTGCCCCGGTCTTCATCTCGCAGGATGCCTTGAAGCTCTCGAAGTTTCTGAGCCAGCACATCAAGTACGGCGACAGCAACGCCATCATGTATCGCATCGAGCACGGTGTGATCAAGCCGAGCAAGAACCTGGCGGATGCGCTGGCATCGATGATGCAGGGCAACGCCGAGTTCCTGATGATCGACGAGCAGAAGCTGGTCTATGAAACCGCGCTCGATCTTGCGCATCGTGCAGGCAGCGGCAGCAAGCAGTGCCTGATCGTGCAGGGCGGGCCGGGTACCGGCAAGTCGGTGGTGGCCATCAACCTGCTGGTGGAGCTGACGAAGCGCGAGATGATGACCCAGTATGTCTCGCGCAACTCGGCCCCTCGTGAGGTCTTCAAGAAGAAACTGACCGGCACGCGCAAGAAGACCCACATCGATAACCTGTTCAAGGGCTCGGGCAGCTACGTCAACGCAGAGCCGGATACCTTCCATGCGCTGATCGTCGACGAGGCGCACCGCCTGAACGAGAAATCGGGCATGTATCAGAACCTGGGCGAGAGCCAGATCAAGGAGGTGATCGGCGCGTCACGCTTCTCGATCTTCTTCATCGATGAAGCGCAGCGCGTGACGCTGAAGGACGTCGGCACGGTCGAGGAGATCCGGCGGTGGGCAGCCGAGTGCGGAGCCGATGTCCACGAACTTGAGTTGGCGTCGCAGTTTCGCTGCAACGGCTCGGATGGCTATCTAGCCTGGCTCGATCACGCCCTTCAGATTCGCACCACGGCCAACACCGATCTGGAGGACATTGACTACGACTTCCAGGTGTTCGATGACCCAAGTGCCATGCGCCGGGCGATTCTCGAAAAGAACCGCCAGGCCAACAAGGCACGCATGGTGGCGGGCTACTGCTGGCCCTGGGCCAGTAAGAAGGACAAGCAGGCCATGGACATCGTGTTTCCCGAACATGGCTTCGCGGCCCAGTGGAACCTCGATGATGACGGCATGCTTTGGGCGATCGCCGATGGATCAGCAGAGCAGGTCGGCTGCATCCACACCTGCCAGGGGCTCGAGTTCGACTACGTTGGCGTCATCATCGGCGATGACTTCGTGATTCGTGACGGCCGCGTGGTAACAGACGCGGCCAAGCGGGCAGGGCAGGACCGCTCGGTGCATGGCTACAAGAAACTGCTCAAGGAGCAGCCCGAGCATGCCCGTGCCCTGGCGGACCAGATCATCAAGAACACCTATCGCACGCTGATGACGCGGGGCCAGAAGGGTTGTTACGTCTATGCCACGGACCCCGAGACCCGAGAGTACTTCGCGGCCTTTGCCCGCTCGCAGGCAGCCACAGAGCATCCCGATCTGTCTGAGGATGCCGAGATATTGGATGGCTTGCACCTCCCCATCGTGACGCGTGATGAGGCAGCGCCGTTCGAGCGCCATGTGCCCGTGTATGACCTGAGCATCGCCGCCGGCGAGTTCAGCGAGATGCAGATCGCCGAAGCCGAACACTGGGTCGAGCTGCCGGACTTCATGCGGGCGAGCCCCGGCCTGTTCGTCAGCCGAGTGGTGGGGGAGTCGATGAACCGGCGCATCCCCAACGGCGCCTGGTGTCTGTTCCGTGCCAACCCTGGCGGCACACGGAAAGGGAAGGTCGTCGTGGTGCAGCATCGAGCTATCGAGGACCCGGACCACGGCGGCAGCTTCACGGTCAAGCTGTATCAGAGCGAGAAGATCGAGGAATACGGCGAGTTCGTGAACCAGCGCATCGTGCTCAAGCCCCAGACCAACGCCTTCGGCTATAAGGACATCGTGCTCGAGGACGAGCTTGAAGACCTGAAGGTCATCGGCGAATTCCTCTCCGTGCTGTGAGCGATTGGGCGGCCGGATGGTCGCCTATGCCGATGCCGGCTGGATAGCGAGCCGCAGAGCAGGCATGCTCACCGCTATCGGATGTCGCAGAATCAGGTGAACCTCACATGTCAGACCCGTTCAAGCAGCTCCAAGACGCCATGGACCAGTTCGCCACCGAGCGCGACTGGGACCAGTTCCACTCGCCCAAGAACCTGGCCATGGCGCTGACGGTGGAGGCAGCTGAACTGCAGGAGTGCTTCCAGTGGCTGACCGAGGCGCAGTCCAGGGAGCTGGATGAGCAGCAACAGGCCGCCGTGCGCGATGAAATCGCCGATGTTCAGCTCTATCTGATCCGGCTGGCGGGCAAGCTGGACGTGGATATCGAAACGGCATGCTGGGCGAAGATGGAGAAGAATGCGGAGAAATATCCCGCCGACCAAGTGAAGGGAAGTGCGAAAAAATACACCCACTATCAGGATTGACGTGATGTGTGGCCGCTTTGTCCCCCTGCAGCGGCCTTCTCAGCCTGGCTTCGTCCCTCAAGCTTCCTCCCGCAAAATTTGGGCTCAAGCAGGGCTGGAGACTCAGCTTTCGGTTTAAATTCTGTGCTAAAAGCGTCCTATAATGGCGATTTAGTGCTTGAAGATAAACCAGTGTGGTTTATTCTTCACTCTGAAGACGGAATTTAAGGCCGCTTTTTGACGTGAAAATAAACCAGCTGCTGCACAAGATCCCGTATGGTGCCGTCGTGACGACCGCCTGGCTGGCATCACACGGTGTCTCCTCGGATCAGGCGCGTAAGCTGGCCGGCAGTGGCTGGCTGCAACGCGTGGGGTACGGCGCCTACTGCCAAGCGGGGGAGCCTCTTACCTGGGAGAGCGCTGTTTTCGCTTTGCAGGCGAGCGACGAAACGGGTTTACCACCGCTTTGGCCGGGTGGCCAGACGGCCCTCGCACTGCATGGCTTTGCCCACTATCTGCCCATGGGGGAGCGCACAACGCATCTGTATGGCAAGGAGGCCGCTCGGCTGCCCCGGTGGTTGAGTGACGCCGAGTGGGCAGGGCGGATGGTGCTCCACTCTGAAAAGGGCCTGCCAGTGCAGCTTCCCGGTAGCTTCACGGACTATGCGCCGGATGGCAGGGCCTTCAGCTTGCAGGTATCGACCCCCGAGCGAGCGGTCCTGGAGTGGATCGCCGTGACGCCGAATGAGCTGCTATTCGGCAGTGAGCTGGTGGACACCTTCGACGGCCTCAATACGCTGCGCCCGCGCCGGCTTCAGGCATTGCTGGAGGGGTGCCGTTCAGTGAGAACCAAGCGTGCCTTCCTGGTGCTGGCTCGCCACGCCGGGCATGCCTGGTACGGTCGTCTGGAACCACGTCGACTGGATCTCGGCAAAGGTAAGCGGCAGCTCTGCCAGGGCGGCAAGCTGGACAGGGAATATCACGTGACGGTGCCGGAGGTCTTCCTGCATGCCGATTGACGCTCGCTACCACGAACAGGTCAGGCTGCTGGTCTCGCTACTGCCATTTCTCAATGACGAGCCGTGCTTCGCCCTCAAGGGTGGCACTGCCATCAACCTCTTCGTGCAGCAATTACCCCGCCTATCGGTTGATATCGACCTTGCCTACTTGCCACTGGAGCCCCGTGACGAGGCACTGCGACGCTGTCGTGAGGCGCTGCAGCGCCTGGCAGGGACCTTTAGTGCCAGCCTGCCAGGCGTGCGCGCCGAGCTGCAGGATAATCGCCGAGACGAGCTGAGAATCCTGGTGCGCCGGGGGCGTAGCCAGGTGAAGGTGGAGGTATCGCCGGTGTTGCGTGGCACTCTGCACCCGCCACAGGAGCGCGATGTCGTTGAAGCCGTGGAGGACGAGTACGGTTTTGCTGCGGTGCAGGTGGTGTCACTGCCGGACCTGTATGGCGGCAAGATCTGCGCCGCGCTGGACCGCCAGCACCCTCGGGACCTTTTCGATGTGAAGTTGCTGCTGAACCAGGGCGGCCTAGATCGAAGCGTATTCGAAGGCTTCCTGGTCTATCTGCTGGGGCACCCGAGGCCCTTGAACGAAGTGATCAACCCTAGGCTGAAACCACTGGACGACGTCTACCGACAGGAGTTTGTCGGGATGGCCAGGGTTGACCTTCCATTGCAGGAGCTGGAGCACGTACGGCACGAACTTCTGACGCGGCTGGGCCAGCTGATGACGGATGAAGGCGTTCGCTTCCTTCTGTCCTTCAAGCAGGGGGCGCCTGACTGGACGCTACTTCCGCTGACGGGCGTCGATCGACTGCCTGCCGTGCGCTGGAAGATCGCCAACATCCAGAGGATGGGGGCTGACAAGCATCGTCAGTCTCTGGCGCTCTTGGAGCAGGCTCTGGACAGCCTTCGCGAATAACGGCTGGTGCCCTGATGGTTCAGCGGCCTAAGTAGACTTCTCCTCTTACCCCTGAAGCGCTAGGCTGTTACGCATAATTACGCCACGCGCAGAGAGGATCATATGGCGGACAGCAGGGACGTCTGGTTCCAGCAGGACAGCATTGATGCCTTGACAGCCGATGGACGGAAAGCCGGCACTACCTGTGACTACGACCGTAAGGGGGAGAATGCCTGTGGGTTGGAGCTGAGTCTCGACCAACTCACTAAGCACGAGGAGCAGCGCGTGTGCCTGGAGGGGGCCGAGGGTGATTATGGTCCCCCACCCCGGTCAGCGACGACGACAAGCTACACTTCGTTAACGGCATCGCCGACCGTATCGAGCGAGACGAAACGGTGATGGCCCCGGTACGAGACCACAGCGAAGACCAGGTGATGCATAGCCTCTTCCTGAAGAAGGTCTCTGTGCCCTACGCAAGCTCCATCGTCTTTCTGTTCCTCGGCGGCTGCTTGATCGCCATCGTTATGGAAAAGTGGAACCTTCATCGCCGCATCGCACTCTTGACTCTTTTCTGGGAGCGGCGAACCGAAGCGGATCGAGGAATTGGAGGGCTGTCCCTGATTCTTTCGCTGTGGCTGATGGCTGGGCAGGTTAATGAAGTGGTAGTGAAACGTTCCAGTATTCTCGGAGGCCTCAAACTTTGAGAGGATGGAGCCGTGAGCATTTACATAATATATGAATAAAGGAGTAGTCAGAATGGGAACTGATGAAGTGCTAATCACGTACGTTAAAAAGAAGCACAAAAGTCATGAGGATATTATTGAAGATATATTGTCAAAGGGTTTTCAATATCATGAGATGCCTCTTCCTGAAGAAGTAGGGGAATGTTCAATTGATCAAGAGGTAAGAAGTCGAGTCGATGAGTGTAATGTATTAGTGGTCTATATTTCTAAAGAAGGAAAAGTCAATCCCTGCCTGACTCAGGCAGTAAATTATGCAAAAGAAAGAAACAAAAGGATTATCTCCCTATGGGTAGAAGATAATGCCGAAGTTGGAGATATGAATGGAGCGCTGGAGCGTCACTCTGATTGTGTTATTATATATAATGGTGATTTCTCTACACTGTTAGGTGAAGAAGATGAAGTGTGGGTAAAACCTAATGGAGACGGATTCTCTGATCGAGAAATTAAGCATCATAAGTGTGGATGATATGCGCATTTATTCATACGTAATTCCTAGAGATTATGGCTTTGCGCCCAATCCGTTTTACGGGTATTGTACCTTGGCAACATGTAAGCCAGATATAAGAAGGCTTGCCAGTATAGGAGATGTGGTTGTCGGAACTGGAGGGGTTCCGAATGTTAACAAAATCGTATACTTCATGCAGGTTAGTGAGATAGTTAGTTTTGATCAGTATTGGGATGATACAAGGTTTTTAAAGAAAAGGCCTAGGTTTAATGCTGGTGTAAAACAAGCATATGGAGACAATATCTATCATCGAGGGGATGATGGAGGGTGGATCCAAGAGAGATCCCATCATACTCATGAAGATGGGATGATGATCCAAGACAACATAGACACCGATACGGGGAAGACTGAAAATGTTCTCATTGGGGAGGTTTTTAGCTATTGGGGAGATAAAGCAATAGAGATCCCGGAGAGGTACCGCGATTTAGTAAAGACAGGGCCGTATCATAAATGTAAGTTTGAGGATGACTTTGTGGAAGAGGTTAGGGGTTGGCTGATGAAACAAGATAGAGGGGTGATAGGCGACCCCTCTCATTGGTAAGAAGGGGTGTTGCAATGGAAAGCCAAAGTGGCATAACGTTGGAAGAGTATGCTGAAAAAATAAAAGAGACAGACAAACTTAAAGGGGATATTGAAACGATTGCCTTGGGGCTGTTTGGGGAAGTGGGGAGTATACTTTCTTCAGCGAAAAAAGAACGGAGAGAAGGAGGGGTATATGACTTCAAAAACTCTATACAGGAGGAGATAGGAGATGCCTTATGGTATTTTTGCAGGCTTTCTCGAAGTCTAGGTTTTGATATTGAGCAGTTAATGCCTGAAGCATATTCTCAAAGCCCTCCCTTTAAACTGATTGCAACAAATCATAATTCCTCCCCTGTGGCGCACTTGCCTAGCGTCAAGCAAAAAAACATTTCAGAGACTCTTCCGTGCTTAGGTAAGGCAGCAGCTGATCTCCTTCATATTCCTGTTGATAAAGGTGAGCAAAAAAGTCTTCTGAAGAGTTTTTTTAGTAGTTATCTTGATACGGTTTCTGCTTCCGGAGTGAAATTTCATGATGTTGTGGATGGCAATCTTAAGAAAACACAAGGGCGTTTCTTGAGATGTAGTAATAATGAACTTCCAAACTTTGATGAACAGTATGAAGAGGACGAAAGGCTTCCGGATACTTTTGAGATAGAAATTAAGCAGAAGAAGAATGGGAAGACATACATGAAATGGCAGGGAGTTTTTATTGGAGATCCCTTGACGGATAATATTAAGGAAGAGGACTACTATCGTTTTCATGATGTGTTTCACATGGCAAATGCAGCAATATTACATTGGTCGCCTACCTTTCGCGCTTTGATAAAACACAAAAGGAAAAGCGATCCGTTGGTTGATGAGCATCAAGATAGTGGGCGAGCTATTGTTATTGAAGAGGGCTTGACAGCTTGGGTTTTTTCAGTAGCGAAGGAACATGCTCTTTTTGAAGACCAAGAGCAGCTTTCATTCGGGTTGCTTAAAAATATTCAGCAGTTTGTAAAAGGCTATGAGGTGGAACGTTGCCCAGCTTCACTTTGGGAAAGCGCAATCCTTGAAGGATATAAGGTCTTCCGTGATGTGAAGAAGTATTCCGCCGGAACTGTGATCGGAAATAGAAAGGATCGTACAATTAGGTTCGTACCGCATGAAAACTCTAGTGACGCCTAAGTCTTTTGTAGAAAAAGTTAGCTCTATTAATAGGGAGAATGTTTTTAATCCATACTGGAATGTATGTCAAAAATACGATAAGCCAGATGCCTCAAAAGGAAGAAGAGAGATTCTTTATAAACTCGTTGATGCTGCTTCAAAGATGAGTATTGACTCTCTCTGGATTGGAAGGGATTTAGGCTACCGTGGTGGCAGACGAACAGGCCTTGCTTTGACTGATGAGATTAGAGCTTCAAGCATTGGTGAAAGATGGGGGGTAAAAATTCCCAGATTTACCTATGGAGAACCTGTCTCAGAAATGACGGCTACAGTTATATGGAGCATGCTGAGCCGTATCGATGAGAATATATTTCTCTGGAATGTTTTTCCTCTTCACCCGTTTAGTAAAGGAAATTCATTTTCCAATAGGAGCCATAATGCAGAAGAGAGAAAAATAGGAGAAGAGGTTCTTTCTGATCTGGTTGAGCTTATAAATCCCAAGCGGATAGTGGCTATAGGTAATGACGCTGAAGCTTCAGCAAAAAGGATCTGCAGAGGATTGGAGGTAGTGAAGTTTCGCCATCCAAGCTATGGTGGTAAGAATGTTTTTATTCAGCAAGCTCAGCAGTTGTATGGTGTGAAGCCTCAGGTGGTTCAAACATCATTGTTTTAACTTAAAGGTGGTATGGAATGTTAGGCGCTTGTGCTTTGTGTTGAATTTGGGTTATGTATGCCAGCTTTGTCAGCTTAGTAGAGGGTTTAATGACTTGGCTTGGTGGAGGCTATAATATAGAATTCGATTTGAATACTCATCGAAAATTCAGACTGCCGCGTGCAAATGCGGCAGTCTGATATTTTTATATGTTCCGCTTAAACCATTTCTTGACTCCAAGAGTCTTTCTTTTATCAATGTTGTCTTTCATTTCAGAAATTGAAATTTCTATTGGTGACGTGATTGAAACGCGTCTTTCGGCATCCTCAGGAATCTCTTGCTGAGAAGATACCTCTCTATGTCTCTGTGAAGTGACCCCCTCCATAGCTGCACAGGGTATAGTGCAGTCATCAGGAGGACAGAATGAGCGACGACAACCCCAT
>NZ_JAVXUS010000018.1:0-73951 GCF_032334135.1 Halomonas sp. I1
AAGCCGTAAGCCGTAAGCCGTAAGCCGTAAGCCGTAAGCCGTAAGCCGTAAGCCGTAAGCCGTAAGCCGTAAGCCAGAAAACTTTCTAACCCCCGGTGGGTCAAGATTTTTCTTACCGCTTAAAGCTTACAGCTTATAGCTCCCGGTGCAGCCGGGCGGGTTTTCTTACAGCTTAAAGCTTATAGCTTACAGCTCCCGGCGCAGCCGGGCCGGGCGCAGCCCGGCTCAGCCGCCCGCGACGGTCATCTCGTCGATCAGCCAGCTGCCGGTATGAATGCTGCCTCGGGTGTCGATGTCGTCGCCGATGCCCACCAGCCCCTGAAACATCGTCTCGAGGTTGCCGGCAATGGTGAACTCTTCCACCGGGTGCTGGATCCTGCCGTTCTCGACCCAGAAGCCGGCGGCACCGCGGGAGTAATCCCCGGTCACGCCATTGACGCCCTGCCCCATCAGCTCGGTCACCAGCACGCCACGATCCATGCGCGCCAGAAGCGTCTCGAGCGATTCCAGCGGTGCGGCGATGCGCAGGTTACGAGCGCCCCCGGCGTTGCCGGTGGTCGACATGCCCAGGCGTCGCGCGCTGTAGGCGGAAAGCAGATAGCTGGCCAGACGCCCCTGGTCGATGAAGACATTGTCACGGGTCTGAACCCCATCCGCATCGAAGGGGCTGCTGGCCATCGCGCCGACTTCCATGGGGCGCTCGCTCAGCGAAAACCACGCCGGGAACAGCTGGGTGTCCAGGCGCTCGCACAGGAAGGAGGACTGGCGATACAAGGCGCCGCCGGCAATGGCACCCAACAGGTGCCCGACCAGGCCGGATGCGAGCGAAGGATCGAACAGCACCGGCATGCGACCCGTGGCCGGACGCCCGGCACCAAGACGCTGCAGGGTGCGCTGCGCCGCGCTCTCCCCCACGGCAGCGGGGTCACGCAGCGCGCGCGGATCACGCGCCGTCGTGTAATCGTAGTCCCGCTGCATGCCCGAAGCATCTTCGGCGATCAGCAGGCATGACAGCGAATGTCGGCTGCCGCGCTGCCCCCCCAGAAAACCATGACTATTGGCATAGACGTTGACCCCCTCTCCACTGGAGAGACTGGCTCCCTCAGAGCTGCGAATCCCCTCGACGCCACGCCCGGCACTCTCGCAGGAGAGAGCCAGCTCGATGGCTTCCTCCGTGGAGAGGGGCCAGGGATGGTGCACATCCAGATCCGGGAAACGGGTCGCCATCAACGAGGCATCCGCCAGGCCGGCGGCGGGATCTTCACCGGTATAACGCGCGATGGCCAATGCCTTCTCGACCACATCGCGAACCGACGCCTCGCTGGCATCGGACGATGAGGCACTTCCCTTGCGCTGCCCCACGTAAACGGTCACGGCGATGCCCTGGTCCCGCGACAGCTCCACGGTTTCCACATCACCCTCGCGCACGCTGACGCCGATACCCTGATCGACGCTGGCTCCCACCTCGCAGGCATCAGCCCCCAGCCGGCGCGCCAGCGCCAGGGCCTCTTCGGCACGGGTTTCCAACAGGGCCTGCTGATCGGCGGCATCAAAAGCCTGTGTCATCGATCTGTCTCCTCACTCGGCCGGCTCTCAGGACCGGCACTCCACAATATCGCGATTATCCAGCCCATGGTGACGGGCTGGTATACTGGGCCGATACTCCACGTTCCACGACCCCCAGGACACGGCATGACCCAGGATGATTCCTTCCCGGCCGACGAGCGGCCCAGCAAGTCCCAGCTCAAGCGAGAAATGCACGCCCTCCAGTCACTCGGAGAGCGGCTCATCGCCATGAACGACGCCGAGCGGGCCCGCTTCCCCCTCTCCGACGAACTGCTGGCCGCCATCGACGAAACCGGCCGCATTCGCGCCCGGGAAGCCCGTCGGCGTCACATGCAATACGTCGGCAAACTGATGCGCCGCGAAGACCTCGACGGTATCCGAGCCGTGTTCGATGAACTCGACCGCGAACAGCTGCAACGCGACCACGCCTTCCATCGACTCGAGAAATGGCGGGACCGCCTGATCGACGAGGGTGACGACGCCGTCGCCGCCTTCATCGACGCCTTCCCCGACACCGACCGCCAGGCTCTGCGCCAGTTGATCCGCAACGCCCGCCGCGAACGTGACCAGGGCAAGCCCCCCACCAACGCCCGCCGGCTGTTCAAACTGATCCGCGAGACGGCCGGCCTCTAAGCCGTAAGCCGCGAGCCGCGAGCCGCGAGCCGCGAGCCGCGAGCCGCGAGCTGGATGGTGCCACCGCCCTCTAAACCGTCAACCCTTCAGCTCGTAGCTCGTAGCTCGTAGCTCGTAGCTCGTAGCTTATGACTGCGTCCCGCCGACGGTCAGTTCATCCAGTTTCAAGGTGGGCTGGCCGACGCCGACCGGTACGCCCTGGCCTTCCTTGCCGCAGACCCCGATGCCGGTATCCAGTTCCAGGTCATGACCGATCATCGACACTCGGCCCATGGCTTCCGGGCCATTGCCGATCAGGGTCGCGCCCTTCACCGGCGCGGTGATCCGGCCGCCCTCTATCAGATAGGCTTCACTGGCCGAGAACACGAACTTGCCGGAGGTGATGTCCACCTGGCCGCCGCCGAAACTCACTGCATAGATGCCACGCTCGACGCTGCCGATGATGTCGGCGGGATCATCCTGACCGGCTTGCATGTAGGTATTGGTCATGCGCGGCATCGGCAGGTGGGCAAAGGACTCACGGCGTGCATTGCCGGTGGGCGCCATACCCATCAGACGAGCATTGAGCTTGTCCTGCATGTAGCCGGTGAGGATGCCATCCTCGATCAGGGTCGTGCACTGCCCCGGCGTGCCCTCATCGTCGACACTCATCGAGCCGCGACGGTCGGCCAGGGTCGCATCATCGACCACGGTGACACCGGGGGCCGCCACGCGCTCGCCCATGCGACCGGCGAAGGCGGAGCTGCCCTTGCGATTGAAGTCGCCTTCAAGACCATGACCTACCGCCTCGTGAAGCAGGATGCCCGGCCAGCCGGCTCCCAGGACCACCGGCATCTGCCCCGCCGGCGCGTCGACCGCTTCCAGATTGACCAATGCCTGCCGCACGGCTTCCTTGGCAAACCGCTCGGCGACGTTGTCATCGCGCAGACGGGCCATGGAGTAACGCCCGCCGCCGCCGGCACTGCCACGTTCGCGACGCCCGTTGCGAACCACGATGACGCTGACGTTGAAGCGTACCAGGGGACGGATATCCACCGCCTGGGTACCGTCGCTGGCCCGCACCAGTACCGCCTCGTAGACGCCGGTCAGCGAGGCACTGACCTGCTCCACGGCCGGATCCGCCGCACGGGCTACACGATCGGCCAGTTTGAGCATGGCGATCTTGTCCTCGGCGGACAGCCCCGCCAGCGGGTCGAGACCGGCATAACGCGCCTCGGCCCCTACCTGAATGCATGGCGCCGTCGCCAGGCGATCACCGTGCCTGACGATGCCGGATGCGGTGCGACCCGTCTCGGCCAGGGCATCGGCAGTGATCTGGTTGGAGTAGGCAAAGCCGGTCTTTTCACCGGCCATGGCACGCACACCGACGCCACCATCGATGTTGTAGCTGGCGTCCTTGACTTCACCATCCTCGAGCGACCATCCCTCATGCCAGCTGCGCTGGAAATAGAGATCGGCATAATCGATACCGGGTCCCAGGGCATGGCCCAGCCCGGCATCCAGGGTATCAAGGTCGAGGCCACCGGGCGCGAGCAGTATCTCGCCGACCCGATCGAACATGGAAGACGTCTGTGATGTCATTCGGCACTTTCCAGAGAGATGCGCGGCGAGGTCCATGGGCCCCGCACGCGGTAGTGAATTCGGGTCACGCGGTCGATGACATCGCCGAATATCTTGTCGGCGACGAACAGGGCACCACCCACCACCGGGGCGCCGGCAATCACCGCCGCCAGGGGCAGGTTGTTGCTCACGGGCACTGTGACGCCGAGCCGCTGGTCGAGTTCCCGGCGCACCAGGTCGACACTACCCTCCAGCGTGAACTGAGTGGCGGCTCCATCGATCGTCACCGGGCCGCGCGTTTCCAGCACTCCACCATACAGGGTTGCGTCGCCGCTGACACTGTCGAAGGCAGTGCCGCGGCCGGTCACATCCGAAAAATCCAGTCGCAGGCGACGCAACAGATTGTCCACGTTCAGAAGGCCGACCAGTCGAGCCGAGGGTGACTCGAGATTGGCGAAGCGCCCATCGCGCAATTCGATGCCCAGATTGCCCCGGGACCGCGCCAGAGCGAACTGCCAGGGCGCCCCGGGCCAGGCCAGCTGGCTATCGACTCGCGTATCGGCACTGCTCACCGCCACCGGCTGATCCAGGGCTTGCAGCGCCGTGCCGATATCCCCGCCTTCCAGGGCTAGCCGCGAGCGAGTCAGGCTGGCCTCGGGACCGGAGGCCTCCCAGGTCAAGTTGCCTCGAGCATCGATCTCGCCGAGGCTGAGCTCCACAGGGTCCAGGACAAGCTGGTCAGGCGTTGTCCGCCAGCTGGCACTGAAAGGGCCGAGGGAACGAGACCGCCAGCGCAACGACTCGACGCTGAGCCGCCCGGCCGGTACGTTCCCGATTCCATCCGGCATCGATGCCGGCGTCGGCGGCACATCGAGCTCCGCGAACAACGTCCCCGAGCCTTGGCGGTCCGTACCGGCGGCACCATCCGGCACCAGGTCGTCCAGGCGCAAGCGATTCAACGTGATATCCAGGGGCGCGTGCCGACGCGGCCGGTACTCGAGCCGCCCCGATAGCAGACTGCCATCCAGGGCCAGTCGCCAGCCGTCGTCGAGGGGAGCGCCATCGACGACCAACGACCCCAGGCAGCGATCATTGACGCTGAGGCATTCAGTATCCAGGGTCAGTCGCGACACACTGACACCATGACCGCCACTACCGCCGCCAAGCGACCCGGCACCCGCCAATGGCGACAGGGCATGCGCCCAGTCCGCCGGCGACACGCGGGGCAGATAGGCCTGCACCGACCAGCCGGGCTCGGCCGGCCAGCCGGACGGTGCATCACGGCCGATCCAGACTTGCCCGCGGTCGCTATCACCCTCCTGCCAGCGCAGGCCGAGACGCGACCCCAGCCGCCCCGACAGGCGCATCCGATCAGCCAGTGATATGTCCAGATGCAAGGCGCGAGGGAGAGAAGGCGCCTTGCCGAGCGGCTCAGGCAAGGCAATACCCAGGCCACGCAATTCGCTGTCCAGCGTCAGGGCCGGATTCGGTCCATCGATCCTGAGCTGGCCCCGCCAGGAGGTCTCGCCGTTGATCAGCGACGCGGCACCCGGCGGCATACCGAGACCCGAAAGCGACTCGGCAGTGGCGGTGCCCGACATGGTGATGCCCTGGTCGGCCGTGTCGATATCGGCCTCGAAGGGACCGCCCAGCAGGCGCCCTTCCAGCCGGCCGCTCAGCCCGCCTTCCTCGCCGCGCTGCCGCCAGGCGAGCGGCCCCGTGAGCGACTCGAAGGTCAGCGAGGTCGGCGCATGCGTCAGGGTCGAAAGCGAGGTCTGTCCGTCGATATCGAGCTTCAGGGCATCAGGATCGGACAAGGGCACCGACACATCCAGTGTGCCCGTCACTTCCCCCTCGCCGTGCCAGTCGGCGACGGCCTCCATGCCCTCTGCGGGTATCGCGGCGAGGTAGCGAGACAGTGCCGTCGCCGAGGCGGACAAGGGCCCTCGGACGCGAAGCAGCTCATCCGCCATCTCCACACTCGCCCCTTGGGTCAGGACCCCCAGACTCTCGGCATGCTCGACATCGGCACTGAGCGACTCCTCGGTCACGCTCAGGTGCCCTCGCACGTCCTCCAGCGCCGGCCACGCCGGATCGAAAGGCAAGACCCCCTGCTCGATATCGAGCTCGAGCTGCAATGACGCATCGGCCTCGTCACTCGCCTCCTCGGACGTCTCGGTGATCGGCACATGCAGACTCAACGCGCCTCGCGGCACCCTTCCCGCCAGGCCACTGGCCAGCCAGTCGGCAAGCTCGGCGTCGACCTCTTCGCGCAGCACCGGCATGGGCAGCCAATCGGTCAGCGGACGCTTCAGGGCGTCGACATCGCGGAAGTCCAGTTGCAGGCCGAAGCCACCACGCTTTTCGCCCCTCATGGCCAGGCCGAAGGCACCTTCCACGGTGGCACCGTTCCATCCGACTTTCAGGTTGCGTCCACTGACGGAACTATGCGAACCCGCGTAAGACCACGCGACCTCGCCGCTGGCGTTGTCGAGCGTCATGGGATCGGAAAAGACCTCGGGGAAGGCGAGTTCCGCACCGCCGCTGTCGACGAAGCGAACCCGCCCTTCGGTACCCTCGGCCTCCAGCCAGACATCCAGCGGCCCACCCCCCGGCGCATCTTCCCAGGGCGATACCGATACCTCCGTGGCACTGACGCGAGCTTGCCACTGACCATCGCGACGCCCGACCCCAAGGGCATCGACCCGACCTCGCGGCGACAGCGCGCGAACCGTGCGAGCCAGGCCTTCGGGCAAAGGCAGTCGGTCGTGCCAGGCGGAGAACGCCCCGAGTTCGAAGCCGCTCCCGGTGAGCCACCAGTCTTCGCCATCGCCTCGTGCATGCCAGAAACGCGGCAATGGCGGCCCGGAAGTATTCTCATGGGGCGAATCGACGCTGCGTGCATCACCCGCGAACCAGGCGTCCCAGCTATCCCCCTCGGCGGCGCGCAGCCACTGACCACGCAGGCTCACGTCATCGAGCACGATACCGGCCTGCCCGGCCTCGACAGGGGAATCCCGGTTCAGCGCCAGGCGTGGCGACGTCATATCGAGGCGCACGTCGGCCAGTCGTCCATCCTGCCAGCGCCCCCACAAGCGCGCCTCGCCGCTCGCATCGTCGAGGCGCAGCTTGTCATCGAACCCGAGCAATGCCGACAGCCCGATCAGACTTTCGAGCTGCATGTCCGCCTGCAGGGCGGCATCAAATCCAGCGTCGTCACCCCCATCGTGCATCACTTCCATCACCGCCTGGAAAGCCGTGCCCGGTTGCCCCTGCAGCTGCACCTCCCCTTCCAGGTGGGCATGCCCCTCGCTGCTCGTCATCAGCAGACGCGGCGAATGAAGCACGGCCACACGCTTGCGGCCATGCAGCTCCACGCGCGTGTCGTCGGCCCAGGCACGCTGGCGCAGCAAAACGCCGATCCAGAAGTCCAGGCGCGACAAGTCGAATTCACCGGCGGGAACCAATTCCGGGGGCACATCGGCCGGCGCCGGCCATTGCCAGGTCAGGTCCTCGTCCTGATAGAGATGCAGGGTGACGCCATCGATCCGCGACTTTTCGAGTACCGGCATGCCACGGCGCAGGCTGGCCGCGGTATCGAGACGCAACGTCGCCCGCTCGACTTCCAGCAGCGGTACATCGCCCAGGCCTTCGCGGGAACGAAAGTCCAGATCCGCCACCTCAAACCAGGGGTCGAGCCCGGCCACGCCGCCCCGCACATCGTCCAGCGAGACCTCGGCGGAAAAGCGCGACGCCAGCATCGATTCCAGCTGCGGCGACAGTCGGTCGACCTGCGCCAGCAACAGGCGCATGACGATCAACAGTACTGCCGCCAGCGTCAGGGCCAGGGCCAGTAGCGTCAACGACCAGCGGAAGACCAGGCGGCTCGGCGACATGGCTCACATCAGTACGATATCGTACTGCTCCTGGGAATAATGGGATTCCACCTGGAAGCGAATGGTCTTGGCGATGAACTCCTCGAGATCCGCCACCGCGGCCGATTCCTCGTCGAGCAACCGATCCACCACCGACTGGGCGGCCAGCACGGTATAGGTCTCGGCACTATAGGCCCGCTCTTCGCGGAGGATCTCTCGGAAGATCTCATAGCACACCGACTCGGGCGTCTTGAGAGTGCCTCGCCCTTCGCAGGCCGGGCAAGGTTCGCACAGCGTCTGTTCCAGGCTCTCCCGGGTCCGCTTGCGGGTCAGCTGCACCAGGCCGAGTTCGGTCACGCCGGTGCACTTGGTCTTGGCATGGTCCCGCTCCAGGGCCTTTTCCAGCACCCGCAACACCTGCCGCTGGTGCTCGGTATCTTCCATATCGATGAAATCGATGATGATGATGCCACCCAGGTTTCGCAGCCGCAGTTGACGGGCAATGGCCGTGGCCGCCTCGAGGTTAGTCTTGAAGATGGTCTCCTCGAGGTTGCGATGGCCGACATAACCGCCGGTGTTGACGTCGATGGTGGTCATCGCTTCGGTCGGATCGATGACCAGATAGCCCCCAGACTTGAGCTGCACCTTGCGCGCCAGCGCCTTCTGGATCTCGTCCTCGACACTGAACAGGTCGAAGATCGGCCGTTCGCCGGCGTAATGCTCGATGCGCTCAACCGCATCGGGCATGAACTCCTCGGCGAACTCGAGCAGCTTGACATGGTTCTCGCGGGAATCGATGCGTACCTTCTCGATATCATCGCGCATGACGTCGCGCAGGGTGCGCATGAACAACGGCAGGTCGTCGTAGATGACGCTCGGCGTGGATGCCGTGACGCGACGCTCGCTGACCTTGCGCCACAGGCGCAACAGGAAATGCATGTCGCCGGCGAGCTCCTCGTCGGTCACTCCCTCGGCGGCGGTACGCACGATGAAGCCGCCGGAGACCTCGAGGGTCTGTTCCGCGAGGGCCGATTCGACCTGAGCACGCAGACGCTCGCGTTCGCCATCGTCCTCGATGCGCTGGGAAACACCGTTGTGCGGCGAATCCGGCATGTAGACCAGATAACGCGAAGGCACGGAGAGGTGCGTGGTCAAGCGTGCCCCCTTGGAACCGATCGGATCCTTGGTCACCTGCACTACCAACGACTGGCCTTCCTGGAGCAACTGGGAAATCGAGACCTGCTCGTCGGCCGGTGTACCCGGTGGCATCACCTCATGGGCATGAATGAAGGCGGCACGATCGAGACCGATATCGACGAAGGCAGCCTGCATGCCAGGCAACACCCGTACGACCCGCCCCTTGTAGATATTGCCGACGATACCGCGACGCCGGGCGCGCTCGATGAAGGCCTCCTGCAGCACACCGTTTTCCACGACGGCGACACGAGTCTCCATCGGCGTCAAATTGATGAGTACTTCACCGCTCATGCGGAATCCTTGTCCTGGAGGAAAATCCTGGAAAAAGTCCTGAAAAGGGTCCTGACGAAAACTCGCGCCATTATGACACAGGGTGATTCCAGAGCGGCACGCCCTGCCGAGACAACAGATCGGCCGTTTCACACAACGGCAGCCCCACCACGGCCGAATAGCTGCCGTCGAGGTGCGTCACGAATATCGCACCACGACCCTGGATGGCATAACCGCCAGCCTTGTCGGCGGGTTCCCCCGTGAGCCAATAGGCGTCGATCTCCGCCGCCTCAATATCGCGCAGGGTCACCCGGCTACGCACGGCGCTCACCAGCACGCCTGCGGGCCCGACCACCGTCACGGCCGTCATCACCTCATGGGAGCGGCCCGCCAGGGAGCGCAGCATGGCCGCAGCGTGCGCCGCGTCCAACGGCTTGCCGAGAATCTCGCCGTCCCGTACCACGACTGTGTCCGCCCCCAGTGTGGGCATCCCGCCCGACGAGTGCCCTGCCAGCGCCTTCTCGCGAGCGAGCCGCGTGACGTACGCCTCGGCCACCTCCCCGGGAAACGGCGTCTCGTCGATATCCACCGGCCGCACCTCGACATCGACGTCGATACCGGCCAGCAGGTCGCGTCGACGCGGCGACGCCGATGCCAGGCGGATACGGGGCGGACGAGGTGCCGACATGGCGCTGCCGGTCATCCTTTCGCGGCGCGACGGCGAAAGGCCCGGAACAGTGTCGTCAGCCATGGCCACAACACCGCGCCGATCACCGAGGGCAGCAGGAAGGAAAGATGGATGGAAAAGGGGCCCAGGAGGGTACGCAGCCATTGCTCGACCAGTTGCACCGTCCCCAGCAGAACCAGAATCAACACGGCCTGTTGCAACAGCGAATAGGCGCGAAAGCGGGGATAGACCAGGGCACAGAGGAAGGCCAGCAGCGACAGCAACAGGGCATTCTGGCCAAGCGGCACGCCCTCGATCAGATCCAGCAGGATTCCCAGCACGAACCCATGAAAGACACCGACCCGCTCCGGCGCCTTCATGCACCAGTAGATCAGCATCAAGCCCAGCCAGTCGGGACGCCAGATCTGCCAGCCATCAGCCAGGGGCATGACCTGCAGGCAGAGCGCCAGCAGCATCGTCAACCAGATCCAGGGCAGGCCGGCGGATGTCGTGCGCGCCATTATTCCTCCTCCTCGGCGCTCTCGCTTCCACCCGTGGCGATGCGGCGGGCCATCTCGATGGCCACCGGGTCGGGCGACGCGATCCAGCCCCCCCGGCCATCGGGGGAGCGCGGCTCGGGCGGGAACAACAGCAGGAAGTGCCGGGAACGCTGCAGCTTCGCCACCGGGTCCGCCTCGACCCTGGCAAAGGGTTCACCGGGATCATGTACCACCTTGTCCACCCGAGCCACCGGGTAGCCCGGCGGGAAGCGACCCGCCAGCCCCGAGGTCACCAGCAGGTCCCCTTCGCGAATGTCGGCTGTATCCGGCACATGAAGCACGTTGAGGCTCTGGTAACGCCCCGCGCCCTGAAGCACGAAACGCAGCCCGTTGCGATTGACCTGAACAGGCAGGGCATGACTGGCATCTGCCACCAGCAGGACCCGACTCGAATAGGCCGACACCGACGTGACCTGGCCGACCAACCCAGACGCATCCATGACGGGCTGGCCCACGAAGACACCATCGCGTCGCCCACGGTCGATCACCATGCGATGCGTGAAGGGGTCCGGATCCAGGGAGAGCAGCTCGGTGGTGATGAAGGGGATGTCGCGTTCCTTGGTCGCCGACAGCAGTTCGCGCAATCGCACATTCTCGGCGGTCAGGCTGGCCATGCGCTGAACCCGATGCGACAGCGTCAGAATCTGCTCGCGCAGACGGCGATTCTCTTCCACCAGGGCACGCTGCTCGGACAGCGCGAGCGCGCCCCAGTTGAGCACGTCGCTGGGCAGACTGACGGCCCACTGCACCGGCGCGACCAGCGTGGAAAGCTGGGCCCGCACGGTTTCCATGCGTGTAAAACGCAGGTCGACGAACATCAAGGCGATGGCGAGGATCGCACACACCAGCATGCGATACCCCGGCACCGACCCGTGCGAGAACAGCGGCTTGATAGGGAACCTCCCCCGGTCAGTCGCTGGAGAGCAGCTCGAAAGTACGCTGATCGATCATTTCCAGTGCCTTGCCGCCACCACGCGCCACGCAGGTCAGCGGGTCCTCGGCCACCACCACCGGCAGACCGGTTTCCTCGGCGATCAGCTTGTCCAGGTCGCGTAGCAAGGCGCCACCGCCGGTCAACACCAGGCCACGCTCGGCGATGTCCGAGGCCAGCTCGGGTGGCGACTGCTCGAGCGCGCTCTTCACCGCCGCGACGATGGACCCCAGGGTTTCCTGCAGGGCATCGAGGATCTCATGAGAGTTGAGCGTAAAGCTGCGGGGAATGCCCTCCGCCAGGTTGCGACCCCGCACGTCGATCTCGCGCAACTCGCCGCCGGGATAGGCACAGCCGATCTCTTCCTTGATCCGCTCGGCAGTGGATTCGCCGATCAGGCTACCGTAATGGCGCCGCACATAGGCCGTGATGGCCTCATCGAATCGATCGCCCCCCATGCGAATGGATTCCGAATAGACCACGCCATTGAGAGAGATGATGGCAATCTCGCTGGTCCCGCCGCCGACATCGACGACCATCGACCCCTGCGCCTCCTCGACCGGCAGGCCGGCCCCGATGGCCGCGGCCATCGGCTCCTCGATCAGGAACACCTCGCGGGCACCGGCCCCTTCGGCGGACTCCTTGATCGCACGACGCTCGACCTGGGTCGACATGCAGGGAACACAGACCAGCACCCTGGGACTCGGCGTCAGGAAGGTGCTCTGGTGCACCTTGCGAATGAAGTATTGCAACATCTGCTCGGTGACGGTGAAGTCGGCGATGACACCATCCTTCATCGGCCGGATGGCAGTGATGTTGCCGGGCGTGCGCCCCAGCATCCGTTTGGCATCGGCGCCAACCGCAGCCACGCTGCGCATGCTGCCGGACTGGCGAATCGCCACGACCGAGGGTTCGTCGAGAACGATCCCGCGGCCGCGGACATAAATCAGTGTGTTGGCCGTTCCCAGGTCGATCGACAGATCGCTGGAAAACAACCCCCTCAAACGTTTGAACATGAACTCGTTACCTAGTGCAGTCCGGAAGCCCTGTGCGGGAGCAAACGGTATCACTGCACCCCGTAGGCGGCAAGCGTTCCGCGCGTCAATGCCGTGCCACGCCCCTGCCAGCATCGGCGAGGATGTGGTAACTTTGCCCTCTTTTCTCCACCCCCGCGAGGACACCCGATCATGGCGATCGAACACGCAGACGTTCTCAGGGCCGCCCATCTGGCCCGTCTCGGCCTTGACGAGGGCGAAGCCGCCCATTACCTCGATGATCTCGGCCGCATCCTGGAGATGGTCGATCAGCTGCAGGCACTGGATACCGCAGGCGTCACGCCCATGGCGCATCCGCTGGATGCCACCCAGCGCCTGCGCGCCGACGAGGTGACCGAAACCGACCAGCGTGACGACTTCCAGCGTTGCGCACCGTCCGTGGAAAACGGCCTCTACCTGGTGCCACGGGTCGTCGAATGACCCTCAACCGCCGTCACCGCCATGTCATCACGGAGCCCAGGGCCCATGCACGATAAGACATTGACCGAACTCGCCGCCGGTTTGCGCGCCGGGGAGTTCTCCAGCCGCGAGCTGACCCAGGACCTGCTCGGGCGCATCGACCGTCTGGACGGTCGCCTCAACAGCTTTATCACCGTTACTGGCGATGCCGCGCTAGAAGCAGCGGATCGCGCCGATGCCACCCGCGCCGCGGGCGAGGCCGGCCCGCTGACCGGCCTGCCCCTGGCACTGAAGGACATCTTCTGCACCCGAGGCGTCAAGACCAGCTGCGGCTCGCGCATGCTCGACAACTTCGCCGCCCCCTACGATGCCGATGTCGTGGAACGACTCGCCAACGCCGGCACCGTGAGCCTCGGCAAGACCAACATGGACGAGTTCGCCATGGGCTCGTCCAACGAGAACAGTTTCTATGGCCCGGTGAAGAATCCCTGGGACCTCGACGCCGTGCCCGGCGGTTCGTCGGGGGGCAGCGCCGCTGCCGTGGCCGCGGGCCTGGTACCTGCCGCCATGGGCACCGACACCGGCGGCTCGATCCGCCAGCCCGCCGCCTTCTGCGGCATCACCGGTCTCAAGCCTACCTACGGGCGAGTATCGCGCTACGGCATGATCGCCTATGCCTCGAGCCTCGACCAGGCCGGCCCCATGGCGCGCTCGGCCGCCGACTGCGCCCACCTGCTCGGCGCCGTCGCCGGCCATGATGTGCGCGACTCCACCTGTGCGGCACGCGGGGTGCCGGATTATACCGCCGACCTCGAAGCCCCTCTGAGCGGCCTCAAGATCGGCCTGCCCACCGAATACTTCGGCGACGGCCTCGACCCGTCGGTGGCCAACGCCGTGCGCGAAGCCATCAAGGTCTTCGAATCCCTCGGCGCCACGGTGATGGACGTCAGCCTGCCGCATACCCACTACGCCATCCCGGCTTACTATGTCATCGCACCGGCAGAAGCGTCCTCCAACCTGTCACGCTATGACGGTGTGCGCTTCGGCCACCGCTGTGATGACCCGGCCGACCTGATCGACCTCTACAAGCGCAGCCGCGCCGAAGGCTTCGGCGAAGAAGTCAAGCGACGCATCCTGATCGGCACCCACACCCTTTCCGAGGGCTTCTTCGACGCCTATTACAAGAAGGCCCAGCAGGTTCGGCGGCTGATCCGCCAGGACTTCCTCGACGCCTTCGACGAGGTCGACGTGCTGATGGGACCGGCCTCGCCGACCCCGGCCTTCGACCTGGGCGCCAACAAGGACCCGGTGTCGATGTACCTGCAGGACATCTACACCATCGCCGTGAACCTGGCCGGCATCCCCGGCATCAGTGTGCCCGCCGGTTTCGCCGGCAGCCGCCCCGTCGGCCTGCAGGTCCTCGGCACTCACTTCGCCGAGGCACGCCTGCTCAACGTCGCCCATCAGTTCCAGCAAACCACCGACTGGCACCTGCGCCGTCCCGCCTTCGCCGAGGAGTCCGTCTGATGCAATGGGAAACCGTGATCGGCCTGGAGGTCCACGTCCAGCTCGCCACCCGCTCCAAGATCTTCTCCGGCGCTTCAACTGCCTTCGGCGCCGAGCCCAACAGCCAGGCCTGTGCCGTGGACCTGGGGCTGCCCGGTGTGCTTCCGGTACTCAACGAGCAGGCGGTGGCCATGGCCGTCCAGTTCGGCCTCGGCATCCATGCCGAGATTCCCGACATTTCGGTCTTCGACCGCAAGAACTACTTCTATCCGGACCTGCCCAAGGGCTACCAGACCAGCCAGATGTACCAGCCCATCGTCGGGCCAGGCGAGGTGGAAATCACGCTGGACGAGGGCGCTACCAAGCGCATCCGTGTGCACCATGCCCACCTCGAGGAAGACGCCGGCAAGTCCTTGCACGAAGACTTCCACGGCATGACGGGTATCGACCTCAACCGGGCGGGCACCCCGCTGCTGGAAATCGTCTCCGAGCCCGACATGCGCTCGGCCAAGGAGGCGGCGGCCTACCTCAAGGCGATCCATTCGATTGTCACCTACCTGGGAATTTCCGACGGCAACATGGCCGAGGGCTCGATGCGTTGCGACGTCAACGTCTCGGTACGCCCCGCGGGCCAGGAAGCCTTCGGGACGCGTGCCGAAATCAAGAACGTCAACTCCTTCCGTTTCGTCGAGCGCGCCATCGAATTCGAGGTCGAGCGTCAGATCGAACTGATCGAGGATGGCGGTGACGTCGTGCAGGAGACTCGCCTCTTCGACCCCGAAGCCGACGAGACCCGCAGCATGCGCACCAAGGAGGAAGCCAACGATTACCGCTACTTCCCCTGCCCCGACCTGCTGCCGGTAGTGCTCGACCAGGCCTACGTCGACCATCTCCGCGACACCCTGCCGGAACTGCCAGCTGACAAGCGCGCCCGCTTCGAGAGTGAGCTCGGGCTGTCGGCCTACGATGCCGGCGTACTCTCGGCCAGCCGTGCCATGGCCGAGTATTTCGAACGGGTCAAGGACGTCTGCGGCGACGCCAAGCAAGCCGCCAACTGGGTGCAGGGCGAGCTCTCAGGCGCCCTGAACCGCGAGGGCCTGGCCATCACCGACAGCCCGGTCTCCGCCGACCGGCTCGGCGAGCTTATCGTCCGAGTGCTGGACGATACCATCAACGGCAAGGCCGCCAAGCAGGTCTTCCAGGCATTGTGGCACGGCGAGGGCGACGCTGCGGACGCCATCATCGATGCCAAGGGTCTCAAGCAGGTCACCGACACCGGCGCCATCGAGGCGATGATCGATCAAGTGATCGAGGACAGCCCCGCCCAGGTGGCCCAGTATCGTGACGCCGAACCGGACAAGCGCGGCAAGATGATCGGCTATTTCGTGGGCCAGGTGATGAAGGCCTCCCGAGGCACCGCCAACCCGCAGCAGGTCAATGCCATGCTGAAGGAAAAACTCGATGCCCTGTGCTGAGCCAGACTCGGCAATCACTCGTACGGCGACCAACGAGTCGCCGTTCATGGAGGCTTCATGACAAGCGCCCTGCCGCCGGCCGTGATCGACATACTGCAGACCATGGGCATGGCGCTTGCGATGTACCTGCTCATTCTGGTTCTCGCCAAGATCTGCGGTGTGCGCAGCTTTGCCCAGCTTTCGTCCTTCGACATCGCTGCCACCATCGCCATCGGCTCGATCATGGCCTCCACGGTGGTGACCGGTCCCAAGGCGCTGCTGCCCGGTGCCATCGGGCTCACTACCCTCTACGGCCTGCAGGTACTGGTCTCCGGCTGGCGACGGCGTCGCGATGCCGTGCGTCGCGCCATCGACTCGCCGCCCATTCTTCTGATGCAGGAAGGCGGCGAGATTCTCTGGGATAACATGGACTGCGCCCGGGTCACCGAGGACGACCTGCGCACGGCCATGCGAGCCGCCAACGTCATCAACCCCCGGAGCGTGCAGGCCGTCGTCATGGAGGGGACCGGCGGGTTGCGCGTGCTGCACGGCCATGGCGCTCCGATCCCTCGCGATGCCTGGATACTCCAGGGGGTTCGCCGCTGACACCTACCACTCATCACACGAACACGATCAGTTGCCTGCAACATGACTGAGATGACAATCGAGGAAGACACCATGGCCGACGATGTCGGCGCGCGACTGCGCGCCCTTCGCAACCTTCGTGACATCTCGCAACGGGAACTGGCCAAGCGCTGCGGCGTGACCCATTCCAGCCTGTCACTGATCGAGCAGGGCAAGGTCAGCCCCTCGGTGAGCTCCCTGAAGAAGATCCTCGACGCCATCCCAATGAGCGTCGGCGACTTCTTCACCATGGACCTGGAGAGTCGCGATCAGGTGTTCTATTCGGCGGAAGAGCTCGCCGATGTCGGCAGCGGAGATGTCGTCTACAAGCTGGTCGGTGCCAACCGCGCCAGCCGTGCTCTGGGCTTCATGGTCGAGACCTACCCGCCGGGCGCCGACACCGGTCGCGAAATGATCGCCCACCAGGGCGAGGAAGCCGGCGTGGTGCTGGAAGGCGAGATCGAAATCACCATCGGCGCCGAGACCCGCGTGCTGGGTGCCGGCGAGGCGTACTACTTCGACACCAACGTGCCTCATCGCTTCCGCAACATCGGCGACGTTGCCTGTCGGCTGGTCAGCTGCGCGACTCCCGCCCGCAGCTTTTGATCCCACCCCGTTGCCCGCCATACCAGCGCAACAGGCCGGTCCGCCGGCCTAGTCGCTCATCCGCCTTGCTTTGACAGCCTTCCGCAGCGATGGGATTATTTGGAAACTTTTTCCAAAAAAGGAGCAAGCCTCATGCCGATCGTCAATATCCAACTGATCGAAGGTCGCAGCGACGCCCAGAAGGAAGCACTGATCGAGAAGGTCACCGCCGCCTGCGTCGAGTCCATCGACTGCACGCCGGAGAGCGTGCGCATCCTGCTTTCCGACGTCGCCACCCAGGACTTCGGCGTCGCCGGCGAGTCGGTCGCCAAGCGCCGCGCCGACAAGCAGACGGCTTCCTGACCCCAGCACGAAAAGGCCGACCGCAGTTCGCCGCGGCCGGCCTTGTTCCGCTTGCGCTGGGGCACTTTCCCCCTCACGCCTCACGCCTCACGCCTCACGCCTCACGCCTCACGCCTCACGCCTCACGCCTCACGCTGTCAGCGTCATCCATACACTCTTCAGATCGGAGTACTCCTCCAGCGAGTGGTGGGACTTGTCGCGGCCGTTGCCCGACTGCTTGACGCCGCCGAAGGGCACCGTCTGGTCCATGTCCGCCCAGTTGTTGACGAACACCTGGCCCGAGCGCAGCCGGCGGGTGACGCGCATGATGCGGTCGATGTCCTGGCTCCACAGACCGGCCGCCAGGCCGTAGTCACTGTCGTTGGCGAGCCGCACGGCCTCGTCCTCGCTGTCGAAGCCGAACACCGACAGCACCGGGCCGAAGATCTCCTCGCGGCCGATGGCCATGGCGTCGGTGACGCCGTCGAACACCGTCGGGCCGATGAACAGGCCTTTGCCATTCGGCCCCTCGCCACCCAGCGCCTGGCCACCGGTGCGCAGGGTCGCGCCCTCCGCCACACCGCGGCGAATGTACTCGAGAATGCGAGCATGCTGGGTGTCATCGACGATCGCGCCCATGAAACTCTCGGGGTCCAGCGGGTCGCCGGGCTGCATGCGCTCGGCGGCGGCCAGCACCTTGTCGACGAAGGCCTCGCGGATCGAATTCTCGACCAGCAACCGCGAGCCGGCGATGCACACCTCGCCCTGGTTGTGGAAGATCGCCCCCGCGGCGTGCTCGGCCACCCGGTCCAGGTCCTTGCAGTCGGCGAACACCAGATTCGGGCTCTTGCCACCGCACTCCAGGAACACCTTCTTGAGGTTCGACTGGCCGGCGTACTGCATCAGCTGCTTGCCGACGCCAGTGGAGCCGGTGAAGGCCAGGCAATCGACGTCCATCGACAGCGCCAGCGCCTTGCCCACGGTGTGGCCGAAGCCCGGCAACACCTGGAAAACGCCCCGCGGCAGGCCGGCCTCGCGGACCAGTTGCGCCAGACGCAGCGCCGACAGCGGCGACTTCTCCGAGGGTTTGAGGATGACGCTGTTGCCGGCGGCCAGGGCCGGGGCGATCTTCCAGGCGGTCATCATCAGCGGAAAGTTCCACGGTACGATGGAGGCCACCACACCCAGCGGTTCGCGCAGCACCAGGCCCAGGCTTTCCTCGCCGGTGGGCGCGACTTCGCCGTAGAGCTTGTCGATGGACTCGGCATGGTGACGAATGCAGCCGATGGCACCGGCCATGTCGCCCAGCGAACTATTCACCGGCTTGCCCATGTCCAGGGTATCGAGCAGTGCCAGCTCGTGCTTGTTGGCCTCCATCAGCTCGGCCAGGCGAAGCAGCACGGCCTTGCGCTCACCCGGCGCCCGTCGCGACCACGCGCCGCCCTCGAAGGCGCGTCGGGCCACCGATACCGCCGCCTCGGCATCGGCGGCGTCGCAGCTCGCCACCTCGGCGAGCGTCTCGCCAGTGGCCGGGTTGATCGTGGTCAGGGTCGCGCCATCGGCAGCGTCGACGAAGGCGTCGTCGATATAAGCGCGGGTCTCGAGACCCTTTTCGGCCGTCAAGTGCTCGGCCAGCGCCTGCCAGTCGTCGCGGGTCATCGGGGTGGGGCTCATGCGCGAATCTCCTCTCGTGGGGCGTCGTCGGTCACCACATGCTCGGCCAGGCGCCGTGCCGTCTCGTCGAGCGCCCGGCGGGCCAGGCGCACCAGTTCATCGATCTCGTCGTGGGTAATCACCAGGGGCGGCGAGATGATCATGGTATCGCCCACCGAACGCATCACCAATCCGGCCTCGAAGCACAGGTCGCGGCACAGGTTGCCGGCACCGAGCGGCTTGTCGAAGCGCATACCGGTTCCCTGGTCGGCGACCAGCTCCAGGGCCCCCATCAGGCCCAGGGAGCGTGCCTCACCGACGATGGGATGATCGGCCAGGCTGGTCCAGCGCTCGGCCAGATAGGGGCCGAGATCATCGCGGACGCGATCCACCACGCCCTCGGCCTCGAGCAACTCCAGGTTCCTGAGCGCCACGGCGGCACAGGTGGGATGCCCCGAATAGGTAAAGCCGTGGAAGAACTCGCTGCCCTCCTCGATCAGGGTGTCGGCCACCCGGTCGCCGACCAGCACGCCGCCGATCGGCAGGTAGCCCGAGGAAAGCCCCTTGGCGATCGGCATCAGGTCCGGCTCGAGGCCGAAGTGCTGGCTGCCGAACCATTCACCGAGGCGGCCGAAGCCGCAGATCACCTCGTCGGCGACCAGCAGGATATCGTACTTGGCCAACACCGCCTTGACCGCCGGCCAGTAGCTCGCCGGCGGCATGATGGCGCCGCCAGCGCCCTGCACCGGCTCGGCGATGAAGGCGGCCACGTTTTCCTCGCCGAGCTCGAGGATCTTGTCTTCCAATGCGGCGGCACACTGGCGGCCGAAGGCCTCCGGCGACAGGTCGCGCCCTTCACCAAACCAGTAGGGCTGCGCGACATGAGCGATCTCGGGCACGCAGGGACCGCCCTGGCCGTGCATGGGCGCCATGCCGCCGAGGCTCATGCCAGCCAAGGTGGAACCGTGATAGCCGTTTTCGCGGCCGATGATCCAGCGCTTGTCGGGCTGGCCCTTGAGTGCCCAGTAGCGCCGTACCATACGCAGTACGGTGTCGTTGGCCTCGGAGCCCGACCCCGTGAAGAAGACGTGATTGATGTGCGCCGGCGCGAGCTCGCAGAGCTTGTCGGCCAGGCGCAGCACCGGCGGATGGGTGGTCTTGAAGAAGGTATTGTAGTAAGGCAGCTGCTCGAGCTGAGCGGTCGCCGCCTCGACCAGTTCACGACGACCATAGCCGAGATTCACGCACCACAACCCTGCCATGCCATCGAGAATGCGGTTACCCTCGCTGTCGTGGATGTAGACCCCCTCGGCATGGGTGACGACACGGCAGCCTTCTTCACCCAGCGCCTTGAAGTCGGTGAACGGATGCAGGTGATGGTCGCGATCCCGGCGCTGATATTCCTCGGTCTGCATGCTGATTTTCTCCATTCGCTGAAAGCCCTCCATTGTTGAAGGCTCTCTACTCATCGCTGAGGGCTCTCTACTCGTCGCTGAGGGCACCCTCGACCAGCCGCTGCCGATATGTGTCACAGGCCTGGGCGAAGCCGCGGAAGATGGCGTCATGGAGCGGGTGCTCCCGGGGCTGCCACTCGGGGTGCCACTGCACCGCCAGGGTGAACCCCTCGGCACCGGTCACCGACACCGCCTCGACCAGACCATCGGGTGCCACTGCCTCGGTCGTCAGCCCCTCGGCCAACCGATCGATCCCTTGCTGGTGCAGTGAGTTGACCCGCGAGCGGGACGCCCCGAACAACCGCGACAAGGCTCCGCCCGGGCGGATTTCCAGATCATGCACCGGCGCATAACGCGTCGCCTTGTCACCCTCGGGCTCTCGGTGGTCAAGCTTGCCGGGCTGGTTCTGCACTGCCTGGTACAGGCTGCCGCCGAGCGCCACATTGATCTCCTGGAACCCCCGACAGATGCCCAGCAAGGGTAAACGCCGTTCCAGCGCCACCGACACCAGGGCCAGGGCCAATGCATCGCGATCACGATCCGCTCGGGTGTTCTCCGGGGCCCGCTGGGCCCCGTAGCGCTGCGGAGCCACATTGGTGTGACTGCCGGTCAGCATCAGGCCATCGAGCCGTGATACCAGGGCAGCGACCTCCGCCGGCGCGATATCTTCCCAGACCGGCAGCATCACCGGCGCAAGCCCGTAGTCGCGCAGGGCACTCAGGTACTTGTCGGTGACCATGTGCGACGGATGGCCTTCCACCTCACGACGACAGGCGATCACGCCTACCAGGGGGCGAGTCGGCATGGCAGCCTCCTTAGATCGAATCGAGATCATGCTTGTTATGTTTTAATCAACATACACAGGTTGGCGACGCTTGCCAACTCTCGACCTAAAAAGCGCCGCCTTTCCATTAATATGCATTTGATTTTCATGGAAATCTCCAGAAATCGCGAGAGATGAAAAGCGACAGGAAACGATATGACGTAAAAAATTTGACAACACGAAGAGTTGATTCAAAGATGACACCATCATCAACAACCAGACTCCAACAGGTGCCACCATGTCACCCAATCCCGTCGACGAAGCCCAGGGCTTTCTCGAGCGCCACCCCGACGTCGCCAGCGTCGACCTCCTGATCAGCGACCTCAACGGTGTGCTGCGCGGCAAGCGCATTCCCCGGGACAATCTCGAGAAGGTCTACCGCGACGGCGTCAACCTTCCCGCTTCGGTATTCGCCCTGGACATTCACGGCAACACCGTGGAAGAGACCGGCCTGGGGCTGGACAGCGGCGACAGCGACCGGGTCTGCCGTCCCGTGCCGGGTACCCTGATGCCGAGTCCCTGGCTACGCGACGGGCGGCAGGCCCAGTTGCTGATGACCATGGAGGAAGCCGACGGCAGCCCCTTCTTCGCGGATCCCCGTCAGGTGCTCGACCGTGTACTGGAACGCTTCCGGCGAGCCGGACTGACGCCGGTCGTGGCGGTGGAGCTGGAGTTCTACCTGGTCGACCGTCAGCGGGACGCCCTGGGCATGATCCAGCCTCCGCTCTCCCCGATCAGCGGAGAGCGCGCGACCCAGAGCCAGCTCTACTCGATCAACGAGCTCGATGAATACGCCGACTTCCTCGAGGCGATCCACGACGCCGCCCAGAGCCAGGGACTGCCCCTGGACACCGCCCTGAAGGAGTGCGCCCCGGGACAGTTCGAGATCAACCTCCTCCATTGCGACGACGCCCTCGCCGCCTGCGACAGCGCCGTGCTGCTCAAGCGTCTGATCAAGGGGGTTGCCCTGCAGCACGGCTTCGAAGCCACCTTCATGGCCAAGCTCTACGGCGACGAGGCCGGTAATGGCACTCATGTACACATCAGCCTGCTGGACGAGGCCGGCCGCAACGTCTTCGCCGCCGAGGACGGCGACCCGCTGGGCACTCCCGAACTCCAGAGCGCGGTGGCCGGCCTGCTCGATACCATGCCCGCCTCGATGGGGTTGCTGGCTCCCAACCTCAATGCCTTCAAGCGATTCCAGCCGGGCCTCTATGTCCCAATGGCACCGACCTGGGGCTACGACAATCGCTCGGTGGCCGTCCGTATCCCTTCCGGGGACAACCGAGCGCGACGCATCGAGCACCGCGTCGCCGGTGCCGACGTCAATCCCTATCTATTGATGGCGACGTTGCTCGCGGCCATCGACCACGGCCTCCGCCATCACCTGACGCCGCCACCGTCGATCACAGGAAATGCCTATGACCAGGTCGCCCCCAGCCTGACCAACAGCTGGCGCCAGGCCCTCGACCTGCTGGAACACGACGAGACGCTCACCGAGGCATTGGGCGCCGATTTCCTGCGCGTCTTCCTCACCAACCGCCGTGCCGAGCGTGACCAGGCCATGCAGTCCATCAGCAAGATGGAGTACGACTGGTACCTGCGCCACGTCTAGGCCGCGATCGACACCGCTAGGCCGGCCCGCCACCGGCCGTTGAACGTCGACATCGCGGACAACGTCAAGCCCATGCCGAGAACATCGACCGCGGGTGGCCCAAGGGCCACCCGCAGGGCCCCGGCGTGCCTGCGCCAGGGACTCCAATAACAATCCACGACCCGAGGCCCCCTGCGGGCCGGCCGTACCTCACAACATCACCAACGGAGGTCGCCATGAGTGCTCCCCAACCCTCGTCCCATCCCTTCTCGCCCTCGCTGCCGGCTCGCGACGGCACCGGTCGAACCCTGCTGCTGGTGCTCGCCGTGCTGGCCACGGTCGGCGGCCTGACGCTGACCCACGAGCCGGGCAGCGACTACGGTTGGGCCAGCCTGATACCCTCGCTGATCGTGCTGGTGGTGGCCATCGCCACCCACCGCACCCTGGAGGCGTTGGCCATCGGCGCGCTGTCCGGGCTGATCATGCTGCAGCCGGAGGACTTCGTCGGCGAGCTGGCCGACATCTCGCTGTCGGTGATGACCAACGAGACCATCGCCTGGCTGATCCTGGTCTGCGGCCTGATGGGCGGCTTCATCGCCATGCTCGAGAAATCCGGCTGCACCCTGAGCTTCAGTCACTTCATGACCCGGCTGGTCAAGACGCGGCGCCAGTCGATGCTCAGCACCGCCGTGCTGGGCGTGCTTATTTTCATCGACGACTATCTCAACGCCCTGGCCACCTCGGCGGCCATGAAGCGCCTCACCGATCGCTTCGGCGTCTCCCGCGAAAAGCTGGCCTACATCGTCGACTCCACCGCGGCGCCGATCTGTATCCTGGTTCCGATCTCCACCTGGGCGGTGTACTTCGCCGAGCTGCTGGAGACCAACGGTGCCACCGAAGGCCCGGGCATGGGCCTCTACATCGCCTCGATCCCCTTCATGCTCTACGGCTGGGTGGCCATGGGCCTGGTGGTGCTGGTGGCCAGCGGCAAGCTGCCCGACCTGGGCCCGATGAAGGCCGCCGAGGCCCGCGCCCGGGCCGGCCAGCCGATCCCCGACGGCGCCCCGGACGCGACACTGGACGAGACGACGCCCACTCAATCCCCGTGGCGCGGCGTGTTCAACTTCCTCGCCCCCATGGCGGTGTTGATCGGCGCCAGCGCCTACTTCGAGATCGACCTGCTCAAGGGCGTGATGGTCGCCACCCTGTTCACCCTGGTGCTCTATCTCGTTCAGCGCCTGGCCACCTTCGCCAGCCTGATGGACGGCATCATGGACGGCTTCCGCACCATGATGCTGCCGCTGGCCATCGTCGCCGTGGGCTTCGTGCTGCGCGAGGTCAACGACCAGCTCGGCATGACCCCGTTCATGATCGATGCCCTCGCGCCCTACCTGACGCCGGCGCTACTGCCCGCCCTGGTGTTCGCCTCCATGGCCGTTGTGGTGTTCGCCACCGGCTCCTCCTGGGGCGTGTTCGTGATCTCGATTCCCATCGTGGTGCCCATGGCCCAGCACATGGACGCCTCGATGCCGCTGGTCGTCGGTGCGCTGCTGTCGGCCTCGAGCTTTGGCAGCCACGCCTGCTTCTTCTCCGATTCCTCGGTACTGTCCTCACAGGGCAGCGGCTGTCTGCCGATGCAGCACGGCCTCACCCAGCTCCCCTACGCGCTGATCGGTGCCCTGATCACCGCCGGCGGCTTCCTGGCGCTCGGGTACGCCATGGCTTGAACCCTTGCCGGCCGCGCCCTTCCCCGGGCGTGGCCGACGTTACCCCGCGACCAGCGCTTCGATTCCTTCGACCTCACCGCACCGATTCAACGAATAACCCGGCAATGCCAGGACAGCCTCCTGGAACGCCTGACCGGCCAGCATTTCCAGAAAGCCTTGCAGCCTCGGCTCGGCCAGGCTGCGGCGATGGCACAGCAACAGATAGTCTTCGCTGGCCAGTGGAACGAAATCGAGTCCGAAACGCCTTGCCGCCGTTTCCACCCCGAAGCCCGCATCGGCCATGCCGGCAGCGATGTAGGCGGCCACCGCCGAGTGAGTGTATTCCTCCAGCTCATAGCCACGAATGCGTCGAGACGACAGACCCTCGGCTCGCAGCAGCCCATCGAGAAGGGCACGCGTACCGGAAGCGGATTGCCGATTGATGAAGCGCGCCTCGCCTCGGGTCAAGTCTTCCAGCGTTCGGATACCGCATGGATTATCCGGGGCGATCATCAGCCCCTGACGCCGGGTGATGAATCGCAGTACGCGATGGCTGCGCGGCTTCAGCAGGGACCGGTAATCTCGTGCCAGGCGTTCGCCGACCGGCCCCTGGGGCAGATGGAAGCCGGCCAGGTCACAGGCACCGCGATTCAGGGCGATCAGGGCCTCCCGAGGACTGCAGTACTGCAGATCCAGGCGCAGTTCATCGAGAAAGTCCGGCAGCAACTCCACCGCATAGCCATGGCTGGCATGCAGACGCAGCACGGGCTTCACGCCTTCGAGGGTCTGCTGGATGGCCAGGTTGAGTTCCGAGCCAAGGCTCTCCAGTTGCGGCCCCAGGCGGGCGATCACCCGCTGCTCCGCCCACAGCAGTTTCTCGCCGAGTGGCGATAGGTGGGCACCGCGACCACGCTGCAGTTCGACCAGACTGATGCCGAAGAACTCCTGCCACTTGCCGAGCAGATTCCAGGCATGCCGATAGGATACCCCGGCCATCTTCGCCGCCTCGGTCAACTTGCCGTGCCGGTGTACCCCTTCGAGCAACACGAATAGCTGCGGGTCGAGCTGATTGCCCGCCTCGTCGCTGAAATACCAGGCCGGCGTGATGCGTATGCGTTTCATATGAAGCAAGTTTCATATTTTGTGATTGACAGACCAATGCTAGCTTTAAAGCAACCGTGACGCACGCCGACTTTCCATAATATGAACCTGCGTGCCTATATAGACGACAACAATCAGGTGATGCCCGATGAGCGCTCCCGCCGAGTGGACGCCGCCGCTGATTCAGGACGAAGTCGACGCCCTGAAGGACAAGCCCGGTGCCCTGCTGCCGATTCTCCACGCGATCCAGGACCGCGTCGGCTTCATTCCCGACGCCGCCGTACCGATCATCGCCGAATCCCTGGGCCTGACCCGCGCCGAGGTCCATGGCGTGATCAGCTTCTACCACCATTTCCGCACGGCCCGACCGGGTAGCCACGTGGTCCGCATCTGCCGCGCCGAGGCATGCCAGGCGGTGGGCGCGCGCGCCCTGGAAGCCCATGCCAAGGCCAGCCTCGAGGTCGACTACCACCAGACGACCCGCGATCAGGAAATCACCCTCGAGGCCGTCTATTGCCTGGGCAACTGTGCCTGCGGCCCCTCGGTATGCGTGGACGACCGGGTACACGGCCGCGTCACCCCGGAAACCTTCGATCGTCTGGTCGATGACCTGCGCACCGCTCCACTGGAGGTGAAATGATGGTTCGCGTCTTCGTTCCCCGCGACACCACGGCACAGGCAATGGGCGCCGACGAGGTGGCCGACCGGCTGACGGCCGAGGCCGATGCCCGAGGTCTCGAGATCACGCTGACTCGCAACGGCTCCCGGGGGCTGGCCTGGTTGGAACCCCTGATCGAGGTCGAGACAGAAGCCGGGCGAATGGCCTACGGCCCGGTCGCCGTGGAGGATGTCGCCGACCTGCTCGATGCCGGCCTTCTGGAAGGCACGGCCGAGCACCCGCTGGCCCAGGGCCTCACCGAGGCGATTCCTTATCTGGCTCACCAGCAGCGACTGACCTTCGCCCGGATCGGCGTCACCGACCCGCTCTCGATTGCCGACTATCTGGCCCATGACGGCTTTCACGGCCTGGAAACCGCGCTGACCCTCGACACCCAGGCCATCGTCGACGAGGTCAAGACGTCCGGCTTGCGCGGCCGAGGCGGCGCTGCCTTCCCCACCGGCATCAAATGGCAGACCGTGCACGACACCCCGAGCGATCAGAAGTACATCGTCTGCAATGCCGACGAGGGCGACTCGGGGACCTTCGCCGACCGCCTGGCGATGGAATGCGACCCCTACATGCTGATCGAAGGCATGGCCATCGCCGGCCTCGCCGTCGGCGCCACCCAGGGCTATATCTATTTGCGCTCAGAGTACCCCCTGGCCCACCGCATTCTCGATGAGGCCATCGAGCGGGCCGAGCAGGCCGGCTATCTGGGCGCCGACATTCGCGGCAGCGGCCGGCGCTTCGACCTCGAGGTACGCCTCGGTGCCGGCGCCTATATCTGCGGCGAGGAAACCTCTCTGCTGGAGAGCCTCGAGGGCAAGCGCGGCATGGTGCGCTACAAGCCGCCGCTGCCGGCCATCGAGGGGCTGTTCGGGCGCCCCACCGTGGTCAACAACGTGCTCTCCCTGGCGGCGATTCCCTATATCCTCGCCCATGGCGGGCAGGCCTACGCCGACTACGGCATGGGGCGTTCGCGCGGCACCCTGGCGCTGCAGCTGGCCGGTAACGTCAAGCGTGGCGGCCTGGTCGAACTCGCCTTCGGCACCACCCTGCGCGAGCTGATGGAAGACTTCGGCGGCGGCACCTTCACCGAACGTCCGCTGCGGGCGGTACAGGTCGGCGGCCCGCTGTGCGCCTATCTGCCCGAAAGCCAATGGGACATGCCGCTGGACTACGAGACCTTCGCCGGCGTCGGTGCGGGTATCGGTCACGGCGGCGTGGTGATGTTCGACGACACCGTCGACATGGCACAACAGGCACGCTTCTCGATGGAATTCTGCAAGGTGGAATCCTGCGGCAAGTGCACGCCCTGCCGTATCGGCTCGACCCGCGGCGTGGAGGTCATCGACCGTATCCTTGCCGACCAGGACCGCGACGCCAACCTGGAGTTGCTCGACGAACTCTGCGAAACCATGGAGGACGGCTCGCTGTGCGCCATGGGCGGCATGACCCCCTTCCCGGTAAAGAGCGTGATGACCCACTTCCCCGACGACCTGCAGCGTTGAGCGCTGAGGGAGAGATCGCCATGATCGGCTATTACGACCCCCACAAGGATGCTTTCTCGAAAGACCTGGGCACCCCCGCCAGGCTTTCGGAGAACCATGTCAGTCTGGAAATCGACGGTTTTGAAATCAGCGTGCCCGAAGGCACCTCGGTGCTGCGGGCAGCGGCACTGGCCGATATCAATATTCCCAAGCTGTGTGCCAGCGACAACCTCGAGGCCTTCGGCTCCTGCCGGCTGTGCGCAGTGCAGGTAGAGGGCAAGCGTGGCTACCCGGCCGCCTGTACCACCCCGGTGGAAGCCGGTATGCAGGTAACCACCCAGAACACCAAGCTGGCCAGGCTGCGCCGCAATGTCATGGAGCTCTACATCTCCGACCACCCGCTGGACTGCCTGACCTGTCCGGCCAATGGCGATTGCGAGCTTCAGGACGTGGCCGGCGCCGTGGGCCTGCGTGAGGTACGCTACGGCTTCGAGGGTGAAAATCACCTGTCCGCCGAGAAGGACAACTCCAACCCCTACTTCAGCTTCGACCCCAGCAAGTGCATCGTCTGCTCGCGCTGCGTGCGCGCCTGCGAGGAGGTCCAGGGTACCTTCGCGCTGACCATCGACGGCCGAGGCTTCGACTCCAAGGTCTCGCCAGGACAGATGGAAGACTTCATGGACTCCGAGTGCGTGTCCTGCGGCGCCTGTGTCCAGGCCTGTCCGACAGCGACGCTGATGGAAAAGAGCGTGGTCGACCAGGGCGTGCCGGAGCACAGCGTCATCACCACCTGTGCCTACTGTGGCGTGGGCTGTTCCTTCGAGGCCCAGATGAAGGGCGACCAGCTGGTGCGCATGGTGCCCTACAAGGGCGGTGACGCCAATCACGGCCATTCCTGCGTCAAGGGGCGCTTCGCCTTCGGCTACGCGACCCACCAGGATCGCCTGACCACGCCGATGATCCGCGATTCCATCGATCAGCCCTGGCGTGAAGTTGGCTGGGAGGAAGCCATCGGCTTCGCCGCCGAACGCCTCAAGGCCACCCAGGCGAAGTATGGTCGCGAAAGCATCGGCGGCATCACCTCCTCGCGCTGTACCAACGAGGAAACCTATCTGGTACAGAAGCTGATTCGCGCTGCCTTCGGCAACAACAACACCGATACCTGCGCCCGGGTCTGTCATTCGCCGACCGGCTATGGCCTCAAGACCACCCTCGGCGAGTCCGCCGGCACCCAGACCTTCGACTCGGTGATGAAGTCCGATGCCATCATCGTCATCGGTGCCAACCCCACCGATGCCCACCCGGTGTTCGCCTCTCAGATGCGCCGCCGGCTACGTGAGGGCGCCAGCCTGATCGTCGCCGACCCGCGCCACATCGACCTGCTCGACACCCCGCACCGCAGCGATGCCCAGCACCTGCCGCTGCGCCCGGGAACCAACGTGGCCCTGGTCAACGCCCTGGCACACGTCGTGGTCACGGAGGGACTCGAGGATCACGACTTCATCGCCAAGCGTTGCGATGGCGAGGCTTACCAGGCCTGGCGAGACTTCATCAGCGAATCGCGCCACTCCCCCGAAGCCGTCGAGTCGGTCACCGGCGTGTCGCCCGAGGCCGTCCGCCAGGCCGCACGCACCTACGCGAAGGCCCCCAACGGCGCCATCTACTATGGCCTGGGTGTCACCGAACACAGCCAGGGTTCCACCATGGTCATGGGCATCGCCAATCTCGCCATGGCCACCGGCAACATTGGCCGTGAAGGCGTCGGGGTCAACCCGCTGCGCGGCCAGAACAATGTCCAGGGCTCCTGCGACATGGGCTCCTTCCCCCATGAACTGCCCGGCTATCAGCATGTGGCCGACGCCACGGCACGCGGTCGGTTCGAGGAACTCTGGGGCGTGCAGCTCGACGACGAGCCCGGTCTGCGCATCCCCAACATGTTCGACGCGGCTATCGAAGGCACCTTCAAGGCACTCTATGTCCAGGGCGAGGACATCGCCCAGTCGGACCCCAACACCCAGCATGTCGAGGCGGCACTGACCTCGCTGGACTGCCTGATCGTACAGGACATCTTCCTCAACGAGACCGCCAAGTACGCTCATGTACTGCTGCCCGGCTCCAGCTTCCTGGAGAAGAACGGCACCTTCACCAATGCCGAGCGACGCATCAACCGGGTGCGCAAGGTCATGCCGCCGCGCGCCGGCAAGGAAGACTGGGAAGTCACCGTCGATCTGGCGCGCGCCCTGGGCTATCCGATGGAATATCGTCACCCCGCCGAGATCATGGACGAGATCGCCCAGTTGACGCCGACCTTCACCGGCGTCAACTATGACAAGCTCGACCGACTCGGTAGCCTGCAGTGGCCCTGCAACGCCGAGCACCCCGACGGCACGCCGACCATGCACGAGTTCGACTTCCCGATCGGCCTGGGTCGCTTCGCGATCACCGAGTACGTGGCAACCGAGGAACGCGCCAATCGCCGCTTCCCGCTGCTGTTGACCACGGGACGCATCCTTTCCCAGTACAATGTCGGTGCCCAGACCCGGCGCACCGACAATCAGGTCTGGCACGACGAGGATATTCTGGAAATCCATCCTTCCGACGCCGAGATGCGCGGCATCGACGACGGCGACTGGTTGGGGATCACCAGCCGCTCCGGCAAGACCGTGCTGCGCGCACACCTCAGCGAGCGAATGCAGCCCGGCGTGGTCTACACCACCTTCCACCATCCTGCCAGCGGTGCCAATGTGATCACCACCGACAGCTCCGACTGGGCCACCAACTGCCCCGAGTACAAGGTCACGGCGGTGCAGGTGGAGAAGGTCAGTCGACCCTCGGCCTGGCAGCAGCGGTTTGACGACTTCGATCGCGAACAGCGCCAGTTCCTCGAGGCGGCCAGGGAACCCGTCGCACATGGAGTGGCACCGTGACGGATGCAGTCGAATGCGCGGCCCGGCTTCCGGTGGAAGAACACCGGGGGCCGGCCTGGAATGCCATCGTCCGTGACGACGACCTGACCCTGGAGACCCCCGTTGCCCTGGTCTACAACGGCATTTCGCATGCGGTAATGATGGCCAGCCCCGGCGACCTCGAGGACTTCGCACTCGGCTTCAGCCTGACCGAAGGCATCCTCGAGCACCCCCACGAGCTCTACGATGTCGAGGTACGTCACGAAGCGGATGGCATCGCCCTGCACCTGGAGATCGCCAGCCAGCGCATGGCGGAGCTGCGTCAGCGCCGTCGCAGCCTGTCGGGCAAGACCGGCTGCGGCCTGTGTGGCACCGAATCGCTGGAACAGGCCATCCGACCGATCCCGTCGGTCACCGCTCCCGCCCCGGGCGACGACGTCATCCAGCACGCCCTGTCGCGACTGCGCGAGCACCAGCCGATTCAGGCCGCCACCGGGGCCAGCCATGGTGCCGCCTGGTGCGACCTGAACGGTGACATCCTCATCACGCGCGAGGATGTCGGACGCCACAACGCCCTGGACAAGATGATCGGCGCCCTGTCCCGCCATGGCACCGATCGCCAGGCCGGCTTCGCGCTGGTTTCCAGTCGAGCCAGCTACGAGATGGTGCACAAGTGTGCCAGCGTCGGCATCGGTGCCCTGGTCGCTGTCTCGGCGGCTACCAGCCTGGCGGTGACACAGGCCGAAGCGGCGGGCCTGTTGCTGGTCGGCTTCGCCCGCCCTGGCCGTCATCTGGTCTATCATCGCCCCGTCGGCATGACACCGGCGCGGGCCCACGGTTGAGGAATCAAGAATGTCGCACGATCAAGGCCAGACACTGGTGCACATGGTCAACCAGATCGCCGCCAACCTGAGCGGCGGCCGTGAAACCGCAGAAGCCGTGGAAGGCGTTTGCGCCCACCTGGAGAAATTCTGGGCCAGGCCCATGAAACAACGCATCGTCGCCTGCCTCGACGAACCCGACAGCGGCCTGGAACCACTGGCTCGCCAAGCCGTGACGCGCCTGGCCGAACGGCAGGCCGCCAAGGCCGGCTGACGCCCGATTCAGAGCTCCGGCCGCAGAATCGCATCCGGGTAGTCGATATCGCGCCCACCGGATCCGTTACCGACACAACGGTTACCTTGTCTGCGAATCGCTCGAGAACCGGTCGCGCACCCCATTCGTCCGGGTTGGTGGCCAGGGCAGACCAGAAGTCACGACCGAAGAAGACCGGATGTCCTGGCATGTCGCAGTAAAGGGGTCTGACGATGGTGTCGGCAGTGGCTCGTCAAGCCAGCCGCTTGTCGCTACCAAAGCGCCGGGAGCGACCCGCCGCCATGATCAGGCCCAGCGTGTGCCTAGAGCACATCTTGCGCCCTCCCTCGATGTACCCGCACGATATCGGCCATGACCGCCAGGGCGATCTCCGCCGGCGTCTTGCTGCCCAGGCCTAAACCAATGGGCATCTTGATCCGTGCGATCTCCGCTTCTGTCAACCCACCAGAGCGCCTCAACCTCTCGGCCCGTGCCTGAGAATTGCGCTTGGAGCCCATCACACCGATATAAAAAGCCTGTGTGCGCACAGCCTCGATCATCGCCAGATCGTCGATGCGCGGGTCATGGGTCAGGGCCACCACGGCGGTGGCGGCATGGCAGCCACCCGAGGCGATAAAGGTCGAGGGCATGACCGCCTGCAGTTCCACCCCCGGCACCGCAAACCCCCGGCGCGCCTCCTCCCGGGGATCGCAGACGATCACTTCGAAGCCCAGGGTACTGGCGAAGCTGGCACAGGCCTCAGACACCGGCGAGATGCCCGCGATGATCAGGCGCAGCGCCGGGCCGATACGCACACCGATCACGCCCTCCTTCCACACGATGGCGGGGCCCGAAGCCTCGGCCAGTACGAACGTTGCCCCGCGCCCATCCAGGGGCACGTAGCGTGTCAGCGCTCGTCGCCCGAGCAGGGTGGCATGCATAACCTCCAGGTGGGTCAGGGTGGCCACGCTAGGCTCGAGTCGCTCCACCAGGAGCTCCAGGCGACCGCCGCAGGGCAACCGCACTCGGCTCGCGTTCGGCTCGCTCCCTTGGCCACCATAACGCACTTGCTGCACCGGCTCGTCAAATTCCTCCTGGCGCAGCCGCTCGAGAAAGTCCTCTTCCACGCAACCACCCGACAGCGAGCCCAGATGTTCACCATCCTGGCGTGCCACCAGCATGGCGCCGGGTGCCCGGGGCGACGAGCCGAAGGTGGCCAGCACCGTGCATAGCCATAGGCGATGGCCCAGGTTGGCCCATCGCAGGGCACCTTCGATGACCTGCAGGTCGAGATGCTGCATCAGCCGACCGCCTCCGTGGGCGCCGCGTGAGAGGCTGCCAGGGTTCGGCGCACCACCTCAGGTGTGAAGGGAGGCTGGGTGAAGCGCACCCCGGTGGCATCGTAGAGGGCATTGGCAATGGCCGGGGCGCCGGGTAGAGAGGTGGATTCCCCTACTCCCAGCGGGGGTGCCTCGGGGTGCTCGAGGAGCATGACGTCGATCTCCGGTAGCTCGGAGAACCGCAGGATCGGATAGCCACCCCACTCACGACTCACCGGCAAGCCATCCTCAAAGGCAACCCGCTCCTTGAGGGTCCGGCTCAGCGTCTGGATGACGTTGCCATGCACCTGATGCCGCACCCCTGCCGGGTTGACCATCAGGCCAGCGTCCTGCCCCACGACCAGCCGTTCGATGAGGATGCGACCACTCTCGGGGTGCACCTTCAGTTCCACTACCCAAGCCGCCAGGGCCGCGCCGAAGCCGGGAAACTTACTGTGCACGTACTGGGCATAGGCCACCCCGCGGCCATGATGCCAACCATCGACTACCCGAGGCAGTGAATGGGCAACCCGCGGCTGCCAACCCGTTCGCGCGGCCACAGCGTTGGTAAGTTCCACCGCTCGAGAGTCGCTAAGATGGCGCAGGCGATATGCCACCGGATCCTCGCCAGCCAGTTGGGCGAGCTCGTCGATATGACTCTCGTGGGCAAAGGTATTGGGCATGGCCGATACACCGCGCAGCCAAGAGGCGCGTACCAAGGTGGGCACATCATCGCAGGCGATCTGCCGGTGGGGGTAGCGATACGGTGGGACCGAGGTACGGTCGCCCATTTCGAAGGGGATATCGCTGGGCCGGACGACGCCTGTCAACAGCAGGGCCAGGGTCGGGGCATTGTTCGAGGGATAGCGGGTGACGAAGCGATAAGCGGTGGGACTGCCATCGGCATTCAGCCCGCCCTCGACCTCCATCAGTTGGGCAGCCCCCTTGGGCTCCCAGCCATGCTCCTGCTCCCGGGTCAGCTGTACGCGTACCGGCCGCCCCACCGCCCGCGACAGCAATGCGGCATCGGCCCCAACGTCGTCGGCACAGTTGCGACCATAACAGCCGGCGGCCTCCATGCGAGTGACGGTGATCATTCCTTCGTCGAGCCCCACTAATCGTGACAGGTCGGCACGCAGGCTATGGGGATTCTGAGTGCCGGACCACACCCGCAGCTGGTCGTCACGATAGTCGGCCACCGAGCAGGAGGGGCCGATAGAGCCGTGCAGTTGGAAGGGCCAGACATAGGTGCGTTGCACCCGATGCACGGCCCGGTCCAGGGCCCCTTCCACATCGCCCTCATCCAGCAGGGGGCGCCGTTGGGCCGGCAGCTCTCGCAGGGCCTTCTCCAGGTCGTCGAACCGGGGCAAGCCCTCCGGTTCGCGCCAGCTTACCTTGAGCCGCCTGGCCGCCGCCGCGGCCTGTTCCTCGCGCTCGGCGACCACGCCCACAAAATCGCCGATCACCACCACCTGGACCAGTCCGGGCATGCCGGACACCGAGGACGCATCCACCGCCACCAGGCTGGTGCCGACGAAATCGCCGCGATCATGGCCGGTATAGGGCGGGCGCACCACTCGGCCATGCAGCATGCCGGGCAGGCGCAGATCATGCACGAAGGTCAGCTTGCCAACCGCCTTGTCGGGGATATCCACCCGCGGCGTCGCTCGCCCCACCAATCGGTAGTCGCCGACAGGCTTGAGCGGTACCTGATCGGCCAGCTTCAAGGCATGACGCTTGCCATGGAGCAGCTCAGCGTAACTCACGGCGGGCCGGTCACTCTCCGTCGACACAATGGCTCCCTCGACACACCGCAAGCCACTTCGTGCCACGTCATGGTAACTGGCGGCCAGGTCCAGCAGGTATTCGCGAGCCTGGGCCGCTGCACGCCTCAGCGGCTCGGCGGTAATCTGGATAGTGGCACTGGCGATGGTCGGTCCCTGATTGGGCACCTCGAAGGGATCCCCCAGCACCATGGTGACCCGTTCGAGGTCCACGTCGAGCTCCTCGGCGACAATTTGGGCCAGGGCCGTACGAATACCGGTGCCAAGATCCACGTGGCCGTTGAAGGCCATCACCCGACCATCCTCGAGCACGGCGATGAAGAGCTCGGGTTCCGTGGGCACATAATCTGAGTGTGTACCCGGTTGGCCCGGCGCCGGCTTGGGTGGCACCACGGGCTCCCGATAGACCACCAGCAAGTCGGTTCCATGGAGGAGTGAGTGCCGATCTGGCAGGGATGAGGACGCCATTCAAGCCTCTTTGCTGTTGTCGGTGACCAAGTGCGCGATACGCTGTTGTCAACGGCATCGCATCGAGGGGGCAAGGCTCGCTTGCCCTGCCCGCCATTTAGTTATAGTGTACACACCACAAATAAGCACGACTTCCCCACCGCCTGCAAGCCCATGCCGCGCATGCGTTGACACTCGAGGCTGCCGTGTCCTGCCATCAGGCTCATACTCGGCGGTGACACCGTAATAATCAGAGGTCGTCGACAGCACACCAAGGATGCCCCATGACCACAGAGACGTCAGCTGACGCCGCCACGACCAGCGACCACCGCACCCCCGCCGAGCAGGGTTATGACTTCTCCGAACAGGTCGGTCACCTGCTGCGCAAGGCCTACCAGCGCCATACGGCGATATTCCAGCGCCACAGCTGCGACAAGCAGCTGACCGCCATCCAGTTCGTCACCCTGTGCACGGTCATGGAACGTGGGCCGAGTTCGCTCACCGAGATCGTCAATGCCACTGCCATTGACCCCGCCACGATCCGCGGAGTGATCAAGCGGCTCAAGGCGCGGGATTGGATCGCCCTGACCACCGACCCCGACGATCAGCGCAAGGTGATGGTCGTCATCACCGAGGCGGGTGAGTCCCTGGTGGAAACCATGGTGCCCATCGCCAAGCAAGTCAGCGACCAAACCATGGGCAACCTCAACCCCGCCGAGCGCATCGCCTTGCTGCATTTGCTGGAGAAGATGAACTGGGGCCCCGACGAGGACGACTAGCGCCGACGGCGCCCCAGCGTCGGGTAGGTGCGACGCAGGTCGTCGCGCAGGCGCACGAACCAGGGCGCCACCAGGGGTAGGAGGATGGCGCCCAGGGACATCAGCAACAGCGTCAGAGCAATCGGGCTGTTGATGAAGATGTCCCAGGATCCGCGGCCCAGGATCAGGCTGCGCCGCAGATTTTCTTCCAGCAAGGGGCCGAGGATCAGACCGAACGCCAGGGGCGCCGCCGGTAATCGGAACAGGTTGAGCAGATAACCGATCAGGCCGAACGCCAGCATGATGTAGACGTCGGACATGGTGTTGCGGATGGCGAACGACCCCACCACGCACAGCACCGCGATCACCACCAGCAGGATGTGGGAGGGAATCCGCGTCACCCAGGCCACCCAGCGCATCAGCAGCAGGCCGATCACCAGAGTCAGGATCAGCGCCAGGAAGAACGACGAGTACACGCCGGACACGAACTCCGGGTTATTGGCGAACAGCTCCGGCCCCGGGCGCAGCCCGTGAATCAGCAGCGAGCCCATCAACACCGCGGTGATGGCGTCGCCGGGAATGCCCAGGGTCATCATCGGGATCAGGGTGCCGCCGATACTGGAGCTGTTGGCGGACTCCGGCGCCACTACGCCTTCGGTGACGCCCTTGCCGAACTCGTCCGGCCGTTTGGAGAAACGCACCTCCTGGGCGTAGGCGATGGCCACCGCGATGGCCGAGCCGGCCGCCGGAATGGCGCCCACCGAGGCGCCGATGAACGAGCCGCGCAGCATCGTCTTCCACTGGCCCAGCAATTCCTTCATGGGCGGCCACAGCCGGCCGATGGCGGGCATCACGCTCTTGGTGTAGGACCGCCCGGCGGTACCGATGTTCTTCATCACCTCGGCGAACCCGAACAACCCCACGCACAGCGGCACCAGCTCGATGCCGCCTTCCAGCACAGGGCTGTCGAAGGTGAAGCGGGGAATGTCGGTGAGGCTGTCGAAGCCCATCATGCCGCACAATAGCCCCAGACCGCCCACCATCATGCCGCGGATGGTCGAACCCGGCGACGCATAGGCCAGCAGCACCAGGCCGAACACCGCCACGGCGGTGAATTCCGGGCTACGGAACTCCATGGCCGCGGCGGCCAGCATGGGCGCCACCAGTACCAGCACCAGCAGCCCGATCAGCCCGCCCAGGGTGGAGGATACCAGGGCGAAGGTGAGAGCTTCGCCAGCCCGGCCGGAACGGGCCATGGGGTAACCGTCCAGCTGGGTGACGATGGCGCCGGGGGTGCCGGGAATATTGATCAGGATGGCAGAGATGGATCCGCCGTAAACGCTGGCCACGAACACGGCGAGCAGAAACAGGATGGCCAAATGCGGATCCATGCTGAAACTGATCGGCAGGAGAATGGCCAGGGCCATGGTGGAACTGATGCCGGGCATGGCGCCCAGCACCACGCCAAGCACAGTACCGAGCACGGCCAGCATCAGGCCCCAGGGCGACATCAGGGTGGTGCCCAACGCGGAAAGGAAATCATTCAGCATGGTATACCTCGTTAGCCGATTGGCACCTTGAGCACCGACACGAAGGTCACGTAGAGGAAAGCGCACAGCAGCACGCTCAGGATCAGACCACTGACCAGGGCGCGCGCCAGGCGACCGGTGCGCCGCCAACTCAACCAGGCGGTCCAGGCGGCACTGAATACGAAGGTGGCGGGCAGGAAGCCGATCACGGCCACCCCCGCGCACAGGGCGATCATGCTGAGCAACAGAGAGACGGCGGCGGGATGATCAGCGCTCTCCATTCCATAGCCGTCGGTCCGACCGGTGACCAGACGGAAGCATCCCTTGATCAGGATCAAGGCGGCGCCGAGAGAAAGCAGGCCCAATACCAGCACGGGCAGGAACCCGGCCCCGGGATCGAGGCCAGCGTCCAGGCTGGCCATCAGGCGCTTGCCGCTCAACACCGAGGACCAGCCGGCGGCGCAGATGATCGCGAAGAACGCGCCGACGGCCAGATCCAGCACCGGGCTTGTTTGCGCCTTGTTCTCACGACCGGCGTTTTCGGTGGACTTGCTCATGGTCAGCCTTCGATCAGATTGGCGTCTTCGAGGATCGCTTTGACTTCCCGGTTGCGTTGCTCCAGATAAGTGCGGGTGGCGGCGGCGTCACGGGGCATGATCACCAGGCCCAGTTCGGCGGCTTTCTTCTGGAAGGCCTCGTCGTTGAGCAGCGCGTAGAAACCTTGTTCCAGCTTCTCGCGACGCGCTTCCGGCACGCCCTTGGGCAAGTAGAGTATGTAGAAGTCCTCGGCGATGAAGTCGTAGCCCTGCTCCTTGAAGGTGGGTACGTCCGGCGCGAAGGGATGACGTTCCTCGGCGGCGACGCCGATGATCTTTACCTTGCTGGCCTTGTGCTGTTCGGCCAGCAGGGGAATCGGCAAGGTTGTAGACATGACTTCACCGGACACCAAGGCGGACGCGGTGGGGGCGTAGCCCTGATAGGGGATCTTGCTGAGTTTCACGTCGAAGTGATTCTCCAGCATAGTGGCGGCGATGTAGGAAAAGCCGCCGGGGGAATCGTTGCCGTTGATAATGGAACCAGGCTGGTCCTTGAGCTGTGCCAGATATTCCTTGATGTTATCGATGCCGGTGTCGTTTCCTACCGCCAGGGAGGACGGCTCGGGACCGATGAACACTAGGGGCTCCAGGTCCTCAAGAGGGGTGGCGTTGGCGTTCATGTAGCTCTGCGCGATGGCGTGGGTACCCATCATGCCGATGGTGTAGCCGTCCGGATCGGATTGGGCCACATGGCGCACGCCGTTGGAACCGGCGGCGCCGGTGACGTTGTTGACGACCATGGACACCGGCAGGTTCTCCGGCGGTTTTTCCGCTATCAGCCGCGCGGCCAAGTCATAGGCGCCGCCTGCAGGCCAGGGCACCACGATGGTGATGGGTTGTTCCGGGAATTTCGCCAGGGCCGGGCCGGACAAGCCCAGCAGCATGCCCACGGCAAGGGTGGCGGTGGCGAGCAGTTTACCAATCTTCATTTTTATTCTCCCTTAGAGGATCAGTAGTTCAGGTAAGCAATGGCTTCGTCGATGCCAATGACATCACCGTACTTGCTGTCGATATCGAACAGGTTGGCCTCGTGGGGCGCGGGGTGGCGATCGCCGACACAATCCCGCACCACCATCACGCGAAAGCCGTGTTGAAGCCCGTCCACGGCAGTGGCTCGAATACAACCGCTGGTCGAGCAACCCGTCAATATCAGTGTATCCACCCCCATGGCCACCAACGTCGAAGCCAGCGAGGTCCCGAAGAAGGCGCTGGCATACTGCTTGGTCATCACCAGTTCATCGTCGGACGGACTCACCTCCTGGCAGAATTCTGCATAGGGATTGCCCGGCACCATGGCACGCATCACCGGCGCCTTCTTGACCCAGATGCCACCGTCACGCTGGTCCGGTGCCAGGTAGAGGATATTGGTATGGATGACCGGCACGCCGGCTTCGCGCGCCGCCGCCAACAGCGCCGGCATCCTGGCCACCGCTTCCACCACACCCGGAGCATAGAGCGGCGAGCCCGGCGTGGTGTATCCTTGCATGAAGTCAACGACCAGTAGGGCGGCCTTGTCACCGAAGCCGATCCGGCCATCCCAGACGCCCTTGTAGTTGTCACTGGCTGCTTGAGTGCATTGTGTCATCTCGCCCCCCTCAATAGGCGCCCGACAGCAAAGCACCGGCCCCCGGTACCACCGGCTCGAGATCCAGGGCCTTGAGCATGGCGTAGGTAGTCGCAATGGCCGCGGTGACCACCGGCTTGCCGCTCAGTGCTTCAACCTTGGAGACCGCATCCAGCGAGGGCATCTGCACACAGGCCGACAGCACGATGGCGTCGACCTCGCTCAGGTCCAGGCTGGCGACGATCTTCGGTAGCCTGGCCGGATCGTGGCGGGCCACCTCCAGATTGTCGGGTATCTCCAGGGCCCGGTAGTCGCGCACCTCGATGCCCTCCTGGCGGATATAATCCACCACCATCTCGGTCAGGGGTTTCATATAAGGGGCCACCACGACGACGCGCTTGGCGCGCATGACCTCCAAGGCGTCCACCAGGGCGCCAGCACTGGTGACCACCGGGGTATCGCAACCGTTCTCCTCGGTGCGACTGCGCAGGCGCCGCTGGGATTCGCGGTGATAACCCGGCCCCATGGACATGATCGCCACCAGGCAGGCATAGCCCATCACGTCCACTGCCGCGTCGGAGAGCTCCAGCGCACAGCGATCGGACTCCCCGTCCATGGCGGCCAGCTCATCCTTGCTGACGGTCTTCATACGCATGCGACTGGAGTGAAAGGTAAAGCGCTCGGGACGAATCAACTGCCGCGCAGCCAGCATGGCAGGAATTTCGGTCTCCATGGTGATATTGGAACTGGGCACGATCTGGCCGATACGGTATGTCTTGTTCATGGCGCTAGGCCTCCCTCAGAGTTCGGTGCCCAGAAAGTCTTCGAAGGCGGCGAAGAAGCCCTCGTAGTCGTCCCAGGGAATCATGTGTCCCGCCCCGTCGGCGGTGGTGATGCGGATTGACGGCAGCAGGTCGCGGATCTCGGCACTATCCTGATCCTGAATCACTCCACCCTTGCCGGCACGGATCAACAGCGTCGGCACCGTCACACCGGGAATATCCTGGTGGATATCCACGCTATGGAACTCCTCGAAGGCCTGGACGATGGCCGGCTCGTAGCAGGTATGCAGCCACTCGGCGCGCAGGAGGAGGTGCTCCTCGCCCCAGGTCGGGCAATACCGTCGCATGGTCTCGAGATCGGCCCCCCGGATGCAGTCGCGAATCGAATCCACGTACCAGGGCAACTGACTGGGATACTCGCGGCGCCCCGGCCCCGAGACCGGCGGATCGATCAGCACCAGCTTGTCGATGCCTCTGGCGCCTCGGGACAGGGCACGCAAGGCGAAGCGGGCGCCCATCGAGTGGCCGGCAAGAATGACATTCTCCAATCCCAGAGCCTGGATGAAAGCGCTCACGTCATCGGCACAGCTATCGGTGTCGTAGTCGAGCTCGGGGCCACTCGAGGAGAGACCGCGACCGCGCACGTCGAGTATATAGGTATCGAAATGTCGACCAAGACGCTCGGCCACGAAGTCCCAGGTCACGGCGGGACTGGTGATACCCGGAATCATTACCAGCGGCTGGCGGGTCGTCGATGCCTCGCCACCGTAGCGCAAATAGTGCTGGCGAATGCCGTTGGCCTGAACGTTGGCGCCATACAGGTAGGTGCTGCTCATACCGCGTTCCTCTCGTCGATCCGCTGTGGTTGCTTGAGGGGCACCTCGTAAACGTCATAGCCGAACACCCAGGCCGGGTCCTCGTCCTGACGCAACCAGGTGTTGTCGTGGGAGACCTTCTGCACTCGAGAGGCGCGCTCGAAGCGATTGGCACGGTACAGCTCGAAGGCATCCTGATAATTGCTGGCGCCAACCTCCTCCAGGCAGCGCACCAGCATGGCGGCATCCTCGATGGCCATGGCGGCGCCCTGAGCCATGTGCGGCTTCATCGGATGGCAGGCATCGCCCAGCAGCACCAGGCGATTGTCATGCCACAGCGGCAGCGGGTTGCGCTCGAGCAGCGGCCACTTGGTGACCGTCTCGGTGCAGTCGATCAGTGCCTGAACCGTCGGGTGGTAGCCTTCGAACGCCCTGCGCATCTCTTCACGAGAGCTATCCACGAAGGAGGAGCCGTGGTTCCACTCTGGCTCGGGCACGCCGGTGACGTAGTAGTACTCCTTTTCGTCACCGGTCACGAAATAAACCATCATGTGGCGATCTTCCGACCACCACTTCACGCATGCTTCGAAGTCGAGGTCATAGGCCTTGAGCTTCTCCGCCGAGATGATCGCGCGATGGGCGACCCAGCCGCTGTAGATGGGCGCCTCGGGGCCCAGCAGCTTCTCGCGGATGCGTGAATTGACGCCATCGGCACCGATCACCAGATCGGCCTCATCCTTGGTGCCGTCGGCGAAGGTCAGGGTCACCTTGCCGCCGCTGTCGTCGACATCCACCAGGCGCTTGTCAAAATAGAGCCGATCCTGATCCAGGGCACTGACCATCAGCTCATGCAGATCGCCGCGATGCACGGTGATATAGGCGGCGCCATACGCTTTGCGGGCGAAATCACCGAGCGGGATGCGGGACAGGTACTCACCACTGTTGCCATCGCGGCTGAACCAGTGGTCGGGATGGGAGCCCATGGCATTGAGCCGATCCTCGATCCCGATACGACGCATCACTTTCATGACATTGGGGCCAAGGTGAATACCGGCGCCCAGCCGCGAGAAGGCTGGTGCCTGCTCGTATACCTTTGTGTCATATCCAGCCTTCTGAAGGAGGGCTCCCGCCGCAGCGCCTCCGAGGCCCGCACCGATGACAGCGATTTTCCGGCTCTTGGTCATTGACTCCACCTGTTGGGCTTTATTGGTTTCCTCGATGCTCATCATGCGCAAAGCCAGCTCTCGTCGGATGACCGCTCCATAGCGAGTCATGCGCCTGGGTAACATGATGCTCAATTAAAACGTATACACCATTTATTTTGACGTCAAGCACTGTTTATCTGCTTGTCACCCCGGGAGGCAGATTGACTTACATCACATCAACAACCCCCAACAAAAGGCGTTTTTAGGAGGAAATGAATGATATGCATCAGAGCTTGCAGAGGTAAGACTCAAGGTGCTATATGTGTAAAGACCAGAAAATAATGGTGTACACCATATAAAAAGAAGCGTCCTCTGCACCAGACAGAGAACAACAGGCGAATCTATGCACCAAAATGGGACGCCATGAAAAAGGGCCTGGGCGTCTTCCCCGAGAAATGCACAACACCAAGAATAACGACGAGTCCTTATGACCCAAGCGACTTCCCTGACTGTCAATGGCCACTCATACGAGCTGGCAATACCGCCGGACACCCCTCTGCTGAACGTCCTGCGCAATGACCTGGAGCTCAATGGCCCCAAGTACGGCTGCGGCCTGGGGGAGTGCGGGGCATGTAGTGTGCTGATCGATGGCATGGCCGCCCGTGCCTGTGTGCTGCCGGTTTCGGTCGCGGCCGGGCACGAGATTCTTACCCTGGAGGGCCTGACCGGCGAAGATCGTCTCGACCCCGTCCAGCGCGCCTTCATCGATGCGCAGGCCGCCCAATGCGGCTACTGCCTCAATGGCATGATCATCAGCCTGCGCGCCCTGCTTAATCACACTCCTCGACCATCGGCGACCCAATTGCGGGCCGCTCTCGAGTACAACCTCTGTCGTTGTGGCACTCACGTGGAAATCCTCGAGGCGGCGCATCGCGCCGTGGCAATCAACGTCGCCGAATCACCGGAGGCGCCTGATGAGTGATCGGCAGCCCCCTCCCCCCCAGGCCGAACGGACAGCACCCGCCGCGCCTACCCAGCGTGTCGGCATAGCGGTACGGCCGCCTCACTATGGCTGGAACGGCGAGCACTTCGTCAGCGATCGGCTGATGGCTGTGGACCGGACCAGTGTGGCGGGCCTTCCAGGGCGGATCGAGATCGTCGTCGAGGGCAATTTCGTGGGCGTGGTGGCCGATAGCCTGACGGCTGTGCAAGACGCTGCGCGTCGCCTGAGGCTCGAATGGCAGGCGACTTCCCGCGTATGCCAAGGCGACAACGAATCGCTTCCCATGGCAACCGAGGCATCACCCCAGGAGTTGGCGGCGGGCCATGGTGAGTCATCCTCGGTCCACCGACATGACTATGGCTGGCCGAGTCGCCTGCACTGGGGAGACGCCCCCGGCTGGGTGGTGGCCGATTGTTCCAGTCAATACCTGATGCTGCAGGGGGCAACCGTCACTCCGGAGGCCTTGATCCAAGACCTGATGACGCTCACCGGCCTGCCGACCGAGCGGATCGAGCTCTATGGCACTACCCCTGCGCGTGCCTCTGGCCTGGGTCGCCACTGCGGTGATGACGCCGCGGTGGATGCAGCTCTGATGTCTCGGCATCTGGGTTGCCCCGTGGCGGTATGGCTGGATGCCACCTACGCCCGTGACGTGCATGCCCTGGGCCAGGCACAGCACATGAGCTTGCGCGCCAACCTGTCGGAAAGTGGCGATATTACCGACTACCGCTTCCATCAGGCACATGCCCCAGGCGATATCGCCGCCGTGGGCCTGTGGCTCAGCGGTAGGCATCCCGTCAGGCGAACCAGGACAGACGGAGCATCACCCTTCTCGCCCTATGCCTTCCGTAATGCCCACCTTAAGACCCGCCGCGACGATCATGGCACCGGTCGGCACAACGAGGACCTCACTGAGATTCAGCAGGCCTTTGCCCGGGAGTCCTTCCTGGATGAAGTGGCCCACGGCAGTGGTCAAGACCCCCTGGTGCTGCGGTTACGCCACCTCGACGATGCCCGCGGCATCGAACTGATCGATTCAGTGTCACGGCGCGCCCGGTGGGGTGAGCTGCCGTCGCCAGCTGCCGCCACGACCCCGGATCGGCTGCGCGGTCGCGGCTTCGCCTATGCCCAGGTGCCAGACCGCCATCAACGCATCCCGGAAGGCGTCCGTTCGGCCTGGATCGCCGACGTAGAGGTCAACCGGATCACCGGTGATGTGACCCTGACCCGACTGGTGGCCGGCCAGGACGCCGGCCCCGAGGTAGATACGGATCGCTTGCAGCAAACACTGCAGGCCCGAGTGCTGGGTAGCGCTCGCCCACTGCTGGGTCATGAGCCGGCCTTCGACGAGTGGGGCGATGGCAGCGAAGGCGCCCACCATGTCGATCTGACAACCGGTGGCGCCCTGGCGCCCCGTACCGGCATGCCAAACAGGCAGAGCGCTGACGACGCGGCGGCGGCCTCACTGCCGGCGTCACTCAACGACGCGAATTTAGCGCCCGGCGTGGCGGTAATCGCCAATGCGCTGTTCGATGCCACCGGCGTGCGCTTCCGACAGCCCCCTTTCACCGCTGGCCGCGTGCGTGAGGCTCTCAAGGACCAGACCAATCCCTTGGGAGAAGAGGCCCCCGATAGACCGGCCAGGCGCCCCGGGCGACGCTGGCTCAAGGCGGCGGCCGTGACCGCGGTCGCCGGCACGGCGGTCATGGCCTGGCCCTGGAAGGGAGCCATCGCACCGATCAACCGTCCCGCGACCAACCTGTATTCCGCCGAAACCATCGAACGCGGACGCCTGGTGGCCGCCGCCGGCGACTGTGCGGCCTGTCATACCGCCGAGGGGGGGCGCGAAAACGTCGGCGGACGCCCTTTCGAGACTCCCTTCGGCACCCTCTATAGCACCAACCTGACGCCCGACGAGGAGACGGGGATTGGTCGATGGTCCTACGCGGCCTTCGAGCGCGCCATGCGTCATGGCATCGGCCGCGATGGTCGTCATCTCTATCCGGCCTTTCCCTACACGGCCTTTGCCAAGATAAGTGATGCCGACATGCAGGCGCTCTACGCCTACCTGATGGCACAGCCCGCGGTAAGTGCCGAAACGCCAGCCAATGCACTGAGCTTTCCGTTCAACATCCGAAAGTTGATGGCCGGCTGGAACGCCCTCTACCACGACCCCAGCCCCTTCGAGCCCGACCCCACCCAGAGCGACCTCTACAACCGTGGTGCCTATCTCGCCGAGGGCCCGGGGCATTGCAGCGCCTGCCATACGCCACGCAATGCCATGGGTGCCGAGCGTAGCGGCCAATACGCTCTATCAGGCGCCATGGTGGACGGCTGGGAGGCGCCTCCCCTCAACCAGCAGTCCAAGTCGCCGGTGACCTGGAGTGAGGCCTCTCTATACGACTATCTGCGCCACGGCGCCACGCCACTGCATGGCGTGGCCTCGGGCCCCATGGCGCCAGTGGTCGCCGGTCTGGGAGAGCTTCCCGAATATGACGTGCGCGCCCTGGCTCACTATGTAGCGGTCCAGATGGGTGCACCGGCGGGCGATAGCGAGGCCGTACGAGCCAATGCAGCGGCGCGCATCGCTGAAGCCGAGAGCGGCCCTGGTGACATGACGGAAGGAGAGCGACTGTTCGAAGGAGCCTGCGCCGCCTGCCATACGGACACCGGTGTTCCCTCATTCTCCAGTGCCAAGACCCCACTGGCACTGAACACCAACCTGCATAGTCAGCAACCCGACAACGTCATCCAATCAATCCTGGGTGGCGTGCATGCCGAGCACATACCCGGTCTCGGCAATATGCCCGGTTTCGCCGACAGTTTCAGCGACTCCCAGGTCATCACTCTGACGGCCTACCTTCGAGCACGCTTTGCACCCGACCAACCTCCCTGGCAGGACGTCGCTTCTCACGTGGAAGCGATTCGCCAGAACAACAACAACCCATCCACACACCCCTAGCGCAACAACAAGACGAGGTTCTCCATGAAAAGAAACAAGTGGATATGGCTAGTCTGGGCAGTGGTCCTGCTCTGCTACCTGGTGCCCTACGCGCTGTTGACCCATGTGCAGGCATGGTACGGCAGCTTCCTGTTCTGGACGGTTGCCGGTCTCGCGGTCATCGCTCTGAACCTATTCATCACCAAGGAATTCGAGGAGCACGGCAATGACTGAGTCACTGATCTGGTGGTCCATCGCCATCTACCTCTTGATTGCCGTAGGAATTGCGATCCTGTCGCGCCAAGGCAAATCGGAGAGCATGTCGGGCTACTTCCTGGGCAACCGACAGATGAACGGTTTCGTATCGGCGCTTAGCTACAGTGCCACCACCTACAGCGCCTTCATGATGGTGGGGCTGGCTGGGCTTACCTACGCTGGCGGCGTGGGCGCCCTTGGCTTTGAGATCATCTACTTTGCGGGTGTCTCGTTGGTGGCTATTTTCGGGCCGAAGTTCTGGGCCGTGGGCAAGACGTTCGGCTTCGTGACCCCAAGCGAGATGCTGGGGCATCGCTACAACAGCAAAAGAGTCGCCATGGCGGTGTCGATCGCCAGCTGCCTCTTCCTGATCCCCTATGCGGCAGTACAGCTGGCAGGCGTCGGCTACCTGTTACAGGGCACGACCAACGGCGCCATCCCATTCACCACCGGGGTAATGCTCGCCACGGCGATCGCGATCTTCTTCTCCTATGTGGCGGGCATCCGTTCGGTCATGTGGACCGATTCGCTGCAGGCGATCATGATGATCGTCGCCTCGACCCTGGTCGCCTTCCTGGTCATCCAAGGCCTCGGCGGCTTCACCGAGCTGTTCGATACGCTGGCCACCGAACACCCGCAGTCGCTGACGGTACCCGGCACTGGTCTGTTCAGCTTCATTACCTTCCTCGGCCTGACCATTCCCTGGTTCTTCTTCAGTCTGTCCAATCCCCAGGTCAGCCAGCGGCTGTTCATGCCCGCCTCGCTGCGCTCCATGCGCCAGATGCTGATCGGCTTTCTGGTCTTTGGCTTCATCTACACCCTGGTGTCAGTACTGTGGGGCTTCTCGGCTCTGGCCGCCTTCCCCGATCTGGAAAGTGCCGATCTGGCCACACCATCGCTGTTGGCGTCCGAATTCGTGCCACCGGTACTGGGTGTCATCGTGATGATCGGCATCATGGCCGCGGCGGTCTCCACCATCGACTCGATCATGCTGACCCTCTCCTCCATGCTGGCCCGTGACGTATATGCCAATGTCAAACCGGGTGCCAGCGAGAAGCGCCAGTTGCTGGTCGGCAAGATCGTCATGCCGATGATCGCCCTGTTGGCACTGGGCTTCGCCGAACTCGAGCTCGATCTGATCGCGGTACTGTCGGTAGCCGCCTCTTCCGGACTGGTGGCCATGGTGCCGGCGATCATCGGTGCCTTCTACTGGAAGCGCGGTACCGCCGCCGGCACTCTGGTAAGCGTGCTGGGCACCGGTGCCTTCGTACTGTTCATCTACGCCATTGGCAACTCCTTCCTGGGACTCCCCGCTGGAGTATGGGGGATCATCGTTTCCAGCGCGCTCTTCGTCGGAGTGAGCCTGGCGACTCAGCCTTGCCGAACGTCTGCCGATGCGTTCATGCAGGCCGTCGACAACGAGCTCTCCAGAAATAAGGGAAAGAAAGAGTCTCCCACTTATGAAGGACTCTCAGCTTCTCCTGGAAAGACACCATGATGGCGTGAATCACCAAGCATCGCTGGCTAGCCACATCGGCGCACTCAACGATTTACCTGCAGCCACAAACACAGGGAGGGGGTACTCCCCCCCTCCCCCCAGCATCCATCATGAACGGAATCACGCCATATCAGCCTTGGCGCTTCACGAGTAGTGATTCAAGCCACACAGATGCCATTGGCCCTGAGACTTATATATCAAGTCAACACTGGCCACTCAGAACAATCACTCAGGAGGTCATCACATGGACCATACAAGCTTTACGGAAATCTGCCTTCATCAACTCAAGATGTCAGGCGTCCATGAGGGAGAAAAAGTCGCTGTTCTCACTCAAGGCAATGAGCGAATCGACTATGCAGATGCCTTCATGGCCGCGGGCCAACGGCTCGGCGCCAAGATGTACCATATGCGCCTACCCGCCCCTCTGCCCACTGGAGGATGGGCTGTCGGGGTTAACGGCCTCGCCGATATGCCAGAAGCCGTAGAAGCCTTAAAAAAATGCGATATGCTCATTGATTGCCTATTTTTGCTCTTTTCTCCCGAGCAAATGGCAATACAAAAAGCAGGTACCCGTGTCCTCACGGCCGTGGAGCCTCCAGAGCTTCTGGCCAGGATGCTCCCGAGCCAGGAGCTGAAGGAAAAGGTGGAGGTTGCCGGTGAGATCCTGTCAAAAGCCAAGGCGATGCGAATCACTTCACCGCATGGTACGGATGTTACCTATCAACTGAATACTTATCCGACCGTTACCGAGTATGCCTGTACCGATGAACCAGGCCGTTGGGATCACTGGCCCTCGGGCTTCGTGTTCACAGGGGGGGATGATGACGGGGTGAACGGTACCATCGTAGTGGCACCAGGTGACATCCTTCTCCCACAGAGCATTTATGTTCGAGAACCCATTACATACACGATTGAACAGGGATGGATCACGGATATCCGAGGCGGGCTGGAAGCCGAGATAGTCAAGTCCTACATGGCAAGCTTCAATGATGAACGGGGCTTCGGCATGAGCCATGTGGGATGGGGAATGAACCGGAATGCCGAATGGCACCGAATGGTGCCCGGAGAGTTTCCCGGCGGCATGGGAATGGAACCTAGAAGTTTTTATGGAAATGTGATGTTCTCGACAGGCCCCAACAATGAGCTGGGTGGAAAAAATGACACGGCCTGTCACTTGGACATTCCCATGAGAAACTGTTCTCTATTCTTAGATGACACCCCCATTGTCATCGACGGCGATATCGTTGATAAAGAGATCAGCATCGAGAGAAGATAGCCTCTAGAACCCTCAGGTATCGAGTATAGAGTTTCTCATAAGGGATACCAATAGGTATCCAGGCGTTTCATCTCTTCGGACCAACAAATCCGGCTCCAAAGGCATGGAGCCGGAAAGCCACGACGTTAGACAGTGTACAGTGATGGTATTCGCCTGACACATGCCCTCGTGGGCTCCCTATAGTTAAGCAGTGTTTTCTGCCGTTTTCCTGGGCCCCTTCTTCGTCGCCTTGGGGAGTCCTTTGTTGAAGGCGGCATAGGGCGTCACCCCTTCATGTTGCGACCGACAGGACCGTACAGGTTATCGTACGAGTCGCCAACACATCCGACAGAGAGCGCTATATCGACGTCCACCTAGCATCAGGCATAGCAGATCAAGATATACCACGCCCTCCAGTATCGAGAACGCTTACCCCTGAGTCCGAGGCTCGCTCCACTGTGGCTCACCGTTGACCACACGGACCGTCTCGCCCTCGGGGCGACGATCCAGGCGGCTGGTATGCACCTGGCCGTCGTAGCGCCAACTGACCTCATAACCGGTGGTTTCCTGACGGGAGTCGGTTACCGTCTGGCAACGTCGCTCGGTGGTGCTGACTGTCTGACCGGCCTCGACGCGGCGCTGGACTTCTCGTCCCGCCAGGCCGCCACCGACCGCACCGGCCACGGTGGCGATCTTCTTGCCGCTTCCCCCACCGATCTGGTTGCCGAGAAGGCCTCCGACGATGGCGCCGGCTGCCGTGCCGACCACGCTGTGCGGGTCACGGGTCGGTGCCTGGCGCTGCACCACCACGTCCTTGCACACTTCCCGCGGGGTCTCCACGGTGCGAGTCAGAGGCTCTACCCCGGTGATGTCCGCAAACCGGGGCTGACGACTTTCCTGGACCTGCCAGGCGCCAAAGGCCATGCCGCCGAGACCCAGTACCGCCAGGACGCTCCCCACCATGATCGACTTGCTCATGTTCCACCTCTTGTCGGGTTGTCGGGCGCCCGGGGCGCCACTCGCTGAAATCCTGGGAATCGCTCCAGACGGCTGCGATGGTCGACCACGGCGCCTCCTGCGCCGCTTTTGACGTCGGGTAGTATCGCCCCTCATCACCCGCCGCTCCAGGCACTGCGGCGGGGTTTCACAGTTGTTGCGCGCCTGTCGCCGGTTGACGACGTCTGCGACCGACCCTGCCTGTCGCCACGACACATGCCGGCGTCGTGATGGAGCAGCCAGGTCTGCCGGGGTGCATTAGCTTGACAGGAAGATGGCACACTCGGGCCACGCGGCAACGGAGGAGCACGACCATGGCGACCTTTCCCACGCAGGCGGACGCGGTGATCATTGGCCAAGGGGGCATCGTCGGCGCCTCCGTGGCCCATCATCTGATCGAGCTGGGCTGGAGTAACCTGGTGGGAATAGACAAGTCGTCGATCCCCTCGGACATCGGCTCCACGGCTCACGCATCGGACTTCTGCTTCATGACCGCTCACGACAAGATGTCGTGTTATACCACCACCTACAGCCAGCGCTTCTATGAGGCACTGGGCCATTACGCCAGAATCGGCGGCCTGGAGGTGGCCCGGGTCGACGACGACGCCCGGATGGCGGAACTGGCTCGCAAGGTCGACTCTGGCAAGGCCTTCGGCACCCGAGCCCGGCTGATCGGTCCCGACGAGGCCGCCGAGCACTTCCCTCTGCTGGACAGGACGCAGATCCAGGGGGCTCTCTGGGACCCCGATGCCGGACTGGTGGTCCCCCGGTCCCAACAGGTCGCCGGCGAGCTGGTCGAGATGGCGAAGGCCTCTGGAAAGCTCACCACCTTTGCCGACACCCCGGCGATCGATATCGATGTCCGCGACGGCCGCGTCCAGGGCGTCGAGACACCCAGGGGCTATATCGAAACCTCTGTGGTCATCCTTACCGCCGGCATCTGGGGCCCCGTTCCAGCGGCCCTGGGTGGCGCCACCTTGCCGCTCATGCCCGTCGAACATCCGCTGCTGTTCTTCGGCCCCTTCGATACCTTTTCCGGGACCGGCAAGGAGATCGGCTACCCACTGCTGCGCGACCAGGGCAACTCGGCCTATCTACGCGACACCGGCGACCCCGCCACCACCGAGGGGGGGCAGATCGAGTGGGGCTATTACGAGACCACCACACCACGGCTGGTGCGCCCCGGCGAGATACTGGAGCGCCATCAGGCAAGGCTCTCGCCCTCCATGCGCGACCTGGAGCTCGACCAGGTCATGACACCCTTCGAGCGGGCTATCGAGCTCACTCCGATTCTCGGCGAGCTGGGTTGGGACGAGAAGCACTCCTTCAATGGCCTGCTCTCGGTGACCAATGACGGCGGCTCGCTGGTCGGCGAATCGCCGGAAACCCGAGGCCTCTGGTTCTGCGAAGCGGTCTGGGTCAAGGACGGCCCGGGGATGGGCAAGGTGCTGGCCGACTGGCTGACCACCGGTCGCCCCGAGCTCGACCCCCACGGCATCGACATCGCCCGCTTCTATCCAGTACAGAAGACCCCGGACTACGTCTACGGTCGCTGCCAGGAAATCGCCCGCAAGATCTATGACCCGGCGGTCCACCCCCGCGAGCCCTTCGAATCGGGTCGCAACCTGCGTCGCGGGCCCTTCTGGCCCCGCGAGGTGGAACTCGGCGGCCACTTCATGGAGGCGGCAGGCTGGGAACGCGCCCATGGCTATGCCGCCAACGACCACCTGCTGGAGCGCTACGGCGAACGGATCCCCGAACGCCCGGTGGAATGGGACGCACGACACTTCTGGCGAGTCTCCAACGCCGAACACCTGGCCCTCTCCGACGACGTGGGCATGATCAACCTCTCCCACTTCGCCATCTACGACCTCATCGGGCCCGATGCCGAGGCCCTGCTGGAATACCTCTCGGTCGCCAGGATCGGCGGTACGACGCCCGTCGGCAAGGGAATCTACACACACTTCCTCGATGAGGCAGGCGGCGTCCATTCGGACCTGACCATTATCCGCCTGGCCGATGATGCCTTCCGGGTGGTCTGCGGTGGCGACACCGGGCCCCGGGACCTGGTGTGGATCAACCGCATGGCCGAGTGCCAGGGGTTGACCCACTGGCGCCTGGAAGACCGCAGCGATGGCCTGGCCACCCTGGGCGTCTGGGGCCCCAATGCCCGGCGCACCCTCGAGCGAGTGGCCGACGACCCCCAGGCACTGGATCAGGAGCACTTCCCCTTCGCCACGGCCCGGGAGATTCGGCTGCGCGGCCTGCCGGTCTGGGCCTTCCGCATCTCCTACGTGGGCGAGCAGGGCTGGGAGCTCTATGTGCCCTTCAGCTACGGCCTGGCCCTCTGGGATCTGCTCTTCGACGAGGGCGTCATACCGGTAGGCATCGAGACCTACGCCAACAGCCGGCGCCTGGAGAAGAGTCTGCGGCTGCAGAATGCCGACCTGCTCACCGATTACAACCTCTACGAAGCCGGTCTCGCTCGTCCCAAGGTCAAGGCCGAGGACTTCCACGGCAAAGCCGCCTACCTGGAGCAACGCGAACGCCAGTACCAGCCGGCCTATCTCTGCACCCTGACCCTGGAAGATCGTCTGGATGCCCGGGGACACCCCCGCTTCCCCGTGGGCCATGCGCCGCTCCTCGACCCCGAGAGCGGCGAGGTGCTGGTGGATTCACTGGGGCGGCGCTCCTACGTGACCAGCTTCGCCTTCGGCCCCTCGGTAGGCAAGAACATCGCCCTCGGCTACCTGCCGGTGGAAGCCGCCCGGGAAGGCGACAGCGTGCTGATGGAATATTTCGGCGAGCGCTATCCACTGCGCATCGAAGCAGTGGGTTACAAACCGCTCTACGACCCCGACAACCTGCGCCCCAAGAGCTGAAAGGCGTCCCGGAGGTCATTGCCGGGGTAAGGGAGTGAGGAGTGAGCCGGGGCATGCATGAATATTTCAGATCCCCAGGCGGTCGCGCACCTGATAATACCAGGCACCGATGGCCGAAAGCGGCACGCGCAACATTCGGCCGCCGGGGAACGGCAGGTGCGGCAGACCGGCGAAGGCATCGAAGCGTTCGTCGCGACCGGTCATGACTTCGGCGATCAGGCGCCCGGCAAGGTGGGTGCAGGTCACGCCATGTCCTGAATAGCCCTGAGCATAATAGACGTTGTCATTGAGCACGCCGAACTGGGGTAACCGATTGAGCGTCATCAGGAAGGTGCCGCTCCAGGCATGATCGACCCCCACCCCCTTAAGGCCGGGAAAGGTCTTCTCCATCTTCGGCCGGATCACCGATTCGATATCGTTCGGGTCCTGACCGCCATAATTGACACCACCGCCATAGAGCAGCCGGTTATCGGCGGTGAGACGAAAGTAATCCAGCAGGTAGTTGCAATCCTCTACCGCCATGCCGTTCGGCAGCAGGGCTCGGGCGCGATCCTCCTCCAGCGGCTCAGTGGTGATGATCTGGGTACCACAGGGCATGGACTTGCCTTCCAGTTCGGGCAGCACGCCCTGCAGATAGGCATTGCCGGCCATCACGACACGTTTGGCACGCACCATGCCGGCGGGCGTCGTCAGTTGTACCGGGTCACCATGCGTCAGACGGTTTACCGGTGTCTGTTCGTAGATCACGCCGCCTCGCGACTCGAAGGCAGCAGCCTGCCCCTGCACCAGATTGAGCGGATGCAGGTGGCCGCCCGAATGATCGACCAGCGCGCCCGTGTAGCGGTCCGAATTCACCTCGCGCTTGACCGCTGCCCCCTCCAGCAACTCCAGCTCCCGATGGCCATAGCGCTCCCAGAGCGCCTTGTGCTCACGTAGCCCGTCGAGTTGCTTGGCGTTGCAGGCCGCAAAGAGGTTGCCATCGCGCAGGTCGCAGGCGATGTCATAATCGGCCACGCGCTCGCGGATGATACGATTGCCCTCGAACGCCATGTCGCCCAGGGCCCGGGCCGTCTCGGCACCATACCGGGATTCGATCATGTCCATGTCACGGCTGTAGCTATTGACGATCTGTCCGCCATTGCGTCCGGACGCGCCGAACCCCACTCTGGAGGCCTCCAGCACCACCACGTCGAACCCTTTCTCGACCAGGTGCAAAGCCGCCGAGATGCCGGTGAAGCCGGCGCCGACCACACAGATATCACAGTCGACCTCTCCTTCCAGAGGAGGACGCCGCGGCGCAGGGTTCGCGGATGCCGCATACCAGGATGCGACGTGTTCCATGGGTGAGGTGCCTGTCATGAAGACCTCCAGGTGGTTATTTTATTCAACACAATATCGCCGATGATAGGCATCATTCCGCGTCAAGGCAAATATTACGACATATAATAATCACCAAAAGCCAGGCAATGGGATAGTCCATTGCCTGGCTTGCAGGGACATGACCGGGATCGGAGCCTAGCGACTACGCACTTCCGACCACAACTGCTGAAGCAGCTGCAACTGCTCCCCCTCGATGAGTGGCGTGGTGACCAGGCGATCACGACGACCGTCCTCCAGCCGCGAGCTCTCGGCGAGCGCTTGAGGCAGTCGCTCGAGCGCCGCCTCGTTGGGCGTTCGATAGTAGGCGTAGTTGGCCGAGCGCGCAGCATTCTCGGGGCGCATCAGGAAATCGATGAAGGCATGGGCCAGTTCTGGATGTGGTGCCCGGGCGGGAATCACCAGCGTATCCACACCCAGCTGCGAGCCTTCTTCGGGCACGAAGAACTCGAGATGCTCATAAGTCTCCGGAGACGCCGCCTTGCGGTAATCCACATCACCACTGTAGGTCACGGCAACCTGAGCAACACCCCTGGCCACCTGTTCGACGGCCGCCGTGCTATCGACGAAGCCCGTGAAGTTGGGACGGTCCAGTGTCTCGCCGACCAGGCTCGCTGCCTCGACCCAGGGTTGCTGGCCAACGCAATCGAAACCTGTCCCCTGATAGGCACAAGCCATGCCCAACGCAACCTGAGGATCGCCGCCAAGCAGCGCGAACGGTTGGTCGGGATTCGCTTCCGGGTCGAAAAGCAGACGCCAGGAGGTCGGCGGATCGGGGAAAGTCTCGGTATTGTAGACGATGCCGGTCACGCCCCAGAGATAGGGCACGCTATAGCGTTCCTCCGGGTCATAAGAAGGGTGCCGAAATGCCTCCATCAAATGCTCGCGCCCCTGGAGCAAGGAAGGGTCGAGCGGCTGGATGAGCCCCGCTTCGATAAGCCTGGGCACGAAGTAGTCGGTGGGCACTACGACGTCGTACTGGGCATCACCGCCTGCCGAAAGCTTCGAGAACATCTCGGCGTTGGAGGTGAAGTAGTTCTGCACGACCTCCACATCGTGTGCTTCCTCGAAGTCCGACACGACCTCGGGGTCCATGTATTCGGTCCAGTTGAACACATACAGCTTGTCGCCGTCGGCGGCGATGGCCATGCTGCCGGCACCGAGCAGACAGGCGCCGGCCATTACGGTCAGGAAGGGTCGCATGAAAGTACCTCCGTGGTGTGGTGAAGAGACCCTTCCAGCCTAGCTGGTGACATGCCGGCCGTCCCGCTGCGCTTCAGACTCTCAGGAGCAGGTGCTCCCGCTCCCAGGAACTGATGACCTGGAAGTACTCGCGGTGCTCGGCGCTCTTGACCGCCAGATAACTGTTGGTGAAACGTTCCCCCAGGATATCGGCGAGAGGCTTGCACTCCCGCAACAGCTCCAGTGCCGGCCCGATATCGTCGGGCAGCTTGTTACCCTGGGACCAGGCCGAACCGACCATGGGAGGACGCGGCTCGAGCTGGCTGAGCATGCCCAGATAACCGCAGGCCAGCGAGGCAGCCATCACCAGATAGGGGTTGGCATCGGCGCCGGCCAGCCGATTCTCGACCCGGGTGGCCTCGGGCGTGGATACCGGTACCCGCAAACCCACGGTGCGATTATCCATGCCCCACTCCACGTTGATCGGCGCCGAACCACTGCTTTCGGTTCGCAGCAACCGTCGATAGGAATTGACGTTGGGCGCCAGCAGCGGCATGGCAGCCGGTAGATAACGTTGCAGACCACCGATGAAATGGTGGAAAAGACGGCTGGGCTGATCATCGTCGCCGGAGAAGAGGTTATGGCCCTTATCGGCATCCATCAGGCTCTGGTGAAGATGCATCGAGCTGCCCGGCTCTCCCGCCATGGGCTTCGCCATGAAGGTGGCATACATGCCGTGGCGCAATGCCGTCTCACGCAGGGTTCGCTTGAAGAGTATCACCTGATCGGCCAGTGTCAGTGGATCACCATGCTGAAAGTTGACTTCCATCTGGCCGGCCCCCTCCTCGTGGATCAGGGTATCCAGGTCCAGCCCCATGGCCTCGCAGTAGTCGTACATTTCCTCGAACAACGGATCGAACTCGTTGACCGCGTCGATGGAAAACGACTGGCGGCTGCTTTCCTGCCGCCCATTGCGGCCGATCGGCGGCTCCAGCGGATAATCCGAATCGGTATTGGTCTTGACCAGAAAGAACTCCACTTCGGGCGCAACGACCGGCTTCCAGCCTCGAGCCTCGTACAGTGACAGCACACGCTTGAGAACATGACGCGGCGACAGCTCCACTGCTTCACCGGTCAGGTAGTGACAGTCGTGGATGATCTGAGCGGTGGCATCCTCCGTCCAGGGCACCAGGTAGACAGCATTCGGGTCGGGCACCAGCTCCATGTCACGTTCCACGGGATTCCAGAACTGGGTATCCTCGTCATCGGGATAGCCGCCGGTAACGGTCTGAATGAAGATCGAATCCGGCAGTCGCGGGCGACCACCATTGAGATACTTGCCGGCGGGCATGATCTTGCCCTTCAGAATGCCGGTCAGGTCGGCAACCAGGCACTCGACCTCGGTGATGCCGTGCTGTTGAAACCAATCGTTGAGGAGCGGAAGCTCCTGACGGTTACTCATGGGAATATCCTTGCTGCTGAATACGGGCGCCAGGTTCCATCGATAGCCGCTCGCGACAGGCGAGCGGCAAGATGCGAGATGCGAGACCCTCCCCCCACCAACCAGAGCTCTCGGCTCGTGGCTCGTGGCTCGTGGCTCGCATCTCACAGGGACCAACGCATCAACGCGACTTCACTTCCGACCACAGCTGCTGGAACGTCTGCAGCTTTTCCCCTTCCAGGGTCGGCGTGAAGCGCAGTCGCTCCATATCCGCTTCACTTGGCTGGACCGGGGGTTGGGTCAACACCTCGTCAAGGTAGGGACGGGCCGCAGCGTTGGGGCTGGCATAGTAGTTGTAGTTGGAAAGCTGGGCACCAATCTCGGCATCGAGAATGAAATCGATGAACTTGTAGGCCATGTCGGGATTCGGCGCCTCCTTGGGAATCATCATGGCGTCCACCCACATCTCGGCACCTTCATCGGGAATCATGAATTCCATCTTCTCGAAGGCATCAGGGTTTTCTCCCTTGTAGAACAGGAAATCGCCATTGTAGGAAAGCCCCGCATGGGTCACCCCACGAGCCAGTTGCTGAAGAGCCGGCGTACCGTCGGTAAAGCCACTGAAAGTATCGCGGTTCTTGGTCTCGATGAGCAGCTTCGCGGCCTCTCGCCAGGCCTCCATGGAGGTACAGTCGTAACCATGGCCAAGATAGGCGCAGGCTCCCCCCATATTGACCTGGCCATCGCCCATCAGGCCAAAGGGATGTTGCGAATTGACCTCGGAATCGAAAAGCAATGACCAGCTCTTGGGAGCATCGGGAAAGGTCTCGGTGTTATAGATGATCCCGGTCACCCCCCACTGATAGGGTGCAGAATAGCGTGCCCCGGGATCATATGACGGGTCGGCGAACTGCTCCATGACGTTGTCGAGGTTATCGAGCTTCGACTTGTCGAGCTCCTTGACCAGCCCCGTCTCGATCAGACGTGGAATGTAATAGTTCGACGGTACGATGACGTCGTACTGGGAAGCGCCACCGGCGTTGAGTTTGGCGAACATCTCCGGATTGGAGTTGAAGTAATTCTGGACCACCTCGACATCGTATTTCTCCTCGAAGGCTTCGATGATCGCGGGATCCATGTACTCGGTCCAGTTGAACAGGTACAGCTTGTTTTCCTGTGCCTGTACCTGTCCGGCCAGAACCAGGCTTCCTAGGGACAGGGCCAGTGTCGTCTTGTTGATTTTCATGATGGACTCCTCGTTACCCTCGATGGTGGTAATGCCGGCTCAGGCCTGCCGGCGACGGCTGAAGAACAGACTCAGGATGGCGGCGACGGCCACGGCGGCGATCATCAAGGACGCAATGGCATTGATCTCCGGTGATACCCCTTTCTTGATCGCGCCCCAGATATAGATCGGCAGGGTCGCGCTTTCCGGTCCCGCCGTGAAGAAGCTGATGACGAAGTCATCGATGGACAGCGTAAAGGACAGGAAAAAAGCCGAAATCAATGCCGGCTTGATGGTCGGCAGCATGAAGTGCAGCACCCGCTTGAACGGCGTGGCATACAGGTCCTTGGCGGCTTCGAAGAGTGTCGGATCGAGCCCCACAAAACGTGAATAGACGATCAGCGCCACGAAGGGAATCTGGAAGGTCACATGGGCGATGATCATGGTCCCCAACCCTGGTTTCAACAGGCCAGTGGCCTCGTGAACCTGAACGAAGAAGGCCATCTCGGAGATACCGAAGACGATATCCGGCAGCACGATCGGCAAATAGATCAGCACGATCAGCCAGCCGAGCTTGCGGTGACGATGGCGGTACATGCCATAGCCGATCAGGCAACCGATGACCAGGGCGATCACCGAGGAAACAATGGCCAGTACCATGCTGTTGGCAAAGGCCGACAGGATCTGCTCGTTGCCCAGCAGGCGCTGATACCAGCGCAGCGAGATCCCGGAGAAACTGGCCGAGCTGTTGGCGGCATTGAAAGAGAACAGCACGACCACCGCCAAGGGCAGATAGAGAAAGCACAGGGTCAACCACCAGAAGCCGGTCAGACCACGTTTCAACGCGCGCTTGTTCATATCACCACCTCCTCACCGCCACCCAGGCGCTTGCCGATACGACGCATGGCAAAGAGCCCGATGAAGGTCGCGATCAACATCAGGATCGCGCCGGCCGCCCCCAACGGCCAGTTGGAACCGCCCGAGAACTGAGTGGCCACCAGGTTGCCCAGCATCATGCCCTTGCCACCACCCAGCAGTTCGGGAATCACGTACATGCCGAATGCCGGAATGGCCACCAGCACGATACCCGCCAGCAGTCCCGGCAGGGTCTGCGGGAAGACCGCATGCCAGAAGGCTCGCATTGGTGAGGCGTAAAGATCCTGTGCGGCCTCCACCTGGGCGGTGTCAAGCTTCTCGAAGGCTGCGTAGAGCGGCAGCACCATGAACGGCAGAAAGTTGTAGACCAGTCCCAGGGTGACCGCGAAATTGGAGGGATAGAGCCCCATGTTGGGCGCGATCAGACCGAGGCCTTCGGCCAGCTCCGACAAGGGCGTGCCCGGCGCCAGCAGGTTCATCCAGCCGAAGGTGCGAATCACCTGATTGGTCCAGGACGGTACCACCACCGCCAGCAGCATGATCGGGCGCCACCGTTCTCGACAGGTGGTGATGTAATAGGCAATGGGATAAGCCACCAGCACCACCAGGGTCGTGGAGAGCAGGGTCTGCCACAGCGAGCGCAACAGCGTATAGAGATTGCCCGGGCTCCAGCCGAGGAAGCCGAACCCGGCCAGGCGCTCGAAGGCATCCAGGGTCAGAGGCATCTGTGGCAGGCCGTAAGGGCCGTTGGTCATGAAGGCCACGCCCATCAGATAGGCACTGGGCAATACCAGGAAAATGACGATCCAGGCGGCGCCGGGCGTGACGCTGAACAGCAGGTGGCGCATTTCGCCGACCACGGCTCTGCGGCGCATCGCGTGTTGAGATATTTCGGCCATGATACCCTCCTCAGGCAGCGACCCTGACCAGGTCTTCCGGGCAGACGCTGATGGTCACTTCGTCGCCCTCCCGATGTACCCGCTGGCCCAGATTGCTGGCCACGGCCATCAGCATCTGCCCGTTGACCTCGAGTCGATATTCGATGCGGCTGCCGCGATACAGGCGCTCACGCACGATGCCTATCATTCGGTTGTAGCCCTCCGGCACCTCGGGCCCGAGCTCCAGCGTCTCAGGCCGCACCAGGAGCCATCCCTCGGCACCATCGCGCTGCTCATCGGGAACCAGCCTCAACCGGCCGATTTCAGTCTCCACCCAATCGTCTTCGCTGCGCTGAATGGCGAACAGATTGTCATGGCCCATGAAACGAGCCACGAAGGCATTGGCCGGACGCTCATAGACCTCGTCGGGCGCCCCGACCTGTTGGATATTGCCGCCATCGAGCACGGCGATGCGATCCGACATGACCATCGCCTCATCCTGGTCGTGGGTCACGAACACGAAGGTCATGCCCAGTTTCTTCTGCAGGCGCTGCAACTCGACCTGAAGCTGAGCACGCAGGCCGGCATCGAGCGCCGACAGGGGTTCGTCGAGCAGCAGGACATCCGGCTCGCAGACCAGCGCCCGCGCCAGGGCGATACGCTGACGCTGCCCCCCCGAAAGCTGGTCGACGCGCCGATCGACCAGGTCCCCCAGCTTGATGAAGGCCGCGATCTCATCGACCTTGGCATTACGCTCCGCCGCCGGCAGGCCGCGCATCTTGAGACCGAAGGCCAGGTTTTCGCGTACCGAGAGATGCGGGAAGAGCGCATAGGACTGGAAGACGGTATTGACGCTGCGCCGGTGCGGTGGCACCTCGGTAAGCTCCTTGCCGCCCACCACCAGGGTCCCCTGGTCGGGAGCCTCGAGGCCGGCGAGAATGCGCAACAGGGTCGTCTTGCCACAACCGGAAGGCCCCAGCAGGGTAAAGAACTCGCCGGCCTGGATATGCAGGTCGACCCCATCCAGCGCCACGGTGTCTCGACCGAACCGTTTGTGCAGACCGCGAAGCTCGATGGCAGAAGCCTTGCGACTCGGCGCCTCTTGCCGCGGCCTCTCCGCCGTCGGTGTCACACCCGTCTGGTTCGCGGTGTCCGCCGCAATGGTATCGCTCATGGAGGTGCCCTCTTCGTTGGTCGGTGGCCTCGCTCAGAGGCGATCGCGAAGTTTATAGAACTGGGTGGCCAGCACCAGCAACGGCTTGCGCAACAGCCGCCCCCCGGGAAAGTGTCGATGCGGCATGGCGGCAAAGGTATCGAAGCCCTCGCTCTGGCCGGCGATGGCGTCGCTGATCAGTTTGCCGGCGAGCCCCGCCATGGCCATGCCGTGACCCGAATAGCCCTGGGCGTAGAAGAGGTTGTCATCCAGGCGGCCGAAATCCGGCGCCCGATTGAGGGTAATGGCCACATCACCGCCCCAGCGGTACTCGATGGGCACGCCCTCGAGCACCGGAAAGAGCCTGGCGATCTTGGCGTCCATGCGCGCCTGAAGATTCGGAGGCTCACGTCCATCGTAGCTGACCTCGCCGCCATAGATGAGGCGACGGTCCGACGACAGGCGGTAATAATCGAGCACGAAGTTGGCATCGGACAAGGCATCGCCGCGAGGCAACACCTGGGCGGCCTGTTCTTCGCTCAGGGGCGCGGTGGCGATCATGTAGTTGGCAGCGCGCATGATGCGCCCCGACAGTTCCGGTACCAGGCCGGCCTGATAGGCGTTGGTGCCCATCACCACGACGTCGGCCGTGACGCATCCCCTGTCGGTGACCACGACGGCCGGCTCACCGCGTCGGATTTCTCTGACGGCACTCTGCGAATACAGGCGAACACCGGCTCGCTGGGCAGCGCGTGCCAGGCCCAGCGTGTAGTTGAGGGGATGCAAGTGGCCGCCTTCCCTGTCATGCAGGGCAGCAGGATAGGCATCGGTCACCACATGGTCGCGCAGTGCTTCTCCTTCCAGCCACTCCAGCGCCTCGTACCCGTACTTGCCGCTCAGTTCCTCGCGAAACGCCTCCAGCTCTCGGACATGACGTGGTTTGACCGCCGCATGGAGATAGCCCCAGGCCAGTTCGCAGGGAATGTCATGACGTTCGACCAGCTCGGCGGTGAGCCGTACCGCCTCGCGGCTCATTTCCCAGATGAGCCGGGCGCTCTGAAGCCCCAGCGCGCGCTCGATCGTGGCAATGTCGGTGCCGAGGCCAGGCAGGATCTGGCCGCCGCTGCGCCCGGAAGCGCCGTGGCCAATGTCCTCGGCCTCCAGCAACACGACCGAATATCCCCGCTCGGCCAGATGCAACGCTGCCGAGCAGCCGGTGACGCCACCGCCGATCACGCAGACATCGGCATGCAGGTCATCTTCGAGAGAACCGTGGGAATCGAGTTCGACGGCGATGGAATCGCGGTACCAGGAGGCGGGGCGCTCGTGTAGCGCGGAAGTCTTCATACAGTCAGCCTGTTCGGTGCGCGGTGCGCTCGTTGTTGTTCATCGACCCCGACGGTCTGGGCCGATCGGGACAGCTTCAGTTTGACACCAGCAGTGCGTTTAATGTCAAGTATTCAATAACGAAACAACAACGTCTTCCGAAACAGCATCGAGTCCACGGCGTAAAAAACACCTTTATTTTTAGCTGTCTACGCCTGAAAAAGGGACTTTTGTTTCCAATTCGAATGACACCCTATCAACACCACCCCTGAGAGGCGTCAAGTAAACACCATCACGACCACCAAGATAGCCAGGGAAACCTTGCCGGCCCGCCCTTGATGGGTGGATGACCCGACGAGACCGGTGGCGTGGACAGGTATCACAGGCAGACACGGGGCGGCACCGCCATGCCATTCAGCCGCTGCATACCGGACAGGCGGGGTCCCTCGGCACCTTGAAGTGGCGCCATTGCCCGGTCAGGCCATCGAAGGTGGAAAGTCCTCGGTGCACGCTGCCTGCGCCGCTGACCAGCTTGATCGCTTCCAGCGCCTGGAAGCAGCCGATGAGCCCGACCAGAGGCGCCACGACGCCGTTCTCGGCACAACGCAGTTCATCGTCGCTCCCCTCGCCCGGCGGATAGAGGCAGCCATAGCATGGCGATTGCGGGTCGCGAGGATCGAACACCGCCAGCTGTCCGGAAAAGCGGATCGCCGCCCCCGATACCAGGGGCACCCCGGCATGCCGGCAGGCCTCGTTGACGGCATAACGGCTGGCGAAACGATCAGTGCAATCAAGCACCACATCGGCTCGACTCACCGCCGCACGCAGGGACTCACCGTCCAGACGGCTGGTGAGCGCGACGATCTCGCAATCGGGATTGAGCGCCAGACCGGCATCACGGGCCGAGTCGGCCTTGGGGCGACCGATGTCGGCCATGCCGTGGGCAATCTGTCGCTGCAGGTTGGAGAGTTCCACCTCGTCATCGTCGGCCAGCGTCAAATGCCCCAGGCCGGCCGCCGCCAGGTACAGCGCTACCGGCGAGCCGAGCCCGCCGGCGCCGACCACCAGGGCATGGCCAGACAGCAGCCGCTCCTGCCCCTCGATATCGATCGCATCGAGCATGATCTGCCGGCTGTAGCGCAGCAGCGCTTCGTCATTCATGGGACTCACTTGCCGTCGAACTCCTCGATATCGGGCACATGAAGAGAGACATCTTCCTTGACCTCTTCCATCACCACATAGCTCTTGGATTCCTTGACGCCGGGCAGGGTCAGCACCACATCGCCGAGCAGCTGCCGATAGGCCGACATCTCGGGAATGCGACACTTGAGAATGTAGTCGAACTGCCCCGAGACCAGATGACATTCCTGGATTTGCGGCAACTTGGCCACCGCTCGACGAAACTCGTCGAACACTGCGGGCGACTGGGTCTCCAGGCTGATCTCGACGAACACCAGCAGGTTGGCTTTTAGTGCTCTCGGATCGAGCAGCGCCTTGTAGCCCCGTATCACGCCCGAGCGCTCCAGACGCTTGACACGTTCCAGGCAGGGCGTGGTGGATAGCCCTACCTGCGAGGCAAGATCCACATACGAGATGCGGGCGTTCTCCTGCAGGCAACGTAGAATATTGAGGTCGATACGATCTAGCGAGCGAGTCTTGGTTTTCATTGTCTTCCTGACACGCGCTGGGCGTTGGACTTTGCCGCCTTGGCAGAAGCTTTACCTGAAAATCACCCTTTAACAGGTGATTGTTGGTATTCACTCATGCGAAGCCGGCCACTGATGGCATTTTTTGCTAGCCTCAGGTTTAACACAGCCGCCCCCACGGGCTCCAGCCCGGGCTCTCAACGTCCCGCCTCTCGCCAACGCCCGAAACTGACCCGCTCGTGCCCCGCCAGATCCCGCTCGCTGGCCACGTCACGATATCCCTTGCTACGCAGGACCTCGCGCATTGCCGCCGCCTGGTCGGCACCATGCTCCAGCAACAGCCAGCCACCCGGCGCGAGCCGCCCCCTCGAGGCATCGACAAGATGGTGGAGATCGGCCAGCCCGCGATCGCCGGCGACCAGAGCGCCGCGCGGTTCGAAACGGACATCGCCCCGATCCAGGTGCGGGTCATCGTCGGCCAGATAAGGCGGGTTGGCGACAATGATGTCAAAACCGAATGTATCGAGTGTCGAAAACCAGTCGCCGACCCGAAAACCGACATTGGCGATGCCCAGCCGCTCGGCGTTGCGTCTCGCCAACGTGACCGCCTCGGGGTTGAGATCGATGCCGACGGCATGCCAGTCGGGGCGCTCACTTGCCAGAGCGAGGGCCACGGCACCGGTACCGGACCCCAGGTCCAGCACTCGACCGCGGCGAGCGGGCATCCTCGCCAGCGCCGCCGCCACCAGCGTCTCGGTGTCGGGTCGGGGGATCAGGGTACTCGGCCCGGTGAGCAGGGGAAGCCCCCAGAACTCGCGCTCGCCGGTGAGGTAGGCCACCGGCTGCCCCGCTTCGCGGGCGGCGACGAGCGCCTCGAAGCGGGCCTGCTCGAAAACGCCGGTCTCCCGGTCGCTCCAGGTATAGAGCCAGGTGCGATCGACGCCGAGTACATGACACAGCAGCACCTCGGCATCGAGACGTGCGCTGGGAGAACCGGCATCGGCAAGCCGCGAGGTGGCCTGCACCAGCAGAATATCCAGGCGCATCACCCCTCCTGTTGCAGGGCGGCCAGTTGCTCGGCCTGGTATTCGTTGATCAGAGGCTCGATGACATCATCGAGTCCTTCACCAGCGACCACCTCGGAAAGCTTGTAGAGCGTCAGGTTGATGCGGTGATCGGTGACCCGTCCCTGCGGGAAATTGTAGGTGCGAATTCGCTCGCTGCGATCCCCCGACCCCACCAGCGAACGACGCTCATCGGCCTGTTGCTGACGCTGGCTATCCTGTGCTGCCTGCTTGAGTCGTGCGGCGAGCAACGACATGGCCTTGGCGCGGTTCTTGTGCTGACTGCGCTCCTCCTGGCACTCCACCACCACACCGCTGGGCAGGTGCGTGATACGAATCGCCGAGTCGGTCGTGTTGACGTGCTGCCCGCCTGCCCCGCTGGCACGGAAGGTATCCACGCGCAGCTCATTGGGGTCGATATCGACCTCGCCGACTTCGGCGGCTTCCGGCATCACCGCCACGGTGCAGGCCGAGGTGTGGATGCGTCCCTGAGACTCGGTGGCCGGCACACGCTGTACGCGATGAGCCCCGGACTCGAACTTCAACCGAGCATAGACATTCTCGCCCTTGACCCGGGAAATCAGCTCCTTGAAACCACCCTGGTCGCCATGACTGGCGCTGACGATTTCCACCTTCCAACCGTGCTGCTCGGCATAGCGGGAATACATGCGAAACAGGTCGCCGGCGAACAATGCGGCCTCGTCGCCGCCGGTACCGGCGCGAATTTCCAGGAAGACATTGCCTCCATCATCCGGATCACGAGGCACCAGAAGCTGCTTGAGCCGTGTCTCCAGCGCTTCCAGTTTGTCCCGCCCCGAATCACGTTCCAATGCGGCCAGTTCGCGCATTTCAGCATCGGCATCATCGGCGAGCGCTTCGGCGGCCTCGAGGTCACCCTCCACGGCACGATAATCCCGCCAGGCGGCCACCAGGGCATCGAGCTCGGCATATTCCCGCGAATAGTCGCGAAAGCGAGGCTGATCGGCGATCACCTCGGGATCCGCCAACAGGGCGGCGAGCTCCTCGAAGCGCTCGGCAAAGCTGTCGAGACGCTGACGCAGGGAAGCTTTCATCAACAAGTCCTATCGGGATGGGTCAGAAGTGTCGTCCAGCAACAAGGTCGCGGCGGCGTCCATGAGATCATGGCGGTCATCCGAGGCGGCTTCGCGCAGGGCCAGAGTGGGGCGATGCAACAAGCGATTGGTCAACTGATGCGCCAGGCGTCGCACGACGTCCTCGGGGTCTTCCCCCTTGGCCAGGCGCGCCAGCGCCTGATCCCGAGCCTCGTCGCGCAGCGACTCGCCCCTGGCACGAACGTCGCGGATCAGCTCTCCGCCACCGCGCAATCGGCGCTCATGTTGCCAGTGTCCCACGCCGCTCTCGATCAATGACTCGGCCTGATCGGCCGCGACCTGCCGATGGCGGCGATTCTCCTCGATAACCTCCTGAAGATCGTCGACGGTATACAGGAAGACATCGCTCAGCTCTCCCACCTCCGGCTCGATGTCGCGAGGCACGGCGATATCGACCATGAACACCGGACGGTGCCGGCGCTTCTTGAGGGCCCGCTCGACCATGCCCTTGCCGAGGATCGGCAGTGCCGAGGCCGTGGAGGTAATCACGATGTCGGCATCGATCAGTGCATCGGGAATGGCATCCAGCGTGACCGCTTCACCGCCGAGCGGTGCAGCCAGTTGATCGGCCCGCTCACGGGTTCGGTTGGCCACCGTCAGCCGGCGCACCCCCGCTTCATGCAGATGCCGGGCCACCAGCTCGATCGTCTCGCCGGCACCGATCAGCAGTGCCCGGGAACCCGCCAGATCATCGAAGATACGGCTGGCCAGGCTGACCGCGGCATAGGCCACCGAGACCGGATTTCGGCCGATGCCGGTCTCGGTACGCACCTGCTTGGCCACGGCAAAGGTATGCTGGAAAAGACGCTCGAGCTCTCCCCCCATGCCCTTGGCGCGCCGTGCGGCCTGATAGGCGTCCTTGAGCTGGCCGAGAATCTGCGGCTCCCCCAGCACCATGGAGTCCAGGCCTACCGCCACCCGCATCAGGTGGCGTGCCGCATCGCCATCGAGAAAATGATAGGCGCAGTGCGTCAGCGCCTCGACCTCCATGCCATGGAAGCGCCCCAGCCACTCATATATCGCGCGTTCACCGGTTTCGTCGGTCACGCAATAGAGTTCCGTGCGGTTACAGGTCGACAGTACGGCGGCTTCCCGGACTTCGGGCAGGCCTCGCAGTTCAGCCAGCGCCTGCTCGAGCTGCGCCGGCGTAAAGGCGACCCGCTCGCGAACCTCGAGCGTCGCCGTACGGTGATTGATTCCCAGGGCAAGAAGCGTCATGCGTCGGTGTCTTAGCGAAAGTGAGCCGGCGTCGTCATCGTGATGGAATGGCTTGGCACCCTATCCCATTGCGTCGCCACGGCGCCACATTCTACCACAGCGCATCCGTCGACGGCGCCCACTCACTGGTCGTGATGTCCTTTGCCCAACGAAGACAAGCCGTTATGCTGACGGCTCGGCCTTCATATCGAGACTCGCATGTCCCGAGGACTATTCAAGATGCGCGCCCATCGCCACCCTGTCGCCTTTCTTGGCCTGGCGATGATGCTCGGCAGTTGCCAGACATTGCCATCCGACGCCCCGCACGAGGACCCTCTGGCCGAGGCGCCCCCGATTACACGGGGGCTCGACGCCAGTGGGCTCTCCACCCTGCTGGTAGCAGAGCTGGCCGGACAGCGTGGAGATTATCGTCGCGCCAGCCGCGGCTACCTCGAAAGCGCCGAACGCTATGGTGCCGCTGATCTGGCCGAGCGTGCCGCCCTGGCGGCACGGTTCGGCGAGAACGCCGACCTGCTCGAACAAGCGGCTCAACGCTGGCAACACCTGGCACCGGCCGACACCGCCCCGGTTCGCCTGCTGGCCGGCCTCTCTGTGCAAAAGGGCGACTGGGACACCGCGCTGGCCCGGCATCTCGACATCGTCGATCGTAACGGCGCCGACGAGCTCGTACCCTTTCTCGAGTCGGCGCTTGAAGCCGGTGCGCCACCCGCCCCGCTGCTGGCTCGACTCCGGGACGCCTCACCCGACCCTCGGTCACGTCATGACATCGAGCTCGCCACCGCCCTGCTGGAGGCCGCCAACGGCCTCACCGCCTCGGCCCGGCAGCGCCTTTCCGACCTTGCCGACGAGACGCCGGAACTGCCGAGCCTTTGGCGCATTCGTGCCGCCGTTGCCCTCGATGCCGACACACCCGCACGAGCCGAGACCATGGCGCGGCGCGGCCTGGCGTACACCCCCGGCGATCCACGGCTGATCCTGTTACTGGCCCAGTCCGAAGTGCGTCAGGGTAATATCGAGGCGGCCGAGGCCAATACCGATGCGCTGCTCGAGGATCACGGCGATAGCCCCGACCTGCGCCTGGCGCTGGCACAACTGTATCTCGAGGAAGGCCATACCGACCCGGCCCGTCGCCTTCTCCTCCCCCTGACCGGCAACGATTCGACCCCTCCGACGGTATTCCTGCTGCTCGGTGCCATTGCCGAGGAGGAAGGCGAGACCGATAACGCCCTCCTCTACTACCGCCAGGTTCCCGAGGGAGAAAATTTCATGGCCGCCAGGGCCAGCGCCGCCCGCATGCTGTTCGAGCGCGACAGGCCCGGCGATGCCCGCACCTTCCTGCGTATCGAACGGCTGCGCCACCCGGACGAAGCGCCCGGGCTCTTCTCGCTGGAAGCAGAACTGCTGGACGAAGCCGGCGCCAGGGCACAGGCCGATGCCTTGCTTGACCAAGCGGTCGACACGTACCCCGAGAACGCCCAGTTGCGCTACCAGCGAGCCATGCGAGCCTTCCGTCACGGTGATCTCGATGCCATGGAGCGCGACCTGCGAACCCTGATCGACCAGGACCCGGAGAATGCCAACGCCCTCAACGCACTCGGCTATACCCTGGCAGACCACAATATCGAGGGGCGGCTCGACGAAGCCCGAGACCTGGTCGAGCGCGCTCACGCCCTGGCCCCCGATAACCCGGCGATTCTCGACAGCATGGGCTGGGTACGTTATCGCCAGGGTGACCCAGAGGCCGCCCTGCCCTGGCTGGAGCGTGCCTGGGCCGGCATGCCCGACCAGGAAGTCGCCGCCCACCTGATCGAGGTACTCTGGCGCCTGGACCAGCGCGAACGGGCACGGGCGCTGCTCCAGCAGTCGCGGCAGCGCTTCGAGACGCACCCCCGGATCGACGAACTGCTCGAACGCCTGCCCGAACTGGCGCAATGACCCCATCGCCCATGAATTATCCTCATGAGCCCTTCCCGCACGGGCCCGAACACTAAAGGAAGCGACCATGCGACGCCATCATTCGATCCGGCTGACCTGCCTGGCCATGGGGCTGGTCCTGCTGGCTGGCTGTGCCAGCCGCTCGCCCGCGCCGGACATGCAGCGTGCCTCCGGGCAATGGGAAGCACAGCAGGAACGACTGACCGAGCTGCAGGATTGGGAGCTGCAAGGCAAGGCCGGCCTGCGCACTCCCGAGGACAGTACCAGCGCCAATCTCGACTGGCATCAGACCCCCTACTATTTCCGCATCCTGCTCAGCGGTCCCTTCGGCAGTGGCCGGAGCGTGCTGGAAGGCCGCGAGGGCCGCGTTTCGCTGACCACCGGCGAAGGCCGAGCCGAAGCCGAAAGCCCGAAGGCCCTGATGGAGCAGGAGCTGGGCTGGTCACTGCCGGTCTCCGCCCTGACCGACTGGATTCGCGGCCTGCCTGCCGCCGACCGCCCGCACCACATGGAAAGGGACGAACTGGGTTTCCCGGCACGGCTCGAGCAGGACGGCTGGCGCATTGTCTACCGCAACTGGACCCACACAGGCGAACTATGGCTGCCGCGCCGGATGACGCTGACCTATGACGACCTGGAAGTCACCCTGGTGGTGACCCGCTGGCAGCCGGAGCTCGATAGGGATGCCTGAGGCGGAAGTACTGACATTGCCGGCTCCCGCCAAGCTCAACCGAATGCTGCACATCATCGGGCGACGCGATGACGGCTACCATGCGCTGCAGACCCTCTTTCAGTTCCTCGGCCATGGCGACACCCTGACATTCGCTCACCGAACCGACGGCAAGATTCGGCTCGATGCCGACCTGGCGGGCGTACCCACCGACGACAACCTGGTCCTGCGGGCCGCCCATCGACTCAAGGCCGTTTCCGGGACACGAAACGGCGCGCACATCACGCTGGACAAGCACCTGCCGATGGGTGGTGGTCTCGGCGGTGGCAGCAGCGATGCCGCCACCACCCTGCTCGGGCTGAACCGACTATGGAACCTCGACTTGCCACTGGAGCGCCTGGCCGCCCTCGGTCTCGAGCTGGGCGCCGACGTGCCGGTCTTCGTCAGAGGGCATGCCGCCTGGGGAGAAGGTATCGGCGAGCACCTGACCCCCGTCGAGCTCGACATGCCCTGGTTCGTCGTCATCCACCCCGGCATCGGCGTCTCCACGCCAGGCATCTTCAAGGCCCCGGAATTGACACGGGATACCCCCCCGATTACCATGGCGCGCGCACTTCAGGGGGGAGCGTCGAGCTGGCGAAACGACTGCGAACCGACGGTCAGGACGTTGTATCCCGAGGTCGCACGCGCACTCGATTGGCTGGGCGAACGGGCACCGTCAATGCTGACGGGCACGGGGGCCTGCATCTTCGCCCGACTGGAACGGGAAGAAGATGCCGAAGCGCTGCTGGCCGAGATACCGAAACCTTGGCATGCCTTCAAGGCGCCAGGCCGGAATCGCTCTCCCCTTCATGATGCCTTGGATCGACGAGCGTCCTGAAGGACGACTCGCGACACGGTCCGGTGCGGTAGGTCGCTGGGGTATCGCCAAGTGGTAAGGCACTGGTTTTTGGTATCAGCATGCGCAGGTTCGAATCCTGCTACCCCAGCCATTTCCCGCCTGGAGCGGCACTGATCCGAACATTGAAGACCCAACACTGCAAAGGTGGCTGCGCGTGTCAAAATTGATGGTTTTCGCCGGGAACGCCAATCCCGAACTCGCCCAGAAGGTCGCCGAGAGCCTGGATAACCGATTGGGCCATGCCACGGTCGGGCAGTTCAGCGACGGCGAAGTCGCGGTCGAGATCAATGAGAACGTGCGCGGCAAGGATGTCTTCATCCTGCAGCCCACCTGCGCGCCGACCAATGACAACCTGATGGAACTGATCCTGATGGTGGACGCCCTCCGCCGCGCATCCGCCTCCCGGGTCACCGCCGTGGTTCCCTATTTCGGCTACGCCCGTCAGGATCGTCGCGTCCGCTCCGCCCGAGTGCCGATCTCCGCCAAGCTCGTCGCCGACATGATGGTCAAGTCCGGGGTCGACCGCGTCATGACCATGGATCTTCACGCCGACCAGATCCAGGGCTTCTTCGACGTTCCGGTGGACAACGTCTACGGCTCGCCGATTCTGCTCGATGACATCGAGCGCCAGAATTACGACGACCTGGTAGTGGTCTCGCCCGATGTCGGCGGTGTGGTGCGTGCCCGCGCCATTGCCAAGCAGCTCAACGCCGACCTGGCGATCATCGACAAGCGCCGTCCCCAGGCCAACCAGGCCCAGGTGATGCACATCATCGGCGAGATCCAGGACCGGACCTGCGTGGTGGTCGACGACATGATCGACACCGCCGGCACGCTGTGCAAGGCCGGCGAAGCCCTCAAGGATCACGGTGCGCGCCGCGTGGTGGCCTATGCCACCCACCCGATCCTTTCCGGCCCCGCCGTCGACAACATCACCGGCTCGGTACTCGACGAAGTCGTCGTCGCCGACACCATTCCGTTGTCCGACCACGCGCGTCGCAGCGGCCGAATTCGCCAACTCAGCGTGGCCGGCTTGATCGCCGAGGCGATCCGCCGGGTCAGCAACGAAGAATCCGTCAGCGCGATGTTCCACTGACGCCCAGCGTGAGCGCATCGCGCGGATAACGTGCTCCGGCCCGCCGGAGCGAATGGAACCATCGCCGTCTGGTCGCGGACGACGATGGCTTCCTTACTTCAAGCAAGAGGCAATACCATGTCCGATTACATTCTCACAGCCAGTGTTCGTGACGACCTGGGGAAAGGTGCGAGCCGCCGCCTGCGTCGTGCGAACGAGCAAGTGCCGGCCATCATCTATGGTGGCGAACAGGCACCTCAACCAATCGCCGTCGACAAGACAGCCTTCTACAAGGCGCTCGAGGAAGAAGCCTTCTTCTCCTCCGTGATCAACCTTGAGGTGGACGGCAAGGCCCAGCAGGTTGTGGTGCGTGACCTCCAGCGTCACCCCTACAAGCCCCTGGTGACCCACGCCGACTTCATGCGCATCGACGCCACCCACGAGATCACCATGCGCGTGCCGCTGCACGTGGTGAATGCCGAAACCGCCACGAGCATCAAGGATGAGGGCGGCGAACTCCACGTCCTTTCCAACGAGGTCGAAGTCAGCTGCCTGCCGAAGGACCTGCCGGACTATCTGGAAGTCGACATCGCCGATGTCGCTCTGGGGACCACCCTGCACCTGTCCGACCTGAGCCTGCCGGCCGGCGTGACCCTGGTCGCACTGACCCATGGCGAAGACCATGACAATGCCGTGCTGAGCATCACCCAGGCCAAGGTTCGCAGCGACGACGACGATGCCGAAGCTGGCGACGCCGCCGAGGGCGAAGAGGACGAGGGCAGCGCCGAGTAATTCGGGGCCGCCCAGGGCCGCGCGATGACGCGGCCCTTGCGTCACAATCAAGCGCTCCGGCGCTTGATTTTTTTTGTCGCCCACCGATTTCTGGAGGCAGCCAAGATGAGTCGGGTCAAAGCCATCATCGGACTGGCCAATCCTGGCACCGAATACGAAGCCACTCGCCACAACGCCGGTGCCTGGCTGATCGACGCCCTGGTTCGCGACGCCAGCGATACCCTGCGCCCGGAGAAGAAGTTTCTCGGACGTTATGCGCGTATCCGCCTGGACGGCCAGGACTTGCACCTGCTCGAGCCCACCACCTTCATGAACCGCAGCGGTGGTGCAGTGGCAGCCCTGAGTCAGTTCTTCAAGCTGACGCCCGACGAACTGCTGGTCGCCCACGACGAGCTCGACCTGCCACCCGGTACGGCCCGCTACAAGACCGGTGGCGGTCACGGTGGCCATAACGGCCTGCGCGACATCGTCCGAGCACTGGGCAACGACAAGGGCTTTCATCGACTGCGCCTGGGTATCGGCCACCCCGGCGACGCCCGCCAGGTGACCCAATACGTCCTGGGACGCCCCGGCAAGGCAGAGCGCGCCGCCATCGACGCCGCCATCGACGAATGCCTGGCCACCCTGCCCCAGGCCACCGCCGGCGACTGGACGAACGCCATGCAGCGGCTACATAGCTTCAAGCCTTCGTAGCGGACGAGCCGCGAGCGCCGAGATGCGAGCAGCTCGTAGCTCGTAGCTCGTAGCTCGTAGCTCGTAGCTCGTAGCTCGTAGCTCGTAGCTCGTAGCTCGTAGCTCGTAGCT